>NZ_JBNPJU010000080.1:0-110659 GCF_050312575.1 Pseudomonas sp. R11F | reverse complement strand
CTTGTTTACCAAGGAGTTTTCAGTTTCGACTGCGCCGGAAGTGGGGCGAATTATAGACAGATACAATTTGCCGTCAAGCAATAATTACGTTTTTGTTGCAGAGGGGGCTTTTTTCGCAATAAGACGAGGGATCCGGCGCATCACTGGAGGCAAACGCAACATTAAAAGCAGAGCACCTATAGATGCATAGATAGCCCATTCCTTCAGATCAGCCCGCACGATCCACAACATATGCAGCAAACCGAGCCCCAGAATGACATACACCAGACGGTGCAGTTTCTTCCAACGGCTACCCAACCGGCGCTGGCTATAGCGGTTTGAGGTCACCGCAAGCACCAACAAGGAAATGAACCCCAGCGCACCGACAATAATGTAAGGCCGCTTACGCAGCTCCACTCCCAATTGCGACCAATCAAGCCCAAGGATAAACACGCAGTAAGCCGCCAGGTGCAAAAACACATACGCAAAACACCAGAGTCCCAACTGTCGCCGCACCGCAATCCACCCGGCCCACCCGCTAAGCTTCTGCAGCGGTGTCATGCTCAAGGTGATCAATAGCAAGATCAGCGTCCCAAGCCCCAACCGATCCATCAGCACTTTCCCAGGATCAGGCCCCAGCACAGAACGCCATGCTTCATACAGCCAGTAAAACGGCCATATCGCCGCCGCTATAAAAACGCCAATGCGCCAGATGGGATAACGCATCAATAGTTCTTCCGCAAATCGAGACCTGTATAGAGAGAAGCGACCTCATCCGAATAGCCATTGAACATTTGCGTTTCGCGCACATTCGGGCTGAACAAACCGCTCGGCAAGCGCCGCTCCCGCGCCTGGGTCCAGCGAGGGTGATCGACTGTAGGGTTCACGTTTGCGTAGAACCCATATTCGTTGGCCGCAATACTCTGCCAGGTAGTCTTAGGCTGTTCGCTCACCAAGCTGATCCGCACAATGGACTTCACACTCTTGAAGCCATACTTCCACGGCACCACCAAACGCAATGGCGCGCCATTCTGGTTAGGCAACTCCCGCCCATACATGCCCACAGCAAGGATCGCCAAGGGATTCATCGCCTCATCCAGGCGCAGCCCTTCTACATAAGGCCAATCGATCAATCCGAAACTCGACCGCTGACCCGGCATACTCTTAGGGTCCTGAAGCGTTTCAAACCGGATGTACTTGGCATTTGATGTCGGCTCAACCTGCTTTAGCAAAGCAGAGATCGGAAAACCGATCCACGGAATAACCATCGACCACGCTTCAACACAGCGCAAACGGTAGATCCGCTCCTCCAATTGATAAGGTTTCATGAAATCTTCCAAGGCATAACGCCCCGGCTTCGCCACCTCGCCGTCGATGACCACACTCCAGGGTTCGGTCTTGAGTGAGCCTGCGTTCGCCGCCGGGTCGCCCTTGTCAGTACCGAATTCATAAAAGTTGTTGTAGTGGGTGGCATCCTTGAACGGCGTAATAGCCTCGTCCTTTACCGTAACCGCCTGCCATTTGGCTCCCGACAGCTTTTCGGCAAACCAGGCCGGCGCCTTGCCCGGCTCAACATCAGCATAACGCGAAGCATCACCAGCACTGGCCCAACGCGGCAGACCAGTGGCGGCGATGCCGGCCAGCGCACCACCGAGCAAGCTACGACGAGAAAGGTAGAAGGATTCAGGCGTGACATCCGATTCGTGACAATCGGAGGCTTTGGGAAGTTTGATTAACATGGCTACTCCGCAGTGTTGGAGGACTGATGCACCAATAGACTGCGGAGTATGGGGGAAATTACATTAAGGCAACGTTTTGTCCCGACGCAGATGCAGTAAATACTGAATCGGCCCCGAAGCCGCGTAAACCAGGAAGGCCAGCAGCAGAATGCGCGGTGGATCGCTGAAAACTACGGCGAACACCAACACCACTATCAGGATCGCCACGAAAGGCACCCGCCCCTTGAGGTCGAACTCCTTGAAGCTGTTGTACTTGATGTTGCTGACCATCAGCATGCCGGCCGCAGCCACCATCAAGGCGACCAGGAACGACATTTTCGAACCCTGGATGCCGTAGTCGCTGAATGCCCACACGATACCCGCGACCACTCCCGCTGCAGCAGGGCTGGCCAAGCCAATGAAGTAACGCTTGTCGGCCGTTCCCACCTGGGTGTTGAAACGCGCCAGGCGCAAGGCAGCCCCCGCGACATAGATGAAGGCAACCATCCAGCCGACCTTGCCCATATCACCCAGTGCCCAGGCAAATGCCAGCAACGCCGGAGCAACGCCAAAGGCAACCATGTCCGATAGCGAATCGTACTCTGCGCCGAAGGCGCTCTGAGTATTGGTCATGCGCGCTACACGACCATCAAGGCCGTCGAGCACCATGGCGACGAAAATCGCGATGGCAGCAAAGCCGAAATACTTGCTGGCACTCGCCGCATCACCCGCCGCCAGGGCGCTTTGGGCACTCATGGAATTGATGATGGAATAAAACCCGGCAAACAGGTTCGCCGTGGTGAACAGGTTGGGCAGAAGATAGATACCACGATGCCGGACCTTGCGGCCTTCCGCGTCATGCCCTTCTTCGACATGCTCATCGATCGGCAGCAGGCTTTCGGCGTCAGAAGCCTGGTTTGGCTCTTCGGGACGTTCGCTCATGGACTTTACCTTACAACGGTGTGAAAAAAATTCGACAAGTACTTGCGGCGAGTGTTCGCACGCAAAGGATGCAGCTTTATACCAGAACCCGTCCTCCCAAACGAAAAAACGCGGCCTAGGCCGCGTTTTCTCTTGATACATACGACTTAGTTTTTGGCTTTGTCGACGATCTTGTTGGCACCGATCCACGGCATCATCGAGCGCAGCTGCTCGCCGATGACTTCGATGCCATGAGCGGCGTTGTTACGACGCTTGGCGGTCATCGAAGGGTAGCCGGTTGCGCCTTCACTGATGAACATTTTGGCGTATTCGCCGTCCTGAATACGTTTCAGGGCGTTGCGCATAGCCTGACGGGACTCGGCGTTGATCACTTCCGGGCCAGTCACGTACTCGCCGTATTCGGCGTTGTTGGAGATCGAGTAGTTCATGTTGGCGATACCGCCTTCGTACATGAGGTCAACGATCAGCTTCAGTTCGTGCAGGCACTCGAAGTAGGCCATTTCCGGCGCGTAGCCAGCTTCAACCAGGGTTTCGAAACCAGCTTTTACCAACTCAACGGTACCGCCGCACAGAACGGCTTGTTCGCCGAACAGGTCAGTTTCGGTCTCGTCCTTGAAGGTGGTTTCGATGATGCCGGTACGGCCGCCGCCCACGCCGGAAGCGTAAGACAGTGCAACGTTCTTGGCGTTGCCCGACGCGTCCTGGTAGATCGCGATCAGGTCAGGAATACCACCGCCTTTGACGAACTCGGAACGTACGGTGTGACCCGGGGCCTTCGGTGCGATCATGATCACATCGAGGTCGGCGCGCGGCACAACCTGGTTGTAGTGAATCGCAAAACCGTGGGAGAAGGCCAGGGTGGCACCCTTCTTGATGTTCGGCTCGATTTCGTTCTTGTACAGCGTGGACTGGAACTCGTCCGGGGTCAGGATCATGACCACATCGGCAGCAGCTACGGCGGAAGCCACGTCAGTGACTTTCAGGCCATGGGCTTCAGCCTTGGCAACCGTGGCCGAGCCTTTGCGCAGGCCGACAGTCACGTCAACGCCGGAATCTTTCAGGTTGCAGGCTTGTGCATGACCCTGGGAGCCGTAGCCGATGATGGCGACTTTCTTGCCCTGGATGATCGACAGGTCACAATCTTTATCGTAATAAACTTTCATGAGGTTCCTCTATATATCCAGGCCGTAAGGCCATTCGCTAATTTGGGTTAGATGCTGAGTACTTTGTCGCCACGGGCAATCCCGGTGACACCACTGCGTACCGTTTCCAGAATCGAGGCCGTCCCGATCGACTGGATGAAGCTGTCCAGCTTGTCGCTCGTACCGGTCAGTTGAACGGTATAAACGCTGGCACTCACATCGACGATCTGCCCGCGATAAATGTCGGTGGTGCGTTTGATCTCGGCACGTTGAGCACCCGTGGCCTTGACTTTAACCAGCATCAGCTCGCGCTCGATGTGGGCACTTTCCGACAGGTCGACCAGCTTGACCACTTCGATCAGCTTGTTGAGGTTCTTGGTGATCTGTTCGATGACCTCATCGTGACCCACGGTGGTTAACGTCAGGCGCGACAGGGTCGGGTCTTCGGTTGGCGCCACAGTCAGGCTTTCGATGTTGTAGTTACGTTGCGAAAACAGGCCGACAACACGAGACAGAGCGCCGGGTTCGTTCTCCAAAAGCAGGGAGATAATATGCCGCATGATTAAGTACGCTCCGTCTTGTTCAACCACATGTCGCGCATAGAGCCGTCTTTGATCTGCATCGGGTAGACGTGCTCGCTGGTATCCACCTGAATATCGATGAACACCAGGCGGTCCTTCATGGCGAACGCCTCTTCCATCTTCGGCTTCAGATCTTTCAAATCCGTGATGCGAATGCCGACGTGGCCATAGGCTTCAACCAACTTGACGAAATCTGGCAGCGACTCCATGTAGGAATGGGAGTGACGGCTGTTGTAACTCATGTCCTGCCACTGACGAACCATGCCCAGCACGCCGTTGTTCAGGCACACGATCTTCACCGGCAGCCCGTACTGCAGGCATGTCGACAGCTCCTGGATATTCATCTGAATACTGCCCTCACCGGTGACGCACGCGACGTCGGTGTCAGGGAAGCTCAGTTTCACACCCATGGCGGCAGGGAAACCAAAGCCCATCGTGCCCAGGCCACCGGAGTTGATCCAGCGGTTAGGCTTGTCGAACTTGTAGTATTGCGCGGCGAACATCTGGTGCTGGCCCACGTCGGAGGTCACAAAGGCGTCGCCCTTGGTCACTTCGCACAGGGTCTCGATCACGGTTTGTGGCTTGATGATGCTGCCGTCACCCTTGTCGTAAGGGAACAGGCCGCGGTCACCGCGCCATTCGTCGATCTGTTTCCACCAACTGGCCACGGACTCTTTGTTCGGCGCTTGGCCGATGTCCTTGAGCGCGGCAACCATTTCGGTCAGTACGCTTTCCACTGGCCCCACGATCGGCACATCGGCCTTGATGGTCTTGGAAATGGACGCCGGGTCGATGTCGATGTGGATGATCTTGGCATTCGGGCAGAATTTGCTCGCGCCGTTGATCACTCGATCATCGAACCGTGCGCCTACAGCCAGAATCACATCGGCGTGGTGCATGGTGAGGTTGGCGGTGTAGCTGCCGTGCATACCGAGCATGCCGACGAACTGACGGTCCGTCCCCGGAAATGCGCCAAGGCCCATCAGGGTATTGGTGACCGGCAGGTTAAGCAGTTTGGCCAGTTCGGTGAGCGGTGCTGAACCGCCCCCCAAAATCACGCCACCGCCCGAGTACAACACAGGGCGCTTGGCCGCCAGGAGCATTTCTGCCGCCTTGCGGATTTGACCCGAATGCCCACGAACGGCCGGGCTGTAGGAACGCAGCTTGGCTTTCTTCGGGAAGACGTATTCGAATTTTTCCGCCGGGTTGGTCATGTCTTTCGGGACATCGACCACCACAGGGCCCGGGCGACCGGACTGTGCGAGGTAGAAGGCCTTCTTCATGACTTCCGGGATTTCCGACGGATGCTTGATCATGAAGCTGTGTTTCACGATCGGCCGGGAGATACCGATCATGTCGGTTTCCTGGAATGCATCGGTACCCACCATGGTGCTTGGCACCTGGCCGGAAATGATCACCATCGGGATGGAGTCCATATAGGCAGTCGCGATGCCGGTAATGGCATTGGTTGCGCCTGGGCCGGACGTTACCAGTACCACGCCGGCTTTACCGGTGGCACGGGCGTAACCGTCAGCCATATGGGTCGCGGCCTGTTCGTGGCGAACCAGGATGTGGGTAACAGCCGGTTCCTTGAACAGTGCGTCGTAAACATGCAGCAGAGCACCACCTGGGTACCCGTAGATATAGTCGACGCCTTCGTCACGCAAAAAGCGGACGAGCATCTCACCACCAGATAAAAGCTCCACGTTGTTCACCTCTAAAACGCCAGAATACCGTCCGTTGAAAACCGACGGGTCTTAATAGGTTTACTTCTCAACAGAGCATGAGCGACGGTGGTCGCCGACTACGTCAGCACTGACTGAGCAAGTATTGGGATCGTCCCAAGTGTTGCGGGCTTTTCCCACCCAGCGCGAGGTAACGCGTTGCGGGTGTTACAGGTCGGCGCGGATATGCGCCTCATGATCTGCCGAGCGGGCCTGCTTCTGGCAGTCCCGATACAGCGGACTTTGGATTCTTCTGTTTCAGCCCCTTCAAGTCAAGCAATAATTGCGCTTTTTTCCAACTAAGCGCACGAGAACGTAGAAGAAAGGGGTTTGAGGAGGGATAAAACTCGCCTGAATGTCGTCAAGCGGTAGAAATATGCGCAAGACTGCCGGAAAAACCGGCAGTCAGGCAATTAACGAGCGTCGACGATCAGTTGGTCGAACTTTTTCAGCGCATCACGCAAGCCAAGGCTCTCCGACGGCCGATCGGCGTAGACCATCTCGGCCATCTCCAGGATTCCCGACGCGTTGGGCAGCGGCAGATCCTGCTCGAGAATCTGCTTCATGCGCACCAGGAAGATCCATTGCAGCCACTGATGAAAATCCAGGGTATCGACCGAAAAGGGCTCCGTGCTGCCAAGCGCCTCGGCGCTGGGGGGCACTTCGTCCCACCAGCCCTGCACACGCAACTCGCGCTCAATCAACAGCAACTGTTCGGCAATCGCGGGAAAACGTGCATCCATCAGAGGCTGACCTTGGCTTTCTGCCGCGCTTGGGCGGCACCGGCGGCATCACCTTGCGCCGCACGCGCATCACCAATCAAAGCCCACAAGTTGGCCTGCAGGTCAGGGCGACCGTTGGCCAGAGTCAGGCCGCGACGTGCGAACTGTTCGGCTTGCGGTGCATCCCCCTGGGCCAAACGCACCTGGGCGAGTCGATACAGCACTTGCGGCTCGCGAGGTGCAACACGTTGGGCACGCTCAAGGCTCGACGATGCGCCGTTCAGGTCACCACCGGCCTGCTGTTGCTGGGCGGTGGTCAGCAAAGCCAATACCGGCCCGTCCAGTTGCTCGTCAGCCGACAGGCCGCCGGCATTCGACGATGGAATGCCGCTCGGCGTCGAAGGCGGCATGTTGTAGGTGCCCTGGTTGATCGGTGCGGCCTGGATCGGCGTCGAATCCACTGGGCCCGAAGTGCTCGGCCCTGGCGTCCACGGCTCGGCACTGATCGGCGCCGAGGTAGCGGCTCCGGCACCCGGCACCATGACGACCACGCCCGAATCCTGCGGCACGGCTTGAGGGGCCTGGGCAGGACGTTTGACGACAGTCTGGCGGAAACCGCCGTTGGCCGAAATCCGGTCGTTATTGGAAACGGTCGTGCTCGAATCCACTACGGGAATGGAGCCACGTTGCACACTGGAGCAACCGTTGAGCAAAGCCAGAGCTGTAATAGCTGGAATCCACCACTTGTTCACTTGAAACCCTCTTTGCTTAATTCATCCAGCCCTTGACCCAATCCATCACCGACTCCGCATCAGCAGGCGCACTGCCACCGCACGCGGCGCCAGGTGGTGGCTCGCTGCCGCGAATATACGGCATCTGTACCGCACCCGGACAGTTGGCATCGGAACCCTGGCCGGTGTGCGGATCAATCCATGCCTGCACGATATTGTCCGGCTGCGGCATGTTCAACGGCAGCGGGTCGGCCTTGCGCATAAAACTGGTCCAGACCTGCAATGCACCAGTGGCACCGGTGAACGGCGTTTTGCCGTTGTCATCTCGGCCCAGCCACACCACCGCCAGCACATCCTGGCCGAAGCCAGCGAACCAGCTGTCGCGAGAGTCGTTACTGGTGCCGGTCTTGCCCGCCAGCGTCAGGTTGGACGGCAACACGCTATAGACCGAGCGCCCCGTACCTTCACGCATTACGCGCTGCATGGCGTTCTGAATCAGGTAGATGGAGCCCGCGTCGAAACGCTGCTGGATCTGGAACGGATAACGTTTGAGCGGCTCACCGTCGGCGGTCAGTACGCTGCGAATGCCGCGCATCGGCGTATTGAACCCCCCGTTGGCGAGGGTCTGGTACATCGTGGCCACTTCCATCGGGGTCATCGCACCGGCGCCCAGCAGCATCGATGGGAACGCCGGGAACTCACGGTTGATGCCCAGGCGCCCCAAGGTTTTCAGCACGTTCGGCACGCCCACTTCAAGCCCGAGGCGCGAGGTGGAAATGTTGTAGGAATGCGCCAGGCCTTGATACAGGAACACCGTGCCGTGGGAGCGGCGATCGAAGTTCTGCGGCGTCCATACCTGGCCATCGGCACCCTTGACCGACAGCGGTTCATCCGACAGCCAACTGGTCAGGGTGTATTTGCTTGGTTTCTCCAAGGCCGTCAGGTAGACCGCAGGCTTGACCAGCGAACCGATCGGCCGCACGGCATCCAGCGCACGGTTGAAACCGGCGAAACTGGCTTGGCGACTGCCGATCATGGCCTGGACTTCACCGGTTTCCGGGTTGGTCACAACCATGGCCGCTTCCACTTCATCCGAGCCCTTGCGACCGGTCAGGCGCTTGAAGGTGTCATTGACGGACGCTTCGGCCTTCATCTGCAGAATCGGGTCGAAACTGGTGAAAATCCGCAAGCCTTCTTCGGTCAAGTCTTCGTCGCGGTAGTCTTCACGCAATTGGCGTTTGACCAGGTCGATAAAGCCTGGGAAGGAACTGTCGGCAAGCTTGCCGCGAGTAGTCACACCCAGTGGCATTTTCTTCGCCGCAGCCACCTGCTCGGCGGTAGCGACGCCCTGCTGTTCCAACACATCGAGCACCAGGTTGCGGCGCTCAAGGGCGCGCTCCGGGTTACGACGCGGGTTGTAATAGGAAGGCCCTTTGACCATCCCCACCAGCAACGCGACTTGATGCAGCTTCAATTCGGACAACGGCTGGCCAAAGAAGAACTGGCTGGCCAAGCCAAACCCGTGCACAGCACGCTGACCATCCTGGCCGACGAATACTTCGTTGAGGTACGCCTCAAGGATTTCCTGCTTGCTGTAGTGCAGCTCCAGCAACATCGCCATCATGGCTTCGGTGAGTTTGCGGGTCAGGCTGCGCTCGTTGGTCAGGTAGAAGTTCTTGACCAATTGTTGCGTGAGCGTACTGCCGCCCTGAGTCATCTTGCCGCCGGACGTGTTGACCCAGATGGCACGGGCAATCGACTTGGGCGACACGCCCCAGTGGCTGTAGAAGTCGCGGTCTTCTACCGCAACCAGGGTTTCCAGCAGATACGGTGGCACCTGATCGAGCTTGATCAGGATGCGATCTTCAAGGTTTTTCGGGTAAATACCGCCGATCAACAGCGGTTCCAGGCGGACTACGGGCAGTTTCGAGCCATTGAGCGACGAAAGCTCGGCCACATAATCGCCGGAGAAGCGCACGCGCACCGGCTGGGCTTTTTCCAGGCCCTCATAGAACTGGAAGCCACGGGTATTCAAGTCGACGGTATTGCCGCTGACGGCAGCCGCACCTGGGCCATTGCTTACGGGTTCGCGACGATAGCCCAGCGCATCGAGCTCAGTGAGGAAGTCATCCTTGCTCAGCTTCTGGCCGGTGAACAGCTCCAGCGGGCGAGCGTATACCTTGGCCGGGATGGTCCAGCGCTTGCCGGAGAACTTCTCCTGAACCACAGCGTCGAGGTACACCGCGAAGCCGGCAAGCACCACAAGGCCCACCAGGCTGAGCTTGAGCGCCCAGCCCAACCAGGGACGCAGGCCGCGGGAAGGAGGTTTTTTACGGGAACGGGGAGATCGGGTTCGAGTCATGGCGGCGGATTATACGCACTTTATTGATGATCAACATGAGCCGGACAGCGGTTTGCACGACCGGCTGTAGCCGCCATAATGCCTGCCATGATTTCTCCCAGACTTTGAAGGATCGCCCGTGAGCCAGTCCCTGATCGCTGCCCTGCAAAACCCGGCTTTATACCCTCACCCGGTTGAGGCGTTTCAAGTCATCGAGACCCATATTTCCTGGGTGATACTGACCGGCCCTTATGCTTATAAGCTGAAGAAACCGATGAACTTCGGTTTTCTGGATTTCACCAACCTGGCTGATCGCGGCCACTTCTGTCGTGAAGAACTGCGCCTCAACCAGCGTCTGACCAAAGATTTGTATCTTGAAGTGTTGCCTATCACCGGTACCGCTGACGCCCCGCAAATCGGCGGCGACGGCCCGGTGATCGAATACGCGCTGAAAATGCGCCAATTCCCGCAAAGCCAGATGCTCAGCACGTTGCAGGCGAACGGCGAGCTGACCAGCGCGCACATCGATGAAATGGCCCGGCAAATCGCGCACTTCCACCTCAACGCGCCAAAGGTGCCGCAAGACCACCCTGCCGGCACCCCGGATGAGGTAATGGCACCGGTACGCCAAAACTTCGAACAGATCCGCCCGTTCCTCAGTGACAAGGCCGACCTGGTTCAACTGCAAGCGCTGCAAGCCTGGGCAGAAAGCAGCTTCGAACGCCTCAAACCACTGCTGGCACAACGCAAGCTCGATGGCTTCACCCGCGAATGCCACGGTGACATCCACCTGGGTAACGCCACCTTGATCGATGGCAACGTGGTGATCTTCGACTGCATCGAATTCAATGAACCGTTCCGCTTCACCGATGTGTACGCCGACACCGGCTTCCTGGCCATGGACCTGGAAGACCGCGGCCTCAAATCCCTGGCCCGACGTTTTATCAGCCAGTATCTGGAATTGACCGGCGATTATCAGGGCCTTGAAGTCCTGAACTTCTACAAAGCCTACCGGGCCCTGGTACGCGCCAAGGTTGCGCTGTTCAGCATGCCGAGCGAAGCCGACCCGGTGCAACGCGCTACCACTCTGCGCCAGTACCGTAACTACGCCAACCTGGCGGAAAGCTACAGCACCATTCCGTCGCGCTTCCTGGCAATTACCCATGGCGTTTCGGCCGTCGGCAAAAGTCACGTCGCCATGCGTCTTGTTGAAGCCCTGGGTGCCGTGCGCCTGCGTTCGGACGTCGAGCGCAAGCGCCTGTTTGGTGAGCAGCAGATTGAAAACACGCCGCAGGCCGGAATCTATAGCCAGGACGCCAGTGCTGCGACTTACGCGCGCCTGAACGAAATCGCCAACACTATATTGCGCGCGGGCTTCCCGGTGGTGCTCGATGCCACTTTCCTGAAGCGAGAACAGCGTGACGCAGCCGCCAAGATAGCCGAAGCCACGGGCGCGCCTTTCCTGATTCTGGACTGCAATGCACCACAGGCCGTTATCGCCAACTGGTTGGCGCAACGTCAGGCAGATAAAAACGACCCGTCTGACGCAACACTCAGCGTTATTGACGAACAGCAAGCCCACCGCGAACCGCTGACTGCCGAAGAACTGCTCCTGAGCAAACGCGTAGAAACCAATGAGAGCGGAACGCTTGACGCACTCGTGGCGCACATTCGCCAGCGTCTGCCCGGCCTGTAAGAAATATTTCTTGGTCGTGTCACCGACCTACGGTGCACGGCCAAGAAATAGTGGCACTATAATGGCATTATAAATCCAATCGGAGTCGCCATCATGAGTCAGCCCAAGCTTCTTGATACTCCGCTCTTCGCTCTCCTGCATAAAGACGATATCCGCGGCTTTAACCAGGAGCGCCCCAAAGAGGGTGTCATCAACCTGCGCGGTGGCGACTTCCGAGGGCTGGACCTGCGCGACCTGAACGCCACCGGCGTGGACTTCACCGATGCCTATTTCCGCTCGGCCGACCTGCGCGGCCTGGATCTACGCGACTGCTCGCTGGAAGGCGCCAGCCTGGCGCATGCGCAGATCTCCGGCACCTACTTTCCAGCCGAATTGACCGCCGATGAAATCCTGATGTCCGTCAACTTCGGCACCCGGCTGCGCTACCGCACCAAGTAACAGCGCCTGCCCCCCTCCCCCGGCACGTCCTCAAGCGCGCCGGTATTCCTCGCCTGCTTGTGGCTGAAGCGTGTTCGTCACTCTTATAGCTTTTCAGCCGTTTCTGCCCAATGAACTACGCTTTTCCTACTGAGCGCTACACTCCTTTCAGGCTTGCCTGGTCACGATACCCACCGCACCATTCGGCCGTCGCAAGGAGGCTTGATGAACGATGAGCTGCAACACCTGAAAAACCTCGGCAAGACCTCCGCGCAATGGCTGCACGCAGTGGGTATCCACAGTGCGTCGGATTTGCGCCGCCTGGGAGCGGTTGATGCCTACCGCGCCGTGCGGACTCGTGGCTTCCGGGCCTCGAAAGTACTGCTGTATGCAATCGAAGGTGCATTGATGGATGTGCACTGGAACGACATCCCCGCAGAGCGCAAGGAAGCGTTGAACCGTCAGTTGGATGCGATTTCAGCGCGCCAGAAGAATTAAATCGGCCACAAACCCCAAGGTTTACAAGCGTTCCAAACAGCTGTTTGAGAAAATTCGATAGGCAGCCAAAACAACTGTTGACTCACAAATGAGAATCGTTATGATTATCACAACTGGTCGCGAGATCAGCCGATAACTGAAAGACCCTTGGTTCGGACTCTCAGATTATCTCCTCATCAGGCTAATCACGGTTATTTGACCCGGCTCTTGCCGGGTCTTTTTTTGCCTGATAAAAGCCGCCTGTGAGAAGCTGCTTTCAGCGCGCAATTATCAACGGATGCCCAAGCTCCGGATGTGGCTGAACCAGCACATCCAAGCCAAACACAGCCTTGAGCAATTCCGGCCGCAACACGTTTGATGGCGTGTCCAAGGCCTGTGGGCAGCCGTTTTCCAGCAACAGGATACGATCGCAGTAGCGAGCCGCCAGGTTCAGATCGTGCAGAATCACCAATACGGCCGCCCCTCGATCGGCAAAACGGCGGATGGCCTGCAGCGTCGTGTGTTGATGCAGAGGGTCCAGCATCGATGTCGGCTCATCCAGCAGCAAGGTTTGACCCGCTTCGCCCGGCCATAACTGCGCCAGCACTCGTGCCAGGTGCACACGTTGACGTTCGCCGCCGGACAACGCCAAATAGCTGCGACCACTCAAATGCCCGACATCCGCCGCGTGCAAGGCTGCGGCGATGATTTCATCATCCCGCACCCGCCCGGTCTGATGGGGCAAGCGGCCCATGCCGACGACCTCTTCGACACGGAAAGCGAAGTCCAGGCTCGACGTCTGCGGTAACACTGCCAAACGCTGCGCACGCTGTGGGCCACTCCAATGCGTCAACGCCTGCTCAGCCAGCCAGACGCTGCCTTGGTCCGGATGCAGCTCCCCGCACAATGCCCCAAGCAAGGTACTTTTACCGGCGCCGTTGGGCCCCAGCACACCGAGCACTTCGCCCGACAACAGATCCAGCGTGATATCCGTCAGCACCACCTTGCGCCCGCGCCGAATCTGCAGCCCTTCCACACGTAGCATCAGGCGCGCCCCCGCAACAACAGATATAAAAAGAACGGTGCGCCAATGAACGCGGTCACGATGCCGATCGGCAGCTCTGCAGGTGCCAGCGCCAGGCGCGCCACCAAGTCCGCAAACAGCAGCAAACTTGCGCCTGCCAGTACCGAGGCCGGCAACAACACCCGATGGTCCGGGCCCGCCAGCAACCGCACCAGATGCGGCACTACCAGGCCGACAAAACCGATCATCCCCGCCGCCGCTACCGCAGCGCCCACACCCAGCGCGGTGCAGAACACCAATTCGCGCTTGAGCCCTTCGACATCGATGCCCAAGTGATTGGCCTCGGACTCACCCAATAACAGTGCATTCAACGCCTTGGCCCGGCGCGGCAACCAAAGCGCCACACCCGCGCTCACCAGCAGCAATGGCCATAACCGCGAATAACTGGCGCCATTGAGGCTGCCCAGGTTCCAGAAAGTCAGGGTACGCAACGTAGCGTCATCTGCCAGATAGGTGAACAGGCCCACAGCCGAACTGCCGAGAGCCGTAAGAGCAATGCCGGCCAGCAACATCGTCGCGACATGGGTCTGGCCATTACGGCGCCCCAATCGATATACCAGCGCGGTAACCCCCAAGCCGCCAAGAAATGCACACAGCGACAACAAATAGGGCCCGAACGCGTCCGGTAACCCGCCAAAAAACGAACCACCGACAATCGCGATCGCTGCCCCCAGCGCTGCGCCACTAGACACCCCCACTAACCCGGGATCAGCCAACGGGTTGCGAAACAGGCCTTGCATCGCCACGCCCGACAGCGCCAGCACGCCGCCCACCGACAAACCCAGCAACGTGCGCGGAAGACGGATTTGTCCCAGGATCAATTCGGCCTGCTCCAGGCCTTGCGCATCAATCGGCAACCCCATCAAGCGCAAAGCGGCCTTGAGCGTATCCAGCAAAGGCAGACTGACGGGCCCCAGCGCCAATGAAAGCCAAGTCGCGAATACACACATCAGCGACAACCCGATAAACAGTGTCTTCGGCTTTACCAGTGTGGTCATGGGGCAGGCTTGGCCTGGGAGGGATAGAACCCGGCAGACAGCTCAACCAAACTTTTTGGCAGGCGAGGCCCAAGGCCGCCGACCAGCAGGGTCGGGTCCAACTCAAACACTCGCGCCTGCTTGGCCGCCGGGGTTGAAGCCAGGATCGGGTTCTCTTTGAACAGAGCCGCACGCGCTGCATCGCCGGTCAAAGCTCGGTCGGCAAACACCAACACGTCAGGGCTCAGCCCCGCCAGCGATTCGACCGAAAACGGTTTGTAACCGGTGTGGGTCGCCAGGTTATGGCCGCCTGCCTGCTGCAATATCCAGTCGGCGGCAGTGTCTTTACCCGCAATCAGCGGCTTGCCACCCGCGTGGCCCAGCAACAACAGCACACCCGGCGCCTTTTGCGTAGCCTGCGCCTTGGCGACCCAATGCTTCTGCTGCTCAAGAGCCTGCTCATACTCGGTAAACAGCTCGCTGGCCTTGGCTTCACTGCCCAGCAATTTGCCCAAGTGCTGCAGGTTGCCTTTCAAGGTTGGCAAATCCGGCTGGGCCGAGAACATTTCCACCCGCACACCGGCGTCACGAATCTGCGCCAGCACCGGCGGCGGCCCCATCTCCTCGGTACCGACGAGGATCTGCGGGCGCAGGCTGAGAATGCCTTCAGCCGACAGCTGCCGCTGGTACCCAATACTCGGCAACGCCTTGAGCGACTCCGGGTGCTGGCTGGTCGTGTCGACCCCCACTAACTTCGACTCTGCACCCAGGGCCGTCACCCATTCCGACAACGCCCCACCGGCACTGACCCAACGTTGTGGCTGTTCAGAGGCTTGTGCCCCGTGGTTGACCAGCAGTGAGACAACAAGCGCAAAAACGCTGGTACTCAAGCGCATAACAGGGTTTCCTTCCAAGGGCAGGGCCACTCAAGCGCACATCGATGTGACAGATAACACCCGCCTTACATCGTATGAAGCACCCGGTCAGCCGACGGGCGAAGCGGGCATTTGATAATTGTTTGCATTTGAACGTCAAGGCACTTAAGGATTGAAATGAAGTTTCTCTGCCCCTCCGAAACCCTCGCGCCCAACAGCAGCCGCGGCTTTGATATCGACGGTCGCAAGCTATTGGCCGTGCGCCGGGACGGCATTGCCTACTTCTATATCAACCGTTGCCCCCATCGCGGCATTCCACTGGAGTGGCAACCCAACCAGTTCCTGGACTCCAGCGCCAGCCTGATCCAATGCGCCACCCACGGCGCGCTGTTTCTGGTTGAAAGCGGCGAGTGCATCGCCGGCCCTTGTGCAGGCGAAAGCCTCACCCCCCTGCTCGGCCGCGAAGACGAACAAGGCTTATGGGTTGAACTCTAGTCGCCCAGCAGCACCTCCAACCGACGGTCGACGTACATTTCCTCAGGCGTCACCCGCACGCCATAGGCCAACACCTCAACGCCGGCGGCCTTGGCCTCACGCAGCGCAGCGGCATAACCGGCATCAATCTCCACCGCCGGCCGCACCGCATCAACCCCCGATAGACACACGCAGTACAACTGCACCGCCCGCACACCTTCACGCGCCAAGTGCGCCAGCTCACGCAAATGCTTGGCACCGCGCTGGGTCACGGCATCAGGAAAGGCCGCCACGGAAGAATCGTCAAACCCCAGCGTCACGCTTTTTACCTCCACATAAGCCGCGCCCTGGGGATATTCCAGGCGAAAGTCGATACGGCTTTTCTCCTGCCCGTAAGGCACCTCGCGCTTCAGCGCGGTGAAGCCGTTGAGCTCAGTGATTACCCCAGCACGCAACGCTTCTTCGACCAGCTGATTGGCGCGCGCCGTGTTGATGCATGCCAATCGGCCCTGAGGCGTTTCGGCGATTTCCCAGGTGCCTGGCAGCTTGCGCTTTGGGTCATCGGAACGGCTGAACCAGACCTGCCCACCCTCTAGCATGCAATTGAGCATCGAGCCGGTGTTCGGACAGTGAATAGTCAGCAACTCGCCGGCATCCGTTTCGATATCGGTGAGAAAACGCTTGTAACGGCGAATCAGCCGCGCTTGTTCCAGAGGAGGATGAAAGCGCATCAGCCTTGCCAACTCTGCAAGCCGCGAGCAATGCGCTCCACAGCCTCTTCTAGCCGTTCAAGGTTTTGCGTGTAGGCAAAACGCACATGGTGACCGGCTTGATGGCGGCCGAAATCCAGCCCCGGTGTAAAAGCGACATGTTCGGTTTCGAGGAAGTGGCGACAGAACGCGAAGGCATCACCGCCGAACGCGCTGATATCGGCATACAAATAGAAAGCGCCCTCAGGTTCTACGGCAATACCGAAGCCCAAGTCGCGCAACGCCGGCAGCAGAAAGTCCCGACGGCGACCGAATTCAGCGCGGCGCGCCTCCAGAATCTCCAGGGTTTGTGGGGTAAAGCAGGCCAGCGCCGCGTGCTGGGCCATACTTGGCGCGCTGATATAGAGGTTTTGCGCCAGCTTCTCCAGTTCCCCGACAGCGGCGGGAGGCGCTACCAGCCATCCCAGGCGCCAGCCGGTCATACCGAAATACTTCGAAAAACTATTGAGCACAAAGGCATCATCGTCGACTTCCAGTACGCTGGCAGCCTCAGTGCCGTAGGTGAGGCCGTGATAGATCTCGTCTACGACCACGTGGCCCTTACGCGCCTTGATTGCCCTCGACAACCCGGCCAATTCGTCACGCGTAAGAATCGTACCGGTCGGGTTGGCAGGCGAAGCCACCAGCGCGCCGACGCTGTCGTGATCCCAATACCGCTCAACCAGATCGGCATTCAATTGGTAACGCACCTCCGGACCTACCGGCACCAACTGCGCAGCCCCCTCCACCAACCGCAGGAAATGCCGGTTACAGGGGTAGCCGGGGTCCGCCAGCAGCCAGTGCTTGCCGGGGTCCACCAACAGGCTGCTCGCCAGTAACAAGGCGCCGGAGCCTCCGGGCGTAATCAGAATGCGCTCGGGATCGACATCCAGCCCGTAGCGCTGCTGATAGAACCCGCTGATGGCCTCACGCAGCTCAGGCAACCCACGAGCCGCGGTATAGCGGGTCTTGCCGTTGGCCAAGGCCGCCTGCCCCGCCTGAATGATCGGCTCGGCCGTGGTGAAGTCCGGCTCACCGATTTCCAGATGGATCACATCATGACCCGCCGCCTGCAGCTCATTGGCGCGCGCCAGCAACGCCATGACATGAAAAGGTTCGATGGCGCGACTGCGCGCACTATAGGGCTGAGCCATTAGCCTTCCTTAACCGAGAGGACAAAATCCGGATTCTACCGAACCCACGCCGTAAAACATGTTCTATTGCCTGCTCGGCCACTTGAACGGTGCGGGCACACACGCGCAAAACGACTAAAATCAGTATTCGAGACGATTCATACCCAGCCACGACGGGCCGCTGCTATTTACGCCCCCGTGCGATGGGCCTCGACAACCGGGAGTGGCGCACCCCGAATCTATCTGGTAAGTTCGCCCGCTTGCAGCCGCAGGGCCGGCAGGTGTCGGTGACGTTGCAATCCTGCGCAATGGATTAGAAGAGTGAGAGGCGGTCTATTCATGTCCACCCAAGCAAAGCAACAACAATCCTCAGCCCTCAGCGGCTTCACACCTTATGTCGAGACAAAAGGTGAGGAGTACATGGGTGAGCCCATGCGCAAACACTTCTCCAATATCCTGAAGAAGTGGAAGCAGGACTTGATGCAGGAAGTCGACCGTACGGTTGACCACATGAAGGACGAAGCCGCCAACTTCCCGGACCCGGCCGACCGTGCCAGCCAGGAAGAGGAATTCGCCCTCGAGCTGCGCGCCCGTGATCGCGAACGCAAGCTCATCAAGAAAATCGACAAGACCCTGCAACTGATCGAAGACGAGGAATACGGCTGGTGCGAATCCTGCGGCGTCGAGATCGGTATTCGCCGCCTGGAAGCTCGTCCTACCGCAGACCTCTGCGTAGACTGCAAGACCTTGGCTGAAATCAAGGAAAAACAGGTCGGCAAGTAATTCCTGCCGAGCTGAACGAATGGGGCGTGCGAACGCCCCATTTTGGTTTCTGGGATTTACCGAATTCCAGTAGTATCCGGCCCATGACAGCCTCTACCTATATCGGGCGTTTCGCCCCCACGCCCAGCGGCCACCTGCATTTCGGCTCGCTGGTTGCAGCCCTCGCCTCCTACCTCGATGCTCGCGCCAACCATGGCCGCTGGCTGATGCGCATGGAAGATCTCGACCTTCCGCGTGAAGAACCCGGCGCCCAGGCGGCTATTCTGCATGCCCTGGAAAGCTACGGCTTTGAATGGGATGGCGAACTGGTCCGACAAAGCGAGCGGCATGATGCCTACGCCAAAGTGCTGAATGACCTGTTCAGCCACGGCTTGGCATACGCCTGCACCTGCTCACGCAAACAGCTGGAAACCTACAACGGGGTTTACCCGGGCCTGTGCCGCAATGCCGGTCACGATCAGCAGGACGCCGCCATCCGTTTGCGCGTTCCAGAGTTGGAGTACCACTTTACCGATCGTGTACAGGGCGAATTCCGACAACACCTGGGCCGCGACGTGGGCGACTTCATCATCCGGCGTCGAGACGGCCTGTATGCCTACCAATTGGCCGTGGTGCTCGACGATGCCTGGCAAGGGGTGACCGATATCGTGCGCGGGGCCGACCTGCTCGACTCCACACCGCGCCAACTGTATCTGCAAGAGTTGTTAGGGCTGCGCCAGCCGCGCTATCTGCACGTGCCGCTGATCATCCAGCCGGATGGTAACAAACTGGGCAAATCCTACCGTTCCCCACCGCTGGCCCCCGACCAGGCCACGCCGTTGCTATTGAGAGCATTGCGTGCCCTTGGCCAGCACCCGGGCGACGAACTGCTCCACGCCAGCCCACGGGAGCTGCTCGATTGGGGCATTGCGCACTGGGATGCCGCAAAGATCCCGCGCACACTCACGTTGGCGGAAGCGCAATTAAGCTGAAGGCGCTTGCAGCTTGCCAGCCATCCGTTACCATCGCCGCACGTTTTCACACAGAGGCCAACATGTACATCTATCGATTGGTCCTGCTGCTGGTCGTCGGGATCTACCTGTTTTCCCCCGCCATCATGGATTGGTGGATCGACGCCACGGGCGCCTGGTACCGCCCTTATCTGCTGTGGCTGATCCTGATCGTCGTGACTTTCATCCTGCAGAGCCAAAAAGATGCCGATGAGCTTTAGCCTCACCCAGATGCTGCTGATCAGCGCCGCCTACCTGGCTGCGTTGTTCGGCGTCGCCTGGATCAGTGAGCGCGGAATGATTCCGCGGGCGATCATTCGCCATCCGCTGACCTACACCTTGTCCCTGGGCGTCTACGCCAGTGCCTGGGCGTTCTACGGCACCGTTGGCCTGGCCTATCAGTACGGTTATGGCTTCCTTTCCAGCTACCTCGGGGTTTCCGGCGCTTTCCTGCTGGCGCCCGTGTTGCTGTATCCGATCCTGAAAATCACCCGCACCTATCAGTTGTCGTCCCTGGCAGACCTGTTTGCCTTTCGCTTTCGCAGCACCTGGGCCGGCGCGCTGACCACCGTATTCATGTTGATTGGCGTCCTGCCCTTGCTGGCCCTGCAGATCCAGGCGGTGGCCGACTCCATCAGCATACTGACCCGCGAGCCGGTGCAGCATCGCGTTGCCCTGGCCTTCTGTGCGCTGATCACCCTGTTCACGATTTTCTTCGGCTCGCGCCATATTGCCGCCCGTGAAAAACACGAAGGCCTGGTATTCGCGATAGCCTTCGAGTCGGTCATCAAGCTGATCGCCATCGGTGGCGTCGGCCTCTACGCGCTGTATGGCGTGTTCGACGGCCCGCAACAGTTGGAGCTGTGGCTGCTGCAAAACCAGACCGCCCTCGCCGCCCTGCACACCCCCTTGCAGGAAGGCCCGTGGCGCACACTGCTGCTGGTGTTCTTCGCCTCGGCGATCGTGATGCCGCACATGTACCACATGACCTTCACCGAGAACCTCAACCCGCGCTCACTGGTCAGCGCCAGTTGGGGCTTGCCGCTGTTCCTGTTGCTGATGAGCCTGGCGGTGCCGCTGATCCTGTGGGCCGGCCTGAAGCTGGGGGCCACCACCAACCCGGAATACTTCACCCTCGGCGTCGGTATCGCCGCGAATAACCCGGCCCTGGCGCTACTCGCCTATGTGGGCGGCTTATCGGCGGCCAGCGGCTTGATCATCGTGACCACCCTGGCCCTGTCGGGGATGGCGCTCAACCATCTGGTCCTGCCGCTCTACCAGCCGCCCGCCGAAGGCAATATCTACCGCTGGCTGAAATGGACGCGCCGCGCACTGATCGTCGCCATCATCATGGCCGGCTATGGTTTCTACCTGCTGCTGGGCGCCGGGCAAGACCTGGCCAACCTCGGGATCGTCGCGTTCGTCGCCACCTTGCAGTTCCTGCCGGGCGTGTTGTCGGTACTGTACTGGCCCACCGCCAACCGCCGTGGTTTTGTCGCCGGGCTGCTGGCCGGCATCTTGGTGTGGATCGTCACCATGTTGTTGCCGTTGGTCGGCAACCTTCAGGGTTTCTACATCCCGTTGCTGAACATGATTTACGTGCTGGATGACACCAGCTGGCACATGGCGGCGATCGCGTCCCTGGCCGCCAACGTGCTGATGTTCACCCTGATCTCGCTGTTCACCAACGCCAGCCCCGAAGAAACCAGCGCCGCTGAGGCCTGCGCGGTGGATAACGTACGTCGCCCACAACGCCGCGAGCTGCACGCCGCCTCACCCCAGGAGTTCGCCACGCAACTGGCCAAGCCACTGGGCGCCAAGGCGGCACAGAAAGAAGTAGAACAGGCCTTGCGCGATCTCTACCTGCCGTTCGACGAGCGCCGCCCCTATGCGCTGCGCCGCCTGCGTGATCGTATCGAAGCCAACCTTTCCGGCCTCATGGGGCCGAGCGTGTCCCAGGACATGGTCGAAACGTTCTTGCCCTACAAGGCTGGCGGTGAAAACTACGTCACCGAAGACATCCACTTCATCGAGAGCCGGCTGGAGGACTACCACTCACGCCTCACCGGCCTCGCCGCCGAACTCGATGCGCTACGCCGCTACCATCGCCAGACTCTGCAGGAACTGCCGATGGGCGTGTGCTCCCTGGCCAAGGATCAAGAGATCCTGATGTGGAACAAGGCCATGGAAGAACTCACCGGCATCGCCGCCCAGCGGGTAGTAGGTTCACGCTTGAATACCCTGGGCGAGCCGTGGAAAGAACTGCTGCAAGGCTTCATCAACCTGCCCGACGAACACTTGCACAAGCAGCATCTGGCCCTCGACGGCCAGACCCGCTGGCTCAACCTGCACAAGGCGGCGATTGACGAACCCCTCGCCCCCGGCAACAGCGGCCTGGTGCTGCTGGTGGAAGACCTGACCGAAACCCAGATGCTCGAAGACAAACTGGTGCACTCTGAGCGCCTGGCCAGCATCGGCCGACTGGCGGCGGGTGTCGCCCACGAAATCGGCAACCCGATCACCGGTATCGCCTGCCTGGCGCAAAACCTGCGCGAAGAACGCGAAGAAGACGGCGAGATCACCGAGATCAGCGGGCAAATCCTTGAGCAGACCAAACGTGTTTCGCGCATCGTGCAATCGCTGATGAGTTTCGCCCACTCAGGGGCTCATCAGAACCAGGATGAAGCCGTGTGCCTGGCCGAGGTGGCGCAGGATGCCATTGGGCTGCTGGCCTTGAACCGGCGCAATTTCGAAGTACAGTTTTTCAATCTGTGCGACCCGGATCACTGGGTCGACGGCGACTCCCAACGTTTGGCGCAGGTGTTGATCAACCTGCTGTCCAATGCCCGTGACGCATCACCGGCCGGCAGCGCGGTACGTGTCAAGAGCGAGGCTTTCGAGCACACGATCGACCTGATCGTGGAAGACGAAGGCAGCGGCATTCCACAGAACATCATGGACCGATTGTTCGAACCTTTCTTCACCACCAAGGATCCAGGTGAAGGTACCGGTCTGGGCCTTGCACTGGTCTATTCCATCGTTGAAGAGCATTATGGACAAATCACCATCGACAGCCCGGCTGACACCGAAAGCCAACGCGGCACCCGTATAAGGGTGACCTTGCCGCGTCATGTCGAAGCGACGTCCGCTGTGAACTGAGACCGTCGAGAGAATTGAATCAATGCCGCACATTTTGATCGTCGAAGACGAAACCATTATCCGCTCTGCCTTGCGTCGCCTGCTTGAACGTAATCAGTATCAGGTCAGCGAAGCCGGCTCGGTGCAGGAAGCCCAAGAGCGATTCAGCATTCCCACGTTCGACCTGATTGTCAGTGACCTGCGCCTGCCGGGCGCACCGGGCACCGAGCTGATCAAGCTGGGCCAGGGCACCCCGGTGCTGATCATGACCAGCTATGCCAGCCTGCGCTCGGCGGTGGACTCCATGAAGATGGGCGCGGTGGACTACATCGCCAAGCCCTTCGACCACGACGAGATGCTCCAGGCCGTGGCCCGCATCCTGCGCGACCGGCAGTCGGCCGGCAGTGCGCAGGCCGAAGCGCGCCCCGCCGGCAAGGCCACCAACGGCGCGGACAAGCCTGGGGTCGACAACAGCAATGGCGAGATCGGCATCATCGGCTCGTGCCCACCGATGCAGGATCTTTACAGCAAGATCCGCAAGGTTGCGCCGACCGACTCCAATGTATTGATCCAGGGCGAATCGGGCACCGGTAAAGAACTGGTGGCGCGTGCGCTGCACAACCTGTCCAAGCGCGCCAAGGCACCGATGATTTCGGTGAACTGCGCGGCGATCCCCGAGTCGCTGATCGAGTCCGAACTGTTCGGCCACGAGAAAGGCGCGTTCACTGGCGCCAGCGCCGGGCGTGCGGGCCTGGTGGAAGCGGCGGACGGCGGCACCTTGTTCCTCGACGAAATCGGCGAACTGCCCCTGGAAGCCCAGGCGCGATTGCTGCGGGTACTGCAGGAAGGCGAGATTCGTCGCGTCGGCTCGGTGCAGTCACAGAAGGTCGACGTGCGATTGATCGCCGCGACCCACCGTGACCTCAAGAGCCTGGCCAAGATCGGCCAGTTCCGCGAAGACTTGTATTACCGCCTGCACGTCATCGCCCTCAAGCTGCCGGCGCTGCGCGAGCGTGGTGCCGACGTCAACGAAATCGCCAACGCGTTCCTGCTGCGTCAAAGTGCGCGCATCAACCGCACCGACCTGAAATTCGCCGCGGACGCCGAGCAGGCGATTCGGCATTACTCGTGGCCGGGTAACGTGCGAGAGCTGGAAAACGCTGTCGAGCGTGCGGTGATCCTGTCGGAAAGCCCGGAAATTTCCGCTGAACTGCTGGGCATCGATATCGAACTCAGCGATCTTGAAGACGACGACTTCCTCGACATGGCCCCACAGCCAGGCGGCGGTAGCAATACCAGCCATGAGCCGACGGAAGATTTGTCACTGGAAGACTACTTCCAGCATTTCGTCCTGGAGCATCAGGACCACATGACCGAGACCGAACTGGCCCGCAAGCTTGGCGTGAGCCGCAAGTGCTTGTGGGAACGGCGCCAGCGCCTGGGTATTCCACGGCGCAAGACCGGGGTGGCCAGCGAAAGCTGAGTATGCGCGCCTGCGGGTAACACCCTCAGATGTGAAAAAACTGTTACCGCAGAATTTTTACGTAACAAAAGCCGGGGCTTACGGTAACGAAGCCCCGGCTTTTTTTCGTCCGAAAAAACCTCGAAAACCCACCAACCCCCCGTTTTTGCTGGGCGGTGCAAAAGTTGGCACGCACCCTGCTATATGCTTAGTACAAAAACAATAACAAGCTTTGTACAAGACAATAAAAATAAGACGAATCGACTCACGCATAACAAAAACAACACGGCGGAGGCGCAGCTAACTGATTCTTTTGGAGAGGCGTTGCATTTGGGGCTTGCCCCGCAACCAGGCCGAGAACAACAAAAAACTGCCCTAAGGCAGAGCCTGAACTGGTTGGATCGTAGATCAGCAACACAGCGACCAAAGCAATCCGTTTGCTCTTGACTCCCGATTGGGAGTGTCATGAAGGTAAAGCTTCCTGACGAGGGCGATCAACAAAAACAAGAAGCCCGCAATCAATAATAAAAATAGAGCACGCAACTACTTCTGGGGGAGCTTCGGCTCCCCTTGTAGTTTCCGGCGTTTAGCTTGAGCGCTCTGACGATTTAAGGCTTATGGCGCAAGGCCGCAGCTTGTTCCTACACCATCCCCTGACTAAATGCTAGAATCCCCGCCCATCATGCGGTCATTCTTCGTTATGGCCGAACATTCCTTCAAACAGTGCATCCCATGCTGAAGAAGTTGTTCCAGTCATTCCGTTCTCCCTTGCGTCGAACGCAACACATTCGCAGCACGCCTGAAGTGCTTAACAGCAATCAGCATTCATTGCAGCGCGCTCAATTCAGCCGTTATGCGGTGAACATCGTCGAACGGTTGCAGAACGCCGGCTACCAGGCTTATCTGGTGGGTGGGTGCGTACGCGACATGCTGCTCAATATCACGCCCAAGGACTTCGACGTCGCCACCAGCGCCACGCCTGAGCAAGTGCGCGCCGAGTTTCGCAATGCGCGAATCATCGGCCGACGCTTCAAGCTGGTGCACATCCACTTTGGTCGCGAGATCATCGAGGTCGCGACGTTCCGTGCCAACCACCCGCAAAACGACGAGGAGGAAGACACCAACCAGTCTTCTCGCAACGAGAGCGGGCGCATTCTGCGGGACAACGTCTATGGCACCCTGGAAGAAGACGCGCAACGTCGCGACTTCACCATCAACGCCCTGTATTACGACCCGGTCAGCGAGCGCATTCTCGATTACGCCAATGGCGTCCATGACATTCGCAATAACCTGATTCGCCTGATCGGCGATCCGGTCCAGCGCTACCAGGAAGACCCGGTCCGTATGCTGCGAGCGGTGCGCTTTGCCGCCAAGCTGAACTTCGGTATCGAGAAGCACACGGCCGCGCCGATTCGTGAACTGGCGCCGATGTTGCGCGAGATTCCTTCCGCGCGCCTGTTCGAAGAAGTACTCAAGCTGTTCCTCTCGGGCTACGCCGCCGACACGTTCGAAATGCTGGTCGACCTGCAGTTGTTCGACCCACTGTTCCCGGCCAGCGCCGAGGCCCTGGAATACAACCCGACCTACACCCACACGTTGATCAGCGAAGCGCTGATCAACACCGACCTGCGCATCAAGCAGAACAAGCCGGTAACCCCGGCGTTCCTGTTTGCCGCCCTGTTGTGGCCTGCCCTGCCCAAGCGTGTACTGCGCCTGCAAGAGCGCGGCATGCCGCCGATTCCTGCCATGCAGGAAGCTGCTCACGAGCTGATCGCCGAGCAGTGCCAGCGCATCGCCATCCCGAAACGCTTCACCATGCCGATCCGCGAGATCTGGGACATGCAGGAACGCCTGCCACGCCGCAGCGGCAAACGCGCCGACCTGCTGCTGGACAACCCGCGTTTCCGCGCCGGCTACGACTTCCTGTTGCTGCGCGAAAGCGCTGGGGAACAGACCGACGGTCTGGGCGAATGGTGGACTGACTATCAGGACGCTAATGACAGCCAGCGCCGCGACATGATTCGCGACCTCGGCAGCAAAGGTGACACAGAAGGCCCGAAAAAACGTCGCCGCAGCGGTGCCAAACGCAAGCGCAGCGGCGCCGATGCCGCAGGCGAATAACCGTGGAACGCATCTACATCGGCATGGGCAGCAACCTCGCTGCCCCGCAGCAGCAATTGCGCAACGCCTTGCAGGCGTTGGTGCTATTACCCGGTACCACCCTCGCAGGGGTATCGGCGTTCTATCAAAGTGACTCCCTGCTCCCAGGCCAGCCGCGCTACACCAATGCCGTTGCGGCCCTGGACAGCAGCCTGGCGCCACTGGAGCTGCTGGATGCGCTGCAAGCCATCGAGCATGACCAGGGCCGCGAACGCCTGGAACGCTGGGGGCCGCGCACGCTGGACCTGGACATCGTGCTGTTTGGCGATCGCCTGATCGACGAGCCCCGCCTGAAAGTGCCTCACTACCAGATGCACGTTCGACCGTTCGTGCTGTACCCATTGGCCGAATTGGCCCCTGCCGATCTGCAACTGCCGGATGGCCAGCGACTCAGCGCGCTGCTTGAAGCTTGCCCGTTTGTCGGCCTGGAACGCCTGCCTGATTGAATCCAGGAGCAGGCCCGCCTTGCTCGCGAAATACGTCAAAACACCGCGTTTATCCAGGCACGGCGTATTGTCGTTAACGATCTTCGCGAGCAAGCTCGCTCCTACAATCGCATCAGTAACACAGGTAACACCCCGCTCGTAACAATGCGGTAACACATCCAATTGACTTCCCGTGTCCTCCTCACGACTATAGGCGTCCCGCCGCCGCCAACCCGGCGCTGAAGGGCGCAATCCAGGCCATATAAGCACTGCTTTCAAGACAGTGCGCCTGTATAAACGAAGACTCACGCGCGTTACTCGCTGTTTCCAAGCGCCTGAACGAGGACCCTTTTCATGCCAAGCATTACCCTGACCACCTTGCAGAGCCTCAAGCTCAAGGGTGAAAAAATCACCATGCTGACCTGCTACGACGCCACCTTCGCCCACGTCAGCTGCCAGGCCGGGGTCGAGGTGCTCCTGGTGGGCGACTCCCTGGGCATGGTTCTTCAAGGGAATGACAGCACCCTGCCGGTGACCACCGATGAACTGGCCTACCACACCGCCAGCGTCAAGCGCGGTAACGACGGCGCGTTCATCATCGCCGACCTGCCATTCATGGCTTACGCCACCCCCGAGCAGACCTTCCAGAACGCCGGCAAACTCATGCAAGCCGGTGCACACATGGTCAAGATTGAGGGCGCCGTATGGCTCGCCGACTCGATTCGCCTGCTGGCTGAGCGCGGAGTTCCGGTGTGTGTGCACATGGGGCTGACGCCGCAGTCGGTGAACATCCTCGGCGGCTACAAGGTTCAAGGCCGCAATGAAGCCCAGGCACGCCAGATGCGCGCCGATGCCATTGCCCTGGAACAGGCCGGCGCCGCGATGATCGTGCTGGAGTGCGTACCGAGCGAACTGGCCGCTGAAATCACCCAAGCCGTCAAAGTGCCGGTGATCGGCATTGGTGCCGGGTCCGCGACCGATGGTCAGGTACTGGTGGTGCACGACATGCTTGGCCTGTCCATAAGCGGCCATGTGCCTAAGTTCGTAAAGAACTTCATGGACGGCCAGGACAGCATCCAGGCAGCACTGAGCGCCTACGTTCGTGAAGTCAAAGCAGTAACCTTCCCAGGCGCCGAACACGGGTTCTCTGCATGAACACTGTCAAGACCGTACGTGAACTGCGGGCCGCCGTGACCCACGCGCGCAGCGCCGGCAAGCGCATCGGCTTCGTGCCGACCATGGGGAACCTGCACAGCGGCCATGCCACCCTGGTCACCAAGGCGGCTCAGCAGTCGGACTTCGTAGTCGCGAGTATCTTCGTCAACCCGCTGCAATTCGGCGCCGGCGAAGATTTGGACAAATACCCTCGCACCCTCGCCGCCGACCAGGAAAAACTGCTGCAAGCCGGCTGCAACCTGCTGTTTGCACCGACCGTCGAGGAAATGTACCCAGGCGGCATGACGGGCCAGACCCGCGTCAGCGTCCCGCAGCTGTCCGAAGGCCTGTGCGGGGCCAGCCGCCCCGGGCACTTCGAAGGCGTGGCGACGGTGGTCAGCAAGCTGTTCAACATGGTCCAACCGGACATGGCCGTATTTGGCCAGAAGGATTACCAGCAGTTGGCGGTGATCCGTGCCATGGTCCATGACCTGAACATGCCGATCCAGATCATCGGCGAGCCCACCGTGCGTGCCGAAGACGGCCTCGCGCTGTCTTCGCGCAACGGCTACCTCACCGAGGAGCAGCGTGCCATTGCCCCGGTGCTCTATCGCAGCCTCAGCCAGATTGCCGCGTCGATCAAGGCAGGTGACAAAGACTTCGCCACGTTGCGTGCCGAACAGGTGCAGCAGATCGAAGCTGCCGGCCTGCGCGTCGACTACCTTGAAGTGCGCCAGGGCGTGCATCTGCGTCCAGCCACGGCCGAGGACCGCGATGTGGTGATTCTGGTAGCCGCCTATCTGGGCGCCACTCGCCTCATCGACAACCTGCATTTGACCCTCAACTGAACACCTTCATTTGCCCTCCTCGCTGGGCCGGTATAAAAAAGTACCGGCTACAGCGCAGACAAAGCCAAGACATATCGACACGCTAGGTTTAATGTAATCGCCCTGCGCTCTTGGTTAGCGCTGTCCGGCATCGGCCGCTTGATCAAAGACAGGACGTTCCGGACTTTGAAGTGTCCTAAAGGCAGTCCCCGTAATAAAAAGGAAACCCGCAGCGATGGCGTACTACCGCACTCCTCATGACGTTACCGCTCTGCCCGCCTGGCAAGCGCTCAATCAACATCGCCAAGCCATGCAGGATTTCAGCATGCGCGAGGCATTCAATGCCGATCCCCAGCGCTTTTCCCAATTCACTTTGAGCAGCTGCGGGCTTTTCCTCGATTACTCGAAAAACCTCATCACCCGCGAAACCCGTGACCTGCTGGTGGGCCTGGCCAACGAAGTCGGCCTCAAGGACGCGATCAACTCGCTGTTCGCCGGTGACCCGGTCAACTCGTCCGAAGGCCGACCTGCCCTGCACACCGCCCTGCGCCGCCCGGTGGGCGACAAATTGTCGGTCAACGGCGTGAACATCATGCCGGACGTGCACAAGGTGCTGAACCAGATCACGGACTTGGTCGGCCGCATCCACGACGGCCTGTGGCGGGGTTACACCGAGAAGCCGATCACCGACGTGGTGAACATCGGCATCGGTGGCTCGTTCCTCGGCCCGGAGCTGGTCTCCGAAGCGCTGTTGTCCTACGCCCATAAAGGCGTGCGCTGCCATTACCTGGCGAACATCGACGGCAGCGAGTTCCACGAGCTGACCATGAAACTGCGCGCCGAGACCACGCTGTTCATCGTCTCGTCGAAATCCTTCAACACCCTCGAAACCCTGAAAAACGCCCAGGCCGCCCGCGCCTGGTACCTGGCCCAGGGTGGCTCGGAAGCGGAGCTGTACCGCCACTTCATCGCCGTGTCGAGCAACAACGCAGCGGCGGTAGCTTTCGGTATCCGCGAAGAAAACATCTTCCCGATGTGGGACTGGGTCGGCGGCCGTTACTCGCTGTGGTCGGCCATCGGCTTGCCAATCGCCCTGGCAATCGGCATGTCCAATTTCAAGGAACTGCTGTCCGGTGCCTACACCATGGACCAGCACTTCCAGAACGCGCCATTCGAAGCCAACATGCCGGTACTGCTGGGCTTGCTGGGCGTGTGGTACGGTAACTTCTGGGGCGCGCAGAGCCATGCGATCCTGCCGTACGACCACTATCTGCGTAACATCACCAAGCACTTGCAACAGCTGGACATGGAATCCAACGGCAAGAGTGTGCGCCAGGACGGTACACCGGTGTCCACCGATACCGGCCCGGTGATCTGGGGTGGCGTAGGCTGCAACGGCCAACACGCTTACCACCAGTTGCTGCACCAAGGGACCCAACTGATCCCGGCCGACTTCATCGTGCCGATCGTCAGCTTCAACCCGGTGTCCGACCACCATCAGTGGCTGTACGCCAACTGCCTGTCCCAGAGCCAGGCATTGATGCTGGGCAAAACCCGCAGCGAAGCCGAAGCCGAACTGCGCGACAAGGGCCTTCCGGAAGCCGAAGTACAGAAACTGGCTCCGCACAAGGTGATCCCGGGCAACCGTCCAAGCAACACCCTCGTGGTTGAACGCATCAGCCCGCGCCGCCTGGGCGCCCTGGTGGCGATGTATGAACATAAAGTGTTTGTGCAGAGCGTGATCTGGGGCATCAACGCCTTCGACCAATGGGGCGTGGAGCTGGGCAAAGAGCTGGGCAAAGGCGTCTACAACCGCCTGACCGGCACCGAAGAGACCTCCGCCGAGGACGCTTCGACCCAGGGCCTGATCAACTACTTCCGTGGTCGTCACCGCGGCTGATAGCGGTAGTACAGGGCCAACGTCCGCTTGGACGTTGGCCTTGAACCCTCCCCCCACAGGGTGCATCTTTATGACTTGTCGCAAAACAAGAATAAGGAGCGCTCATGTTCGATATCAGCCAGTATCCCCACGCCGATGCCGTCCGCCGGGCTGCGCAACTCAGTCAAGAGGACTACCAGCGCCTCTATCGTCAATCCATCGAGCAACCCGATGCCTTCTGGGCTGAACAAGCCAAGGGCTTTCTCGACTGGATCACCCCCTGGCATACCGTGCACAGCGCCGATATCCGCAGCGGCGCCGCCCAATGGTTCGCCGGCGGCCAACTGAACGTCAGTTACAACTGTATCGACCGTCACCTGGCACAACGTGCCGATCAACCGGCGTTCATCTGGGAAGGCGATGATCCTGCCCATGCTTGCAGCATTACCTACCGCCAACTCCACCAGAAGGTCAGCCGCCTGGCCAACGTACTGAAAAGCCGTGGCGTGAAGAAAGGCGACCGGGTGTGCATCTACATGCCGATGATTCCCGAGGCCGCCTACGCCATGCTGGCCTGCACGCGAATCGGGGCCGTGCACTCGGTCGTGTTTGGCGGGTTCTCGCCGGATGCCCTGCGCGACCGCATTCTCGACGCCGACTGCCGCACCGTGATAACCGCCGATGAAGGCGTACGCGGCGGCAAGCCGATCGCACTGAAGAAGAATGTCGACAAAGCCCTGGCCAGTTGCCCGAACGTCAGCACGGTGCTGGTGGTACAACGCACGGGCGCTGCCGTGAATTGGAGCGAGGGCCGTGACCTTGCGTACCAGCAAGCCCTGGATACCGCCAACGAGCACTGCCCGCCCGAGCCGATGGATGCCGAAGACCCATTGTTCATCCTCTACACCTCCGGCAGCACCGGCAAACCCAAGGGCGTCCTGCACACCACCGGAGGCTACCTGCTGCAGGCGGCGATGACCTTCAAATACGTGCTCGATTACCGCGACGGCGAAGTGTTCTGGTGCACGGCCGACGTGGGCTGGGTCACCGGGCACAGTTACATCGTGTACGGTCCGCTGGCCAACGGCGCCACCTCGCTGATGTTCGAAGGCGTGCCGAGCTACCCCGACAGTTCGCGCTTCTGGCAGGTGATCGACAAACACCAGGTCAATATCTTCTATACCGCTCCCACCGCGCTGCGCGCCCTGATGCGTGAAGGCCACGGCCCGCTGGAGCACACCTCACGCGCCAGCCTGCGCCTGCTGGGCAGCGTCGGCGAGCCGATCAACCCGGAAGCCTGGGATTGGTATTTCAACGCGGTGGGCGAGCAGCGCTGCCCGATTGTAGATACCTGGTGGCAGACAGAAACCGGCGGCATCATGCTCAGCCCACTGGTCAGCGCTCAGCGCATCAAACCCGGCTGTGCGACCCGGCCAATGTTTGGCGTAGAGCCCGTGCTGCTGGACGAGCACGGCAAGGAACTCAGCGGCGCCGGCAGCGGCATTCTCGCGATCAAAGCCAGCTGGCCGGGGCAGATCCGCAGCGTCTACGGCGACCCGCAGCGCATGATCGACACCTATTTCAAACCTTACCCCGGCTACTACTTCACCGGCGACGGCGCACGCCGCGATGAAGATGGCGACTATTGGATCACTGGACGCATCGATGACGTGATCAATGTCTCCGGGCATCGTATCGGTACCGCCGAAGTGGAAAGCGCCCTGGTGCTGCATGACCAGGTGGCCGAGGCCGCAGTGGTGGGCTACCCCCATGATGTCAAAGGCCAGGGCATCTACGCGTTCGTTACGCCGATGAATGGCGTGGAACCCAGCGACGCCTTGAAGCAACACCTGCTGGACCTGGTAAGCCAGGAAATCGGCAGCTTTGCCAAGCCGGAACTGATCCAATGGGCGCCGGCCTTGCCGAAAACCCGCTCGGGCAAGATCATGCGACGCATATTGCGCAAGATCGCCTGCAACGAACTGGACAGCCTCGGTGATACCTCGACCCTGGCCGACCCCAGCGTCGTGGACGGCCTGATCGACAAACGCCTGAACCGATAGGAAACCCCGAGTCGCCATGGAATTTATCCGCAGCCGCATCGAAACCCAACTGATGAGCCTGACCGGCCTGTCGCTGGGCCAACTGGATCTGGAAAACCCCAAGGGCGATCCGGGCCTGTTCGGGCCGAACTCGGTAAGCTGGCAAGTGCATGGCGACTTCAGCAGCATGCTCATCGGCGGCATCAGTGCATTGATGCTGCAAGCCTTGCATCCCCTGGCGCTGGCCGGCGTGTGGGACCACTCGAATTTCCGCCAGGACATGCTCGGGCGCCTGCGCCGAACCTCGCAGTTTATTTCCGGCACCACCTTCGGCTCGCGTAAAGATGCCGAATGGCTGATCGAAAAAGTCCGCACCATTCACCTGCAAGTGGTCGGGCATGCCCCGGACGGGCGGCCCTATGCGGCCAGTGACCCGGAGCTGTTGACCTGGGTGCATGTGGCTGAGGTCAGCAACTTCCTGGCCGCGCACCTGCGTTATTGCAACCCGCATCTGTCGGGGCGTGATCAGGATCGTTACTACAGCGAAATCGCCTTGGTCGCCGAACGGCTGGGCGCCAGGCATGTGCCGCGTTCACGGCAGGACGTTTCGGATTATCTGGCACGCATCCGTCCGCAGTTGCTGTGCGACGAACGCAGCCGTGAAGTGCTGCGCCTGCTGCTCAACGCTCCCGCCCCAAGCACCCTGGCCAAACCCTTCGGCAGCCTGATGATGCAAGCCGGGATCGACCTGCTACCGGACTGGGCCAGTACCCTGCTTGAACAACACCAGAGCCCGCTGCAGCGTCAGATGATCCGCGCGGGGGTCAAGCGCAGCGCGCCGCTGCTGCGTTGGGCAATGCGCAATGGTTCGGTGCAACGCGCCCATCGACGGATGGGGCTGATGTAGGCCGGCGCCTATAGCTGTTAAACTCCGCGCCCACCTTTACCCCCATTGACCCAGCACGCAAGGCGCGTTCCATGTATTCCCTGAATCAGGCGCTGCGCGCCGCCCTCGATCAACGCCAAGACCTGATCCATGAGCTGCACGCCCAAGGCACTGACTGCTACCGGTTGTTCCACGGCAGCCAGGAAGGCGCCGGCGGCCTGACCATCGACCGCTATGGCCCGCAATTGCTGGTGCAGAGTTTTCACCAGCCGTTGGAAACGGCCGAGTTGCTGGACATGCATCAACTGATCAATCAGTTCATGGGGTTGGAATTGCTGCTGGTGTACAACGACCGCTCCCGGGGCAATTCACGGATCGACCGCGAAGACACGGTGTATCGCGCCGAACCTGCGGCACTGGAAGACCTGGTCGGCCATGAGTGGGGCCTCAACTACCGCGTGCGCGGGCGCCATGCCGGGCAAGACCCGCTGCTGTTCCTCGACTTGCGCAATACCCGCGGCTGGGTCAAGGACCACAGCGCCGGCAAGAGCGTGCTGAACCTGTTCGCCTACACCTGCGGCGTGGGCTTGAGCGCCGCCGCCGGTGGCGCACGCGAGGTGTGCAACCTGGACTTCGCCGAGGGCAACCTGGCAGTCGGTCGTGAAAACGGCCTGCTGAACCCGCAGCTGCCGAGCATGCAGTTCGTGCAGTCCGATTACTTCCCGGCCATCCGCCAACTGGCGGGTTTGCCGATTACCCAGCGGCGTGGGCAAAAACTGCCGAGTTATCCACGCCTTGAGCCGCGCCAATATGACCTGGTATTGCTCGACCCACCGGCCTGGGCCAAGAGCGCCTTCGGCACCGTCGACCTGTTGCGCGACTATCAAAGCCTGCTCAAGCCTGCACTGCTGGCCACCGCCGACAACGGCGTGCTGATCTGCTGCAATAACCTGGCAAAAGTCAGCATGGACGATTGGCGCGAGCAAGTGCTGCGCTGCGCCGAAAAAGCCGGCCGCCCGGTACGCGACTGGCAGATCATGACACCGGGGGCGGATTTTCCCTCACAGGACCAACAGCCACCGCTGAAGACCCTGATCCTGCAACTGTAGGCCTTTTCCCAATAGCCCCGGTTCTTCGGAACCGAAATCCCGTGCCATACTCCAAGGCACTCTCGTTCGATATAGATGCCGCCACCCATGCCCAAAGGATTGATTCGCGCCATCGGCGCCGTGTTGACTGCTCTTGCTCTGTACAGCTTGCTGGGCTTCCTGATTTTGCCGGGCATCGCCCTTCGGATCGCCAATCAACAGCTGGCCAATTACGCCACGGCGCCGGCACGCCTCGAGCGTCTCGAACTCAACCCGTTCAGCCTGGAAGTCACGGCATGGGGCCTGCAGATCGGCGAACCGGGCAAGGAACAGGTCGGTTTCGAACGCCTTTACGTCAACCTGCAGATCGACAGTCTCTGGACTCGCGCCCTGCACCTGGCCGATGTCCAGTTGGACAAGCCCAAGACCGAGTTGCTGTTCGACAAGTCCGGCCAACTGAACCTCGCGCAGTTGTTCAAACTGCCGCCGAGCGAACCCACTCCGGCCGACCCCAACGCCAAACCATTCCCTTTGCGCATCGACAGCATCAAGCTGGCGAGCGGTTATGTGCACTTCCAAGACCTGCGCCCCAGCGAGCCCATCGAGTTTCTCTACGACAAACTCGACTTCGAGCTGAAAAACCTCAGCACCTTGCCCGAAGACAACGCCGACATGACCTTGGTGGCCGCAGGGCCTCAGGGCGGGCAGATCGACTGGAAAGGTAATTTCAGCCTGGTACCGATCACGTCCGAGGGCACGCTGAAAGTCACCGATGGCAAGATGAAAGCCTGGTGGCCCTATGTCCGTGACGCCTTGCCGCTGGTGCTGGAAGACGGCGTGCTGAACTTCAGCACCGAGTACACGTTCAGCCTGGCCAAGGAAACCGAACTGAAACTGACCAATACCGCGGCCAGCATTGCGCCCTTTGCAATCAAGGCCCCGGACGGACGCCCATTGGCACGCCTGGAGCGCCTGGACGTCAGCGAGACCACGGTAGACCTGGCCAAGCAGCAAGTGGTGGTTGGCAAGATCCGCAGTAACAAGCTGGAAACCTGGGCGGCCCGCGAGGCTGACGGGCAATTGGACTGGCAGAAACTGTTCGCCAGCCAACCGAGCAAACCGGCCAAGGCCCCGGAGCCGGCAGCCGCGCCGGCCACTGCCGACTCGCCAAAAGCTGAACCCGCAGCCCCAAGCAAACCCTGGCAAGTGCTGCTCAAGGACGTGCAACTGCGTAATTACCAGGTGCACCTGGCTGACCGCGCGGCCACGCCTGCGGTAGCGCTGGAGCTGGGCCCGTTGAACGTCGACATGCAGAACTTCGACAGCCTCAACCAGAGTCCCTTTACCCTGAAGGTCGACAGCGGCCTGGGCAAGCAAGGCAAGATCCAGGCAACCGGCGAGGTCAACCTCAACCCGGTCAGCGCCAAGCTGAAAGTGAATACCCAGGACATCGACCTGCGGGTCGCCCAGGCCTATATCAGCCCATTCATTCGTTTGGAACTGCGCAGCGGCATGCTGGGCAGCAACCTGGATGTAAACCTCAAAAGCACCGCACCGCTGGCGTTGCAAGTTACCGGTCGCGCGCAAGTCGACCAGTTGCATACGCTGGACACCCTCAAGACCCGCGACTTCGTCAAATGGCAGCGCCTGATACTGGAAGGCGTGAACTATCAGCACGGCGAGAGCCTTTCAATCGACAAGGTCAACCTGCTGCAGCCGTATGCACGCTTCATGATCAACGATGACCGTACCACCAACATCGACGACCTGCTGATACCACAACCGGCCGACAGCGGCGCCAAGTCTGGTGCCAAGCCTGCAGCAAGCAACGAGAAGCCGTTGGGCATTCATATCGGGCAAATTGCGATCAACGATGGCTCGGCCAACTTTGCCGACTTCAGCCTCACACCCAATTTCGCCACGGCCATTCAACAGCTCAACGGGCAGATCGGCACCATCGACAGTCGCCAGGCCAAACCGGCCAGTGTCGACATCAACGGCAAGGTCGACCGCTACGCACCTGTGACCATCAAAGGCAGCGTGAACCCGTTTGATCCCATGGCGGCATTGGATATCGCCACCAGCTTCAAACGGGTCGAACTGACGACATTGACGCCCTACTCAGGCAAATTCGCCGGTTTCCGCATCCGTAAGGGTCGCCTGAACCTGGACCTGCACTATGTGATTACCAAAGGCCAATTGAAGGCCGAAAACAAAGTGGTGGTTGAACAGCTGCAACTGGGCGAGAAAGTCGACAGTGCCGACGCCGTGGATTTGCCGATTCGCCTGGCGATCGCGTTGCTCAAAGACAGCGACGGCAAAATCTCTATCGAACTGCCGGTGAGCGGTGATTTGAACAACCCGCAATTCAGCGTAATGCCGATTGTGTGGCAGACCCTGCGCAACCTGGTGGTACGCGCGGCAACAGCACCATTCAAATTCATTGGTGGGCTAATCACCGGCAGCGGCTCGGAAGACCTCGGCAGTGTGTCCTTTGCCGCAGGTTCCAGTGAGTTGAGCAAAGATGCAGAAGGCGCCCTGAACACGTTGGCCAAGGCACTTAAAGAACGCCCTAGCCTGCGCCTGGAAATCGAAGGCACGGCAGCGGCCAGCAGCGACGGCCCGTTCCTTGCCGCCGAGCGTCTGGAGCGTGAATACCAATACAACTACTACAAGATGCTGCAACGCCGTGGCGACAAAGTCCCGGCCCAAGCCTCGTTGCTGGTTGTACCGGAGAAGGAAAAAGCGCCTTTGCTGGAAGGCATCTACCGCACGCGCCTGAAACAACAACCACCAGCCGAATGGAAAGACCTGAGCAGCGATGAGCGTACCGCCAAGCTCAAAGACGGCGTGATCAAGTTCTGGAGCGCCAGTGATGTGCTGCTGCGCCAACTGGGGCAGGACCGGGCCAGCACCATCAAGGACTATCTGGTGGATAAGGCGAAACTGGAAGATGACCGGGTGTATTTCATTGATGCCAACCTGGGGCAGGCCGAGAAAGACGGCCGCGTAGTGACGCCGATGCATCTGGATGCCGAATAATCTCCCCAAATAGAACAGGCCCCGACACAAGTGTCGGGGCCTGTAATGACCACATCCGTGTGGTCGGTCGCATGAACCTCGGAGGTGCATTGAGTGGATATCTAACTCACGCGCCGCCGCCGCCTAGTTCAGACGATTCCTCAAGCGTTACTGAACGGTAAGACCATCAGCCGATACAGATTTGACGCCTTTGATTTTCTTGGTAATCGCTACTGCAGTCTCTTTCTGCGCTTGGGTCAGAGCGGCAGTGGACGACAGCGATACTACGCCGTGGTTGGTTTCGACTTTGATGTCGGTACCAGGAATACCTTTTTCGGTAACCAGGTCGGATTTAACTTTGGTAGTAATCCAGGTATCCGAGGTGCTGGTCTTGGCTTTGTCGATGTTGTCAGCTTTAACTGCGCCGCCTGCCAGCAGGCCATCAGCAGAAACAGCGGTTACACCTTTGATTTTCTTGGTAATGGCTACAGCGGTCGCTTTCTGCGAGTCCGAGATAGCGACTTCGGAGGACAGGGAAACCACGCCTTTGTTGGTTTCAACCTTGATATCCGAACCAGGAATACCTTTCTCGGTCAGCAGATCAGCTTTCACTTTGGTGGTGATCCAGGTGTCCGAAGTAGACTCTTTAGCCTTGGTCATTTCACCGGCCGCCAAAGTCATAGGGGCTTGGGAAGTCTGAGCAAAGGCTACGTTAGCACCCATGGCCAGCGTCAGAGCGGTAGCAGTAGCGAGAGCGAACTTCTTCATACGAGTAACTCCTGTTTTATTGAAAGTCTGCAGCGCATAGACCTTGATGCTGCAGTGTTAACAGGGTTATTGCAGGCAGTATGCCAATTCTTGATGCCAGATTAATTCTTTATAAAACAATAACTTATGAAATCAGGCTTTTTTCGAAATCGTGCAACTTGCATGAAGTCACTCAGGCCTGCATGCAAGTTGCGGGTTTCAGGATTTACTAAGCGCCTGATTTCCTGACCTTTTCCCACGCGCATAAAAAAAGGACTCCTGAGAGTCCTTTTTTCAGCTTAGCGCTAAGGCTGGGTGGTTAAACGCCCGACGCCTTGGCTGCTGCTACGTCCTTGATGGACAGCTTGATACGGCCGCGGTTGTCCACGTCCAGTACCAGCACTTCCACTTCCTGGCCTTCTTTCAGAATGTCGGTCACTTTCTCGACACGAGCATCGCTCAGCATGGAGATGTGTACCAGACCGTCTTTGCCCGGCAGGATGTTGACGAATGCGCCGAAGTCGACGATGCGCTCAACTTTACCGACGTAGATCTTGCCGATCTCGGCCTCGGCGGTGATGCCCAGAACGCGCTGACGTGCAGCTTCAGCCGCTTCCTTGGTTTCGCCGAAGATCTTGATCGAGCCGTCGTCTTCGATGTCGATCGAAGCCTTGGTTTCTTCACAGATCGCACGAATAGTCGCGCCGCCTTTACCGATGACATCACGGATTTTGTCGGTGTCGATTTTCATCGCGATCATGGTCGGAGCGTTTTCCGACAGTTCGGTACGCGACTGACCAATGATCTGGTTCATCTGGCCGAGGATATTCAGGCGCGCTTCCAGGGCTTGGCCCAGGGCGATTTCCATGATCTCTTCGGTGATGCCTTTGATCTTGATGTCCATCTGCAACGCGGTCACACCTTTGGCGGTACCGGCTACTTTGAAGTCCATGTCGCCCAGGTGGTCTTCGTCACCCAGGATGTCGGTCAGAATGGCGAACTTCTCGCCTTCTTTGACCAGGCCCATGGCGATACCGGCAACCGGCGCCTTCATCGGCACACCAGCGTCCATCAATGCCAGGGAAGCACCGCAAACGGAAGCCATCGAGCTGGAACCGTTGGATTCAGTGATTTCCGACACAACACGGATGGTGTACGGGAACACGTCAGCCGCAGGCAGCATGGCCTGAACCGAACGGCGCGCCAGGCGGCCGTGACCGATTTCGCGACGACCAGCACCACCCATGCGACCGCACTCGCCCACCGAGAACGGAGGGAAGTTGTAGTGCAGCATGAACGGGTCTTTTTTCTCGCCTTCCAGGGTGTCCAGCAGCTGTGCGTCACGGGCAGTACCCAGAGTCGCGACTACCAGGGCCTGGGTTTCACCACGGGTGAACAGAGCCGAACCGTGGGTTTTAGGCAGAACGCCGACTTCGATGTTCAGCGGACGTACGGTGCGAGTGTCACGGCCGTCGATACGTGGCTTGCCGTTAACGATGTTTTCGCGAACGGTACGGTATTCGATTTCACCGAATGCAGCTTTGACGTCGCTGGCGGAAGGCTGGCCTTCTTCACCGGACAGCTTGGCCACGACCTGGTCCTTCAGTTCGCCCAGGCGAGCGTAACGGTCGGCCTTGACGGTGATGGTGTAGGCATCGGAGATCGCAGCACCGAACTCGGAGCGGATAGCGCTCAGCAGTTCAGTCGCTTCAGCTTGTGGAGCCCAGGTCCAGGTTGGCTTGGCAGCTTCGGCAGCCAGCTCGGTGACGGCCTTGATGACAGCCTGGAACTCGTCGTGGGCAAACAGTACAGCGCCCAGCATCTGGTCTTCGGTCAGCTCTTTGGCTTCCGATTCAACCATCAACACGGCTTCCGAAGTACCGGCAACGACCATGTCCAGGCTCGAAGCTTTCAGTTGTTCGTAAGTCGGGTTCAGCAGGTAGCCGGTGCTTTCGTGGAATGCAACGCGAGCAGCGCCGATCGGACCATCGAAAGGAATGCCGGAGATGGCCAGGGCCGCCGAGGTACCGATCATCGCAGCGATGTCCGGATCGGTCTTCTTGCTGGTGGAAACGACGGTGCAGACAACCTGCACTTCGTTCATGAAGCCTTCTGGGAACAGCGGACGGATCGGACGGTCGATCAGTCGGGAAGTCAGGGTTTCTTTCTCGGAAGGACGGCCTTCACGCTTGAAGAAACCGCCAGGAATCTTACCGGCAGCGTAAGTCTTTTCCTGGTAGTGAACGGACAGAGGGAAAAAGCCTTTGCTCGGGTCAGCGGTCTTGGCACCTACAACGGTCACCAATACGGTGACGTCGTCGTCAACGGTAACCAGCACTGCGCCGGAGGCTTGACGGGCGATACGGCCTGTCTCGAGGGTAACGGTCGACTGACCGAACTGGAATTTTTTGATAACCGGGTTCACGGTGTCCTACCTTCTTTGTGGCTCTTGGGGGAACGGGTCTTCTTGCGAAATTCTTGGGCAATGCCGGGAATCGGCCCGACTCTAGTCCAGGGTAAAACGTGTATCCAGATAAAACTTGAGGCTGGGAGCCTGCCATGGGCCAGCGGGAATCCCACTGACACACGGCAGACAACCAACCTCTAGCGCAATCGCTGATTAGCGACGCAGACCCAGGCGACCGATCAGAGTCTGATAACGACCCAGATCCTTGCCCTTCAGGTAGTCCAGCAGCTTACGGCGCTGGTTTACCATGCGGATCAGACCACGACGGGAGTGGTGATCTTTACCGTTGGCCTTGAAGTGACCTTGCAGCTTGTTGATGTTGTGGGTCAGCAGTGCAACTTGCACTTCTGGCGAACCAGTGTCACCAACAGCTTGCTGATAGTCAGCTACGATTTGTGCTTTTTCTTGAACGTCGAGAGCCATGAGGCAATCCTTTTTTTCAGGAAACCACCCAAAGGTGATCTCAACAGGCCAGGGACAAATCCCTGTATCTAAAAATGAGAAGTGACCGTGCCTGTTAACAGCCACCCTCGTCCGGTCATTCTGACCGAATCAGTCGACGTGGCGCGATGCGCCCGTCTTCGCTCACTTCACCGATACCGATAAAGCGACCGTTATGATCCTGTACCCGCACCATACCGAACTTCGGAGCGTCCGGGGCACGTACCGGCTGGCCGTTGAGCCAGTAGAACGCGCTGTGCTCCGAAAAGTGCAGCAATGGCCAATCCTGCAACCCGCTGTCCGATGGCATGAGGAAGCGATCAACCGCTTCGTTGCCGCCTTCGGCGTGTACGGCTTCCAACTCTTCCAGCGTTACGGTCTGCGCCAGGCTGAAAGGTCCGGCCTGCGTGCGTCGCAGTTCTGCAACGTACGCGCCGCAACCGAGCTTTTCACCGATATCTTCCACCAGGGTACGGATATAGGTGCCTTTGCTGCAGTCCACCGCCAAACGCGCGGTATCGCCTTCACAGGCGAGCAATTCCAAGCGGCTAATAGTAACAGAACGCGGTTCGCGCTCCACTACTTCACCGGCACGTGCCAACTTGTAAAGAGGCTGCCCATCACGCTTAAGCGCCGAGTACATCGGCGGTATCTGACTGATTTCCCCACGAAAAGCGGGTAAAGCGGCCTCGATATCAGCACGACCAACGGTCACGTCACGAACCTGCAAGACATCACCTTCGGCATCGGCCGTGGTGGTGGTCTTGCCCAGTTGCATCAGGGTTTCGTAACCCTTGTCGGAGTCGAGCAAGTATTGCGAGAACTTGGTGGCCTCGCCAAAGCACAACGGCAGCACGCCGGTGGCCAGGGGATCGAGGCTGCCGGTGTGCCCGGCCTTCTCGGCGTTGAGCAGCCAGCGGACCTTCTGCAACGCGGCATTGGAAGTAAAGCCAATGGGCTTGTCGAGCAGAATGATGCCGCTGACGTTGCGACGGATACGTTTGACCTGAGCCACCCGCTTACTCCTTGGCGTCTTCAGGTGTGGACGAATGCTGGCTGTCTTCAGCCACGGCGCGCTCGATCAGGGCCGACAGGTGCGCACCACGCACGACGCTTTCGTCGTAGTGGAAGTGCAACTGAGGAACGCTGCGCAGCTTCATTTCACGGGCCAACTGCATGCGCAGGAACCCTGCGGCGGAGTTGAGCACCTTGATGCTTTGCGCAATTTCTTCGCTGCTGTCCTGGCCCATCACGGTGATGAAGATCTTGGCGTGCCCGACGTCACGGCTCACTTCAACTGCGGTGATGGTAACCAGGCCAACGCGTGGGTCTTTGACTTCGCGACGGATCAGTTGGGCCAGCTCGCGCTGCATCTGATCGCCGATACGCTGGGTACGGCTGTATTCTTTTGCCATGTCTTGTTACCTGTTACTGCCACACGGTGAAACCCGTGGGGTCTGAAAGCGGCAAACGCCCGGCCTGACAAAAGCCAGACCGGGCGTTGCGTTTAGAGTCCGTACGCGGTGTTGGGCATCTGCATGCCCACACGCTGCGTGGCTCCTGAAGTGCGCGAGTTAGAGGCTGCGAGCAACCTGAACCTTCTCGAAGACTTCGATCTTGTCGCCAACCTTGACGTCGTTGTAGCTCTTGACGCCGATACCGCACTCCATGCCGGCACGTACTTCGGAAGCGTCATCCTTGAAGCGGCGCAGGGATTCCAGCTCGCCTTCGAAGATAACGATGTCTTCACGCAGTACACGGATCGGACGGTTACGGTACACGGTGCCTTCGACAACCATGCAGCCAGCGACCGCGCCGAATTTAGGCGAGCGGAACACATCACGCACTTCGGCGATACCCAGGATGTTCTCCCGGACGTCACTGCCAAGCATGCCGGTGAGGGCTTTCTTGACGTCTTCGATGATGTCGTAGATGACGTTGTAGTAACGCATGTCCAGGCCTTCCTGCTCGACGATCTTGCGAGCGCCGGCATCGGCACGCACGTTGAAGCCGAACAGTACAGCGTTGGAAGCCAGTGCCAGGTTGGCGTCGGACTCGGTGATACCACCGACACCGCCACCGACGACACGCACTTGCACTTCGTCGTTACCCAGGCCGTTCAAGGCGCCGTTCAACGCTTCGAGGGAACCACGTACGTCAGACTTGAGGACGATGTTAAGCGTCTTCTTCTCTTCCTGGCCCATGTTCTCGAAGATGTTTTCCAGCTTGCCGGCGTGAGCGCGAGCCAGTTTGACTTCGCGGAACTTGCCTTGACGGAACAGAGCCACTTCACGGGCTTTCTTCTCGTCGGCAACCACGCTCATCTCGTCGCCGGCGTCCGGAGTACCGTCCAAGCCGAGGATTTCGACCGGGATAGCCGGGCCGGCTTCCTTGATTGGCTTGCCGTTCTCGTCGAGCATGGCACGTACACGGCCGTAGTTCGAACCGACCAGCACCATGTCGCCTTGGCGCAGGGTACCGTCTTGAACCAGAACGGTGGCAACCGGGCCACGGCCCTTGTCGAGACGCGATTCAACCACCACACCACGGCCCGGGGCCGAAGGCGTAGCGGTCAGTTCCAGAACCTCGGCTTGCAACAGAACGGCTTCGAGCAGTTCGTCAACGCCAGTACCCATCTTCGCGGAGACTGGAACGAATGGAGTGTCGCCACCCCACTCTTCGGACGTCACGCCGTGAACCGACAGTTCGCTACGGATGCGATCGAGATCAGCGCCCGGCTTGTCGATTTTGTTCACGGCAACCACCAGTGGCACGCCAGCCGCCTGAGCGTGCTGAACAGCCTCGATGGTTTGTGGCATCACGCCGTCATCGGCTGCAACCACCAGGATCACGATGTCGGTAGCCTTGGCACCACGGGCACGCATCGCGGTAAACGCGGCGTGGCCAGGGGTGTCGAGGAAGGTCACCATGCCACGGTCGGTTTCAACGTGGTACGCACCGATGTGCTGGGTGATACCGCCGGCTTCGCCAGCAGCCACCTTGGCACGACGGATGTAGTCGAGCAGGGAAGTCTTACCGTGGTCAACGTGGCCCATTACGGTCACAACCGGCGCACGGGAAACCGCCTCACCTTCAAACTTCAGGGACTCGGCCAGGGAATCTTCCAGGGCTGTGTCGCTGACCAGGGTCACTTTGTGGCCCAGCTCTTCAGCAACCAGTTGGGCAGTTTCCTGATCCAGTACCTGGTTGATGGTGGCCGGAGTACCCAGCTTGAACATGAACTTGATGATTTCAGCAGCCTTGACCGACATCTGCTGGGCGAGATCGCCCACAGTGATGGTCTCGCCGATCTTCACTTCACGCACGACAGGACCGGTTGGGCTCTGGAAACCGTGGGCGTTGCGTTTTTTCAGCTTGGCCTTGCCGCGGCCACCACGACGGAAGCCATCGCTTTCTTCGTCAGTGGTACGCGGGGCAACGCGTGGAGCAGGGGCTTTCTCTTTGACCGAAGCGCGATGTGGAGCGTTTTTACGCTCACCATCGCCGCCGCCACCGCGACGATTGTTATCGTCGGCACGTGGCTTGTCCGGACGACGAGGTTCGTCACGCTTGCGCTCTGCTGCAGGCGCAGGTGCAGCGGCAACCGGAGCGGTCTCACGTACAGCCTCAACAGGCGCGCTAGGTGCGGCAACCGCTTCGGCGGCAGGTTGCACAGCCGCAGGCTGGCGACGCGCTTCTTCTTCGGCGCGACGCTTGGCTTCTTCTTCAGCCTTCTGGCGAGCAGCATTTTCTACTGCGCGACGTTCTTCCAGCTCGCGTTTGCGCTCGGCTTCGATTTCTTCCGGGCTGCGCTGTACGAAGACTTTCTTCTTGCGTACTTCAACGCTGATGCTTTTGCTACCAGCAACACGCAAGGTGCTGGTGGTTTTGCGCTGCAATGTAATCTTGCGCGGTTCTTCCACTTTCGCCTTGTGGCTGCTCTTCAAGTGAGTCAGCAAAGACTGCTTCTCACTGTCGCTCACACCTTCATCGGCGGCGGTGTGCGGCAGACCTGCCTCACGCATCTGCTGCAACAGGCGCTCTACCGGTGTTTTGACCTCATCGGCCAGTTGTTTCACCGTGACTTGCGTCATGCACTTCTCTCCTCAGGCCGCGCCTATTACTCGAACCAATGGGCTCGGGCGGCCATGATCAACTTGCCGGCACGATCATCGTCAATGCCGTCGATGTCGAGCAGATCGTCAATAGACTGCTCGGCCAGGTCTTCGCGGGTAATTACGCCGCGCACCGCCAGTTCCATCGCCAAATCCTTGTCCATACCCTCAAGCGAGAGCAGGTCTTCGGCCGGATGGGCGTCTGCCAGCTTTTCCTCAGTAGCGATGGCTTTAGTCAACAAACGATCCTTGGCCCGAGCGCGAAGCTCGTTGACGATGTCCTCGTCAAAGCCGTCGATGTTGAGCATTTCTTCCAACGGTACGTAGGCAATCTCTTCCAGGCTGGTGAAACCTTCATCTACCAGCACCTGAGCCAGTTCTTCATCGACTTCAAGCTCTTCGATGAAGTTGCGCAGGATGTCACCGGTTTCAGCTTGCTGCTTAGCCTGGATGTCCGATTCGGTCATCACGTTCAGGGTCCAACCGGTCAGTTGGCTCGCCAGACGCACGTTCTGACCGCCACGACCAATGGCCTGAGCCAGATTGTCTGCGCCGACGGCGATGTCCATTGCATGGGCATCTTCGTCAACGATAATTGCCGCCACTTCAGCCGGCGACATGGCATTGATCACGAACTGCGCCGGGTTATCGTCCCACAGAACGATATCCACACGCTCACCGCCCAATTCGCCCGACACTGCCTGGACACGCGAACCGCGCATACCAATGCAAGCGCCTTGCGGGTCGATGCGTTTGTCCTTGGAACGGACCGCGATCTTGGCGCGCGAACCCGGGTCTCGGGACGCAGCCATGACTTCGATCAGGCCTTCGGCAATTTCCGGCACTTCGATACGGAACAGCTCGATCAGCATTTCCGGCGCGGTACGCGACAGGATCAACTGAGGGCCGCGGTTCTCGGTGCGGATTTCCTTGAGCAGCGCACGCAGACGCACGCCGACACGGAAGGTTTCGCGAGAGATGATGTCTTCGCGGGCCAGCAACGCTTCGGCGTTGTTGCCCAGGTCAACGATCACGTTGTCACGAGTCACTTTTTTCACGGTGCCGGAGATGATTTCACCCAGGCGCTCGCGATAAGCGTCAACGACTTGAGCGCGCTCGGCTTCGCGAACCTTCTGCACGATGACCTGCTTGGCGGTCTGTGCAGCAATACGGCCGAATTCGATCGATTCGATCTTTTCTTCGACGACATCACCGACCTTGGCACCAGGATGCGTTTCGGCAACCTTGCTTGGCCAGGTTTCGATGGCCGGATCATCAAGATCGGCCTCTTCGACGACCGTCCAGCGACGGAAAGTCTCATAGGCACCGGTGTGGCGGTTGATTTCCACACGCAGATCAACTTCGTCTTCAAAACGCTTTTTGGTCGCAGTGGCCAGGGCCAGCTCCAGCGCTTCAAAAATCACGTTTGCCGGTACGCCCTTTTCATTGGATACCGACTCAACAACCAGCAGTACTTCTTTGCTCATCGTACGCCTCGCCTTTCGCAAGCCATTGGATCCGCGGGATCCGCGTCTCAGTCAAAACTGGGAATAATGTTGGCCTTGTCGATCATATCGATCGGCAACAGGAACTCATGGTCTTCTACCTGCACCACGACATCCTGTTCTTCTACACCGCGCAGAAGGCCCTGAAAGTTGCGTCGCCCTTCAAAGGGAGATCGCAGCCTGATCTTCACTTGTTCACCGGCAAATTTTGCAAACTGCTCAATAGTGAACAGTGGGCGTTCCATGCCTGGCGAGGAAACTTCGAGGGTGTATTCAACGGAGATCGGATCTTCAACATCCAGCACACCGCTGAGCTGACGGCTGACAATGGCACAATCGTCCACCAGCACGCCGCCCTCTTTATCGATATAAACGCGCAACATTGAGTGGCGACCTTGAGCCGAAAACTCAATACCCCAGCATTCATAGCCTAGGGCCACGACCACCGGGGCCAACAAGGCCTGCAACTCTTCTAGCTTGCTCGACACCTGAACCCCCTCGTGCATGTATGTGCATGCTGTGCAAAATAAAAAAATGGGCGAAACGCCCATCCTTGAAACGCCGTCGAACAGCGGCGTTGAAAGTGTCCAGCTAACAAAAAGCCCCTTAAAAGGGGCTCCGCTAAAACTGGTTGCGGGGGCCGGATTTGAACCGACGACCTTCGGGTTATGAGCCCGACGAGCTACCAGACTGCTCCACCCCGCGACAAAGCTGGGGCGGAAGTATACGACCGATCCCTTACAGGGTCAATGTAACCTTCCACCTACAAGAAAGCCCGCAACAGCGGGCTCTCCTGATAATTGGTACCGAGAAGGGGACTCGAACCCCTACACCCTATGGGCACAACCACCTCAAGGTTGCGTGTCTACCAATTCCACCACCTCGGCAATACAGCGTTTACAACCCTTCTTACTTCTGCTCTTGAGCTGGAGGTACGTCAGTCGCCGGAGTAGCCGACTTTTGCTCTTGAAGCACCGGGACATCATCAGAAGCCGGTTTTGCTTTTGGTACTTCCAACACCGCCGGATTTGGGAGACCTACTTGAGTCAGCACATGAGCTTTCTCTTTAGCAAAGTAACCTAACCCTAAGCTGGTTATGAAGAAACCTGCGGCAAGTATAGCAGTAAACTTACTAAGAAAGGTAGAGGAACCTTGGCTTCCGAACACAGTATTTGAAGCACCTGCACCGAAAGACGCACCAGCATCCGCACCTTTACCCTGTTGCAACAAAACCAGGGCAACTACGCCCAGGGCAGCCAACAGATGAAAAACGACTACGACTGTTTCCAGCATTTTTTCAGTTTCCCGCGGCGCGACAAATCGCACCGAACTCATCTGCATTCAGGGAAGCTCCACCAATGAGCCCCCCATCGATATCCGGCATGCCGAACAGTTCGACCGCATTGGCCGCCTTCACGCTGCCGCCGTATAGAAGACGCACACCTTGTGCAACTTCAGAATTCTCTGCCGCCAACTGTGCGCGAATGGCTGCGTGCACATCCTGCGCTTGTTGCGGCGTAGCAGTCAGCCCGGTGCCAATGGCCCAGACCGGCTCGTAAGCAATTACCGCCTTTGCAAATGCACCAACACCCAGCTCCTCGATGATGCTGCCCAGCTGACGCGAGACAACCTCAAGAGTCTTGCCCGATTCGCGCTGTTCAAGGGTCTCCCCTATGCACAACACCGGAACCAAGCCACAAGCCTGTGCAGCAGCGAACTTGCGATTGAGTGTCCCATCACGCTCACCCATCATCTGACGACGCTCGGAGTGCCCGACAAGCACATAGGAACAACCCGCATCAACCAGCTGACTCGGCGATATCTCGCCGGTCAACGCACCTTGCATGGGTTCCACCGCAGAGTTCTGCGCGCCGACCTGAATCGACTTGCCCTTCAAGCCTTCAATCACTTGATTGATATGCAAGCAAGGCGGGAAAACCGCAACATCAACACCGCTAGGCAAGGCCAGGTGACGAAGGCCATTGATCAGCTCAGCGACACTGGCGCGGGTACCGTGCATCTTCCAGTTACCAGCTACCATAGTGCGACGCATGCTGTACCCCGTCGGTCAAAGTGGGCGCAGATGTTACCCAACCACACCCTCACTGGCAAGCCGAATTCAGCCGCAAACTTCAGTTACCAGTTTTGCCAGGTCTTCGGCATGGCCGCGGACCTGATTTTCATCATCACCCTCGACCATAACGCGCACCAAAGGCTCTGTGCCGGACTTACGCAGCAGCACACGGCCACGCCCCGCCATCGCCAGGGTCACGCGCTCGCAAGCCTCCTTCACAGAAGGGTGTTCGATTGGGTTTTCACCCCCGGCGAAACGCACATTGAGCAAAACCTGCGGGCACTTGCGCAGAGCCTGACGCGCCTGAGCCAGGCTCTCATCACGACGGCGCAGGGACAGCAAAACCTGCAAGGCTGCAATAATCGCATCACCCGTGGTGGTGTGATGGAAGCAGACCACGTGCCCGGAGTTCTCACCACCCACCTGCCAGTTGCGCTCAAGCAACTCGGCGATGACATAGCGATCCCCCACGTTGGCCCGCACGAAGGGAATTCCCAGATCCGCCAGTGCCAATTCCAAGCCAAGGTTGCTCATCAGCGTACCGACGACACCCCCTTGCAGCTTATTACGCTCATGCAGGTCGCGAGCAATGATGAACAACAGGTCATCACCATCGACCACCGCACCGGTGTGGTCCACCATCAGAACCCGGTCGCCATCACCGTCAAAAGCGATCCCCAGGTCAGCATGCTCCGCAAGAACTGCGGCCTGCAGCTGTCCCATGTGGGTGGAGCCACAGTTTTCATTGATGTTCAAACCGTTGGGCTGGGCCGACAGCACCGTCACATCAGCGCCCAACTCCTTGAACACGCTTGGCGCTACCTTGTAGGTAGCCCCATGAGCGCAGTCCACAACAATCTTCAGCCCAGCGAAATTGGTACTGGTGGGTACGCTGCTCTTGCAAAACTCGATGTAACGGCCGGAGGCGTCGTTGATACGCGATACCTTACCCAGCTTGCTGGATTCGACCACCGTCATTGGCGCGTCCAGCAACTCCTCAATCATCAACTCGATCTCGTCCGGCAGCTTCGTGCCCTGCCCCGAGAAAAACTTGATGCCATTGTCATCATGAGGATTGTGCGAGGCACTGATCACGATACCGGCTTCAGCGTGAAATGTACGGGTCAGGTAAGCGATTGCCGGTGTCGGCATAGGCCCCAGCAACATCACATCGGCACCTGCGGCGGACAAACCGGCCTCCAGTGCAGACTCAAACATATAACCTGAAATACGGGTGTCCTTGCCTACCAGGATGCGGCACGCGCCCATGCTACGGAACGCCATACCTGCCGCCCAACCCAGCTTCAGCATAAAGTCAGGAGTAATAGGGAATTCGCCGACACGACCACGAATGCCGTCGGTGCCAAAATACTTTTTAGTCATAAATACTCCATCATTCTTATTTGGCGGACTCTACAGCCTCAATCATGCGCACCACATCGACAGTCTCTGCGACGTCATGCACACGCAAAATACGCGCGCCCTTGGCCACTGCGAGCGCTGCAAGCGCAAGACCGCCATATAGCCGCTCGCCCACCGGGCGATTCAAGGCCAGCCCTATCATGCTCTTACGCGAAACACCGACCAACAAAGGCCGACCCAGCACATGCAAGGATTCCATGTGCTTAAACAGACTCAAATTGTGCTGTAACGTTTTGGCAAAACCAAAACCGGGGTCAAGGATGATCTTCTCGGGCGCAATGCCCACAGTGACACATTGAGCAATACGCTCAGCAAGAAACCCACTGACCTCACCGACCAAGTCATTGTAATGAGGACTGTCCTGCATATTGCCGGGCTCCCCCAGCATATGCATCAAGCAGACCGGCAAACCGGTCGCCGCTGCAGCATCCAGTGCGCCATCCCGCTGAAGAGATCGCACATCATTGATCAGCCCCGCCCCTAAACGCGCCGTTTCGCGCATCACAGCCGGGGTCGATGTATCGACCGAGATGATCACATCCAGCTCACGTGCAATACGCTCGACGATCGGCGCCACCCGCTCCAACTCCTCCAATGGAGAAACCACGCGAGCACCAGGCCGAGTCGACTCACCGCCGACATCGATCAGCGTCGCCCCCGCAGCCACCATTGCCTCAGCGTGACGCAATGCAGCATCCGACTGGCAGAAGCGGCCGCCATCGGAAAAGGAGTCGGGGGTTACGTTAAGAATACCCATCACATGAGTATGGGCCAAATCAAGAACCCGGCTGCCGCAAGGCAACCGGGTGGTAGAGGACAACGCAGAAGTCATTTCAAACCTTAGTGGTCAGCTGCCGGGCCGCCGATCGGGGTTTCAGGGCGCTCATTCTGTACCACTGGCGGGGTGCCCGAGGTACCCGAACCACCCTCCCAATCGCGAGGTTCACGCGGTGCGCGCCCGGCCATGATGTCGTCGATCTGGTCGGCATCAATGGTTTCATACTTCATCAGCGCATCAGCCATCGCATCCAGCTTGTCGCGATTGTCGGTCAGGATCTGCTTGGCCGTGCCATAGCACTGGTCGATGATGCTGCGCACTTCGGAGTCGATCAGCTTGGCTGTCTCGCCGGAGAAGCTGGCATTCTGACCACCACCGCCACGTCCCAGGAACACTTCGCCTTCTTCCTCGGCATACATCAGTGGGCCGAGTTTTTCCGACAAGCCCCACTTGGTCACCATGTTCCGCGCAATCTGGCTGGCACGCATGATGTCGTTGGAGGCGCCGGTGGTTACACCATCGAAACCGAGGGTCATTTCCTCAGCGATCCGACCACCGTACAGCGAGCAGATCTGGCTGATCAATGCACGCTTGGAGAGGCTGTAACGATCCTCTTCCGGCAGGAACATGGTGACACCCAGCGCCCGGCCACGAGGAATGATCGATACTTTGTAGACCGGATCGTGCTCAGGCACAACGCGACCGACAATAGCGTGACCGGCTTCGTGATAAGCGGTGTTCTGCTTCTCTTTTTCGGACATGACCATGGTTTTGCGCTCTGCGCCCATCATGATCTTGTCTTTCGCCAGTTCGAACTCTTTCATTTCGACGATGCGCTTGCCGGTACGAGCAGCGAACAACGACGCCTCGTTCACCAGGTTGGCCAAGTCAGCACCGGAGAAGCCTGGAGTACCACGGGCAATCACCGCAGGAGCGACGTCATCGCCCATCGGTACTTTGCGCATGTGCACTTTAAGGATCTGCTCGCGGCCACGAATATCCGGCAGACCGACGACAACCTGACGGTCGAAACGCCCCGGACGCAACAGCGCAGGGTCCAGCACGTCCGGACGGTTGGTCGCGGCAATGACAATGATGCCGTCATTCATCTCAAAGCCATCCATCTCGACCAGCAACTGGTTGAGTGTCTGCTCACGCTCGTCATGACCGCCGCCCATGCCGGCACCACGATGGCGACCAACGGCGTCGATTTCGTCGATAAAGATGATACATGGCGCGTGTTTCTTAGCCTGTTCGAACATATCGCGAACACGGCTGGCACCGACACCGACGAACATTTCGACGAAGTCGGAACCGGAAATGGTGAAGAACGGCACCTTCGCCTCGCCGGCAATCGCCTTGGCGAGCAAGGTTTTACCAGTACCTGGAGGACCTACCATCAGCACGCCACGAGGGATGCGGCCACCCAGGCGCTGGAACTTGCCCGGATCACGCAGGAACTCGACCAGCTCACCCACTTCTTCCTTGGCTTCATCGCAACCGGCAACGTCAGCCAGCGTGGTTTTCACTTGGTCCTCGGAGAGCAGGCGCGCCTTGCTCTTGCCGAAGCTCATCGGCCCGCCCTTGCCTCCCGCGCCACCTTGCATCTGGCGCATGAAGAACATGAACACGGCGATAATCACCAGGATCGGGAAGCTCGCCACCAGGAGTTGAGTCCAGATGCTCTGCTGTTCAGGCTGCTTGCCTTCGACAACCACGTGGTTATCCACCAGGTCGCCGATCAGACCGTTATCCTGAATGGCCGGACGAATGGTCTTGAAGCTGTCGCCATCGTTGCGCTTGCCGGTGATCACGTAGCCATCAACCGCCACGCGCTCGACCTTGCCATCCTTAACTTGCTGGATGAAGTCGGAATAGTTGAGGGTCTGCGGCTCGTTAGGGCTGGAGAAGTTGTTCATCACCGTCACCAGGACAGCCGCGATGATCAACCACAGGATCAGATTCTTTGCCATATCGTTCAATTAACTACCCTCTGAAGCAAGCTCCGCTACTGGCGCGCGCTTCGCATGATATTCACCGGCCTAACTTACTACATTACCTACAACTCTGGCAGGCGCCGTCTGTAACCCTTTGTGAAACTTTGACTACACAATATTCGTAAAGCTTCGTGACGAAAGCGATATAAAAAAACCTATCGGCTCTCTTAAAAACCTCAAAGACGCTCATCACTGGCGGCGCCTTCGATACCGCGGAACCCCCGCGCCAACAGATACTGCTCGCGAGATCGGTCCCGGGAGGAGTCTGGTTTGCGCATCTGCACCTTGTCGAACAGCTTGCGGATGTTCTTGTGGTACTCGTCGAAGCCCTCACCCTGGAAAACCTTGACCAGGAAATCACCACCCGGACGCAATACCCGCCCCGCCAGGTCCAGTGCCAACTCGCAGAGGAACATGGCTCGCGGCATATCAACAGCCGGTAATCCACTCATATTGGGGGCCATGTCGGAAATCACAAGGTCTACCTGCGAATTTCCCACAGCCTCCAATATCTCGGCCAGCACGGCATCCTGGGTAAAGTCGCCATGCACGAAGGTCACATCCGGGATGCTGTCCATCTCAAGGATGTCGGAAGCGATCAACCGGCCTTGCCCACCAATCAGACGACTGGCCACCTGGGACCAGCCACCCGGGGCAGCCCCGAGGTCGATCACGCTCATGCCGGGGCGAAACAATTTGTCTTTGTCCTGGAGCTCCAGCAGTTTGTAACTGGCCCGGGAACGATAGCCATCCTTTTGCGCCTTTTTGACGTAAGGATCGTTGAAATGCTCTTGCAGCCACTTAAGGCTAGTTTTGGAACGGGCCACGGGCCACCTCGAAAAATAAAACGGGTCGTGATTAACTGGGCGGTCCCGGACTCGCTCGGGTAAACTGGCCGCCGCTTTTTTACAAGATCAGACGCAGGGGTCAGATTATGCCGCTCACTCAAGAGCAGAAGAAACAGTACAAATCCATTGGCCACCATCTGAAACCAGTTCTGATTGTGGCAGACAACGGTTTGACTGAAGGTGTGTTAGCCGAATTTGAACGCGCACTGAACGATCATGAACTGATCAAAATCAAGGTCAACATCCTTGATCGCGAAGCACGCCTGGCCGCCATTGCAGAACTGTGCAAGGTCGGTAAAGCGGACCTGGTTCAGGTCATCGGCAAGATGGCGCTGCTGTATCGCAAGAATTTCAGCGTCAACAAGCAATTGTCGAACGTTCATCGCTTCAAGTAACAAGGGTCACGGGCGCGCTTCGCGCGCCCCGCCACTCCACCCTGGCGCCGGCTGTAAAACCAGCACCAACCCGCAGAACCCTAGCACAAGATAGCTGAATAGCTGCCAGCGCAACGCTTCCGGCAACCATACATGCACCACGCAAAACATTGCGCATGCATACAGCGCCACCAACAGTAGTTGGCCGCGAATATCCCGCCATAAACTCCCCAAGCCTTCGGCCTTGATCAGCACCAGCACCTGGAGCGTCACGCACGCCGCCGCAAAATCCACCAGCAGCGCACTGAGCAATCCGTCGATCTCATCGATCAGCAACGGCGCCAGACCAATCAGGCCCAGCACCGGTAACACGCCAACATGAAACAGCCACAGGCCACCCACCCAAAGCATCTGGGCGAGCTGCCAAAGCATGGCGCCCACACTAAATGGGCGCCGTCTTTCAGATGTGACGAACTTCAACAATCTCGTACTCGATCACGCCACTTGGCGTTTTCACAGCCACCACATCACCCTCTTCCTTGGCAATCAAGGCACGGGCAATCGGCGAACCTACAGAGATCTTGCCCTGCTTGATGTCAGCTTCGTCCTCACCCACGATGTGGTAAGTCACGCTTTCATCGGTCTCGACGTTGGCGATTTCAACGGTGGTGCCGAAAATCACCTTACCCGTATGGGGAATGGTCGTTACATCGATAACCACCGAGTTCTGAAGACGGCCTTCGATATCGCGAATACGCGCCTCGACCATACCCTGCTGCTCACGAGCAGCGTGGTATTCGGCATTCTCTTTCAAGTCACCCAGCTCACGGGCCGTACCGATGTCCTGGCTCAGCTTCGGACGGACGACCTTGGTCAGATGGGCGTGCTCCTCTTCCAGGGCCTTGAAGCCCTGGACAGTCATGGGGTATTTGGTCATGCCTTCAATCCTGCGTGTAGATCCTGCAAGCGACGCACGGTCTTTTCCGGACCGAACTTGAGCGCTTCGCAGATGGCTTCGCCAGCAGCAATAGTCGTGGTGCAGTAGATCTTGTGCTGCAAGGCGTTACGACGGATGGAGTAAGAGTCCGCGATCGACTGGCGACCTTCGGTGGTGTTGATGATCAGAGTGACTTCGTCATTCTTGATCATGTCGACCACGTGCGGACGGCCTTCCGTCACCTTGTTCACGCGACGCACTTTCAGGCCCGCAGCCTCGATCAGCTTGGCGGTCCCGGCAGTGGCCACGACTTCGAAGCCCAAGTTGATCAGATCACGGGCCACGCCTGCAACCAGTGGCTTGTCATCATCACGCACGCTGATAAACGCAGTACCGCCGGTCGGCAGCACTTCGCTGGCACCCATCTGGGCCTTGGCGAACGCCTCACCGAAGGTATCTCCCACACCCATCACTTCACCGGTGGACTTCATCTCTGGGCCCAGGATCGGGTCCACACCAGGGAATTTGGCGAATGGGAACACCGCCTCTTTCACGCTGTAGAAGTTCGGAATGATTTCCTGGGTGAAGCCGATTTCCTTCAGGGTCTTACCCGCCATCACGCGGGCAGCGATCATGGCCAGAGACACACCGATGCACTTGGAAACAAACGGCACGGTACGCGAAGCACGCGGGTTGACTTCGATGACGTAGATGTCCTCGCCTTGCAGCGCCAACTGTACGTTCATCAAGCCGACTACACCCAGCTCCAGGGCCATTTTCTTGACCTGTTCACGCATCACGTCCTGGATGTGTACCGGCAGCGAATAAGGCGGCAGCGAGCAAGCGGAGTCACCGGAGTGAACACCAGCCTGTTCGATGTGCTGCATGATCGCGCCGATCACCACGTCGGTGCCGTCGCAAACAGCGTCCACGTCCATTTCGATGGCGCAGTTGAGGAAGTGGTCCAGCAGCACCGGGCTGTCGTTGGACACTTTCACCGCATCACGCAGGTAACGCTTGAGTTCTTCTTCTTCGTAGACGATTTCCATCGCACGACCGCCCAATACGTAGGACGGACGCACCACCAGCGGGTAGCCGATCTTGCTGGCTGCACGGATGGCTTCGTCTTCGCTGCGCACGGTGGCGTTTGGTGGCTGACGCAGGTTCAGACGCTCGACCATCTGCTGGAAGCGCTCACGGTCTTCAGCGCGGTCGATGGCGTCAGGGCTGGTACCGATGATCGGCACACCGGCAGCTTCCAGGGCACGCGCCAGCTTCAGCGGGGTTTGGCCGCCGTACTGGACGATCACGCCTTTAGGCTTCTCGACGCGCACGATTTCCAGCACGTCTTCCAGGGTCACTGGCTCGAAGTACAGGCGATCGGAGGTGTCGTAGTCGGTGGAAACGGTTTCCGGGTTGCAGTTGACCATGATGGTTTCGTAACCGTCTTCGCGCAGAGCGAGGGCGGCGTGCACGCAGCAGTAGTCGAACTCGATACCCTGGCCGATACGGTTCGGACCACCACCCAGAATCATGATCTTGTCGCGGCCCGACGGCGCGGCTTCGCACTCTTCCTCGTAGGTGGAGTACAGGTAGGCGGTGTCGGTGGAGAACTCGGCAGCACAGGTGTCAACGCGCTTGTAGACCGGGAAGATCTCCAGCTTGTGACGATGGGTGCGCAGGTTTTTCTCGGTCACACCCAGCAATTTGGCCAGGCGCTGGTCGGAGAACCCCTTGCGCTTGAGGCGGAACATCATGTCGCGGTCGATACTGGCCAGGCCCAAGGTCTTGACCTTCTCTTCTTCCTTGATCAGATCTTCAATCTGGACCAGGAACCAAGGGTCGATCATGTTCATGCCGAAGATGTCTTCAACGCTCATGCCGGCACGGAAGGCGTCAGCCACGTACCAGATACGCTCGGCGCCCGGCACGGTCAGCTCGCGCTTGAGCACGCTCATGCTTTCCGGGCTGGCCAGGTCGAGCTTCTCGTCCAGGCCGCAAACGCCCACTTCCAGGCCGCGCAGGGCTTTCTGCAGGGATTCCTGGAAGGTACGGCCGATGGCCATGACCTCACCCACAGACTTCATCTGAGTGGTCAGGCGCGCGTCGGCCTTGGCGAATTTTTCGAAAGCAAAACGTGGCAGCTTGGTCACGACGTAGTCGATGGACGGCTCGAAAGACGCCGGGGTCTTGCCGCCAGTGATGTCGTTCGACAACTCGTCCAGGGTGTAACCCACTGCCAGCTTGGCCGCGACCTTGGCAATCGGGAAGCCGGTGGCTTTCGAAGCCAGGGCCGACGAACGCGATACACGCGGGTTCATTTCGATCACGACCATGCGGCCGGTGTTCGGGCAGATGCCGAACTGAACGTTGGAACCACCGGTTTCCACGCCGATCTCGCGCAGTACCGCCAGGGAGGCGTTACGCAGGATCTGGTATTCCTTGTCGGTCAGGGTCTGTGCCGGAGCCACGGTGATCGAGTCACCGGTGTGCACGCCCATCGGGTCGAAGTTTTCGATAGAGCAGACGATGATGCAGTTGTCCTTTTTATCGCGGACAACCTCCATCTCGTACTCTTTCCAACCGATCAGGGATTCGTCGATCAGCAGCTCTTTGGTCGGCGACAGGTCCAGACCACGGGCGCAGATTTCTTCGAACTCTTCACGGTTGTAGGCGATACCGCCACCGGTGCCACCCATGGTGAAGGATGGACGGATGATGCACGGGAAACCCAGGGTCTCAAGGACCGCATTGGCTTCTTCCATGCTGTGGGCGATACCCGAGCGTGGGCATGCCAGGCCGATGGACTTCATGGCCTTGTCGAAACGCGAACGGTCTTCAGCCTTGTCGATGGTGTCAGCATTGGCACCGATCATCTCTACGCCGAATTTCTCCAGGACGCCTTCGCGCTCCAGGTCCAGGGCGCAGTTCAGAGCAGTCTGGCCGCCCATGGTCGGCAACAGTGCGTCCGGACGCTCTTTCTCGATGATCTTGGCAACGGTCTGCCACTTGATCGGTTCGATGTAGGTAGCGTCGGCCATGGCCGGGTCGGTCATGATGGTAGCCGGGTTGGAGTTCACCAGGATGACGCGGTAACCCTCTTCGCGCAGTGCTTTACAAGCCTGGGCGCCGGAGTAGTCGAATTCGCAGGCCTGGCCGATCACGATCGGGCCGGCGCCGAGAATCAGGATGCTTTTTATGTCTGTACGTTTTGGCATGGGTTTGTCACTCAAATCCGCAGGTCAGTCGGCAAGCCGTCTTGAACAATCTTTGAAGCGCCTGCGGGGGCCACCGAGGTCCGGGGCCGCCCGCAAGCCGCTCAGTCAGCGTCGCTTGGCCATCTCATTGATGAAACGGTCGAACAGCGGCGCGACGTCGTTCGGGCCCGGGCTGGCCTCAGGGTGGCCCTGAAAGCTGAACGCGCTCTTGTCGGTGCGCTCGATACCCTGCAGGGAACCGTCGAACAGCGACTTGTGAATAGCGCGGACGTTGCTCGGCAAGGTTGCTTCATCCACCGCGAAACCGTGGTTCTGGCTGGTGATCATCACAACGCCCGTGTCCAGGTCTTGTACCGGGTGGTTGGCACCGTGGTGGCCGTGGCCCATTTTCAGGGTCTTGGCGCCGGAGGCCAGGGCCAGCAGCTGGTGGCCCAGGCAGATACCGAATACCGGAATCTCGGTTTCCAGCACGTCCTTGATTGCCTGGATAGCGTAGTCGCATGGCTCGGGGTCACCCGGGCCGTTGGACAGGAATACGCCATCCGGTTGCAGGGCGAGCACATCGCTGGCCGGGGTTTGCGCCGGAACCACCGTCACGCGGCAGCCGCGCTCGACCAGCATGCGCAGGATGTTGTACTTGACGCCGTAGTCGTAGGCCACTACGTGGTAAGGCAACTCAGCGGCTTCGATGGTCGCATGGTCATCAGTCTTCAAATCCCAGACCGTGGAGCGCCACTCATACTTCTCTTTAGCGCTGACGACTTTCGCCAGGTCCATGCCTTTCAGGCCAGGGAAACCTTGCGCCGCGGCAATCGCCGCCTCTTCGGAGATATTGTCACCGACCATGATGCAGCCGTTCTGCGAGCCTTTTTCACGCAGGATGCGTGTGAGGCGGCGAGTGTCGATACCGGCGATCGCCACAACGTTGTTGGCTTTCAGGTAATCGGACAGCGACATCGTGTTACGCCAGTTGCTCGCAACCAGTGGCAGGTCACGAATCACCAGACCCGCCGACCAGACACGATCAGACTCGACGTCTTCCGGTGTAGTACCGGTGTTGCCGATGTGCGGATAGGTCAGGGTAACGATCTGCTGGGCGTAGGAAGGATCAGTAAGGATTTCCTGATAGCCGGTCATGGCAGTGTTGAACACTACCTCTCCAACGGTTTGACCGTCGGCTCCAATGGCATCGCCGCGAAAAATGCTGCCATCAGCAAGGGCGAGTATGGCTGGCTTAGTCAAGAAGACCTCCCGTAAATAAAGCCTGAAAGGGCGATCGCAGGTTGTAAAAAAGCGGAGTGACGTATGGACACGTCACCCCGCTTGTTCACTGAATTATTCTGCGCGCTTTTAGTGGACACACTAAAGCTGTAGCTTACAGAAAAAGGCTTTTTGGGTCCACCGCTAATGAGCCTTAAAGGCAGGGGAATGCGACAGGACGTCGCCTAGCGGGTAAAAACGGGGCCTAAGCATAAGCTTGAGACCCCCTTTTAGCTACTGATTAGTGCAGATCCAGCACGTCACGCATGTCGTAAAGGCCAGGCTCACGCCCTTCCAGCCAAAGCGCGGCACGCACCGCGCCCTTGGCGAACGTCATACGGCTGGACGCCTTGTGAGTGATTTCCAGGCGCTCGCCTTCAGCGGCGAACAACACAGTGTGATCTCCCACCACATCACCACCGCGAACCGTGGCAAACCCGATGGTGTCATGCGCGCGCGCACCGGTATGACCTTCACGACCGTAAACGGCGACTTTCGACAAATCACGCCCCAACGCATCGGCAATCGCCTCACCCATGCGCAGCGCGGTACCGGACGGCGCATCGATCTTGTGGCGGTGATGAGTCTCGATAATCTCGATATCCGCCTCATCACCCAGCACGCGAGCCGCCAGATCCAGCAGCTTGAGCGAAAGGTTCACACCCACGCTGAAATTGGCGGCGAAGACGATAGGAATATCCTTGCCCGCCTCCACCAACAATTGCTTCTGCTCGGCACTCAAGCCCGTGGTACCGATCACCATGGCCTTGCCGGCTTTGCGGCAGAACGCCAGGTTCTTCAGCATGACGTCCGGCAGGGTGAAATCGATCAATACGTCGAACTCGTCAGCCACCTGTTCCAGGTTGCCGGACAGCGAAACGCCGATACGCCCCAACGAGGCCAGCTCACCGGCATCCGCACCGATCAGCGTGCTACCGGGGCGCACGATGGCCGCGGTCAGCCCGGAAGCAGGCGAGCGCTGCTGCACCGCCTCGACCAGCGTCTTGCCCATGCGCCCTGCAGCGCCCATTACGGCTATACGTCGCATACTCACTTCCTTACAGGTCGCCGAAGAAGCGCTTCACGCCATCGAAAAAGCCAGTGGTCTTCGGAGAGTGGGAGTGATCCCCCTCCAACGAACTGCGGAATTCTTCAAGCAATTCACGCTGACGGCGATTCAGGTTGACCGGCGTTTCCACCGCCACGCGGCACATCAGGTCACCGGCGCCACCGCCGCGCACCGGCGCAACGCCTTTGCCACGGATGCGGAACTGCTTGCCGGTCTGCGTGCCTTCAGGAATCTTGAGTTTCACACGCCCATCAAGCGTCGGAATCTCGATCTCGCCACCCAAAGCCGCATCGACAAAACTGATCGGCACTTCACAGAACAGGTGCTTGCCATCACGCTGGAAGATCGAGTGCTCACGCACGTTGATCACCACGTACAAGTCACCCGTAGGGCCGCCCTGAGTACCCGCCTCGCCCTCGCCCGACAGACGAATACGATCACCGGTATCCACACCCGCCGGCACTTTCACCGACAGGGTCTTGTACTCTTCGACACGCCCTTCGCCGTGACAGGAGTCGCACGGGTCGGAAATGATCTTGCCCTGGCCATGGCAGCGCGGGCAGGTCTGCTGCACCGAGAAGAAACCTTGCTGCATGCGTACCTGGCCGATACCCCCACAGGTCGGGCAAGTAATCGGCGAGGAGCCCTTCTTGGCACCCGAGCCATCACACGGCTTGCAGTTGACCAGCGTCGGCACACGGATATTGACACTCGTACCGCGTACCGCTTCTTCCAGGTTCAGTTCCAGGGTGTAGCGCAGATCGCTGCCGCGCTGGGCACCGCCACGCTGGCCACCACGGCCACCACCAAAGAAGTCGCTGAAGACATCGCCGAAGATATCGGAGAAGTTCTGACCACCAAAACCGGCGCCACCACCGCCCATGCTCGGATCGACGCCGGCATGGCCGTACTGGTCGTAGGCCGCACGCTTGTTAGGGTCAGATAGGCATTCGTAGGCTTCGTTGGCCTCTTTGAACAGTTCTTCGGATTCCTTGCTATCCGGATTACGGTCCGGGTGATGCTTCATAGCCAGGCGACGGTAGGCCTTCTTCAGGTCCGACTCGCTGGAGCTGCGCTCCACACCCAATACTTCGTAATAGTCACGCTTTGCCATAAGTCTTTGCACTCTTAAGGATGTTCAGCCAGACCCTCCTGAGCCTTGCCAAACTCGTTGAGCCCCAATACAGGCCCGGACCCAACTCACGTCAATTCAACGATCCTGGTCATTACTACTTTTTAACCGGAGCCCCGATCAAAAACGCGGTATTTACTGCTCGGGAAGCAGGAGCATTCCCGATCACACCGCCAGCATCCGAACGCTGTCGCATGCTGTAAAAATTCGCGTACCCCAGACACGCCAACGCGGGAGCAAGCTCCCGCGCGGCGACATCCTACCAGTCACCGCTTGATAGCGGTCAACCGGACGACCAACTTACTTGTTGTCTTTGACTTCTTCGAACTCAGCATCGACAACGTCGTCGTGCTTGGCTTCAGGCTCAGCGTGTTGCGCGCCGCCTTCAGGCTGGGCCTGTTGTTCGGCGTACATTTTCTGAGCGACTGGCGCGGAGACTTTCGACAGCTCTTCGATCTTGGCTTCGATGGCAGCCTTGTCGTCGCCTTTGACAGCGGCTTCCAGGGCAACCACGGCAGCTTCGATTGCAGTTTTCTCTTCAGCAGTCACTTTATCGCCAGCATCAGCGACCATTTTGCGGGTCGAGTGAACCAGGGCATCGCCTTGGTTACGCGCACCGGCCAATTCTGCAAACTTGGCGTCCGCGTCGGCATTGGCTTCGGCATCACGAATCATCTGTTGAATTTCTTCATCAGACAGGCCGGAGTTGGCCTTGATGGTGATCTTCTGCTCTTTGCCGGTCGCCTTGTCTTTCGCACCGACGTGCAGGATACCGTTGGCGTCGATGTCGAAGGTCACTTCGATTTGTGGCACGCCACGTGGTGCTGGTGGAATCTCGGACAGGTCGAACTTGCCCAGGGATTTGTTCTGTGCAGCCTGCTTACGCTCACCTTGCAGCACGTGAATAGTCACGGCGCCCTGGTTGTCGTCGGCAGTCGAGAACACTTGCGATTTCTTGGTAGGAATCGTGGTGTTTTTCTCGATCAGCGCAGTCATCACGCCGCCCATGGTTTCGATACCCAGGGTCAGCGGGCTGACGTCCAGCAGCAGTACGTCTTTCACGTCACCAGCCAGTACCGCGCCCTGAATAGCAGCACCCATGGCAACCGCTTCGTCCGGGTTCACGTCTTTACGTGCTTCCTTGCCGAAGAACTCGGTGACTTTCTGCTGTACCAGTGGCATACGGGTCTGACCGCCCACCAGGATCACGTCGTTGATGGAGCCAACGTCGATACCTGCGTCTTTCAGGGCGATGCGGCAAGGTTCGATGGTGCGCTGAACCAGGTCTTCAACCAGCGCTTCCAACTTGGCGCGCGAGATCTTCACGTTCAAGTGCTTCGGACCGGTGGCGTCTGCAGTGATGTACGGCAGGTTCACGTCGGTCGACATGCTCGAGGACAGCTCGATCTTGGCTTTCTCAGCGGCTTCTTTCAGGCGCTGCATGGCCAGCGGGTCACCCTTGAGGTTCATGCCGCTTTCTTTCTTGAATTCGTCAACGAGGTAGTCGATCAGACGAATGTCAAAGTCTTCACCACCCAGGAACGTGTCACCGTTGGTGGCCAACACTTCGAACTGGTGTTCACCGTCGACTTCCGCGATCTCGATCACGGAAACGTCGAAGGTACCGCCACCCAGGTCATAAACGATCACAGTGTGGTCGCCTTTGGCCTTGTCCATACCGTAGGCCAGAGCCGCCGCGGTAGGTTCGTTGATGATACGTTTTACATCCAGGCCCGCGATGCGGCCGGCGTCTTTGGTCGCCTGGCGCTGGCTGTCGTTGAAGTAGGCCGGAACGGTGATCACCGCTTCAGTCACGGTTTCACCCAGGTAATCTTCGGCAGTCTTCTTCATCTTTTTCAAGACTTCAGCCGAGATTTGCGGTGGAGACGCTTTCTTTCCATTTACTTCAACCCAGGCGTCACCGTTGTCAGCCTTGGCGATTTTGTAAGGCACCATCTTGATGTCTTTCTGTACGACTTCTTCGTCGAACTTACGACCGATCAGACGCTTTACCGCATACAGGGTGTTATGCGGGTTAGTCACGGCCTGACGCTTGGCCGACTGGCCGACGAGGATTTCACCGTCGTTGGCGTATGCAATGATCGACGGCGTGGTACGCGCGCCTTCGGCGTTTTCAATGACTTTTGCAACGCCGTTTTCCAGCACGGAGACGCAGGAGTTGGTAGTCCCCAGGTCGATACCGATAATTTTGCCCATGATTTACTCTCCCGAAACTTGAATTTGGATGCCGCAGCTGTGGTGGCTAACCGCGGTAGCACTTAAACGCTTGACTTATAGATGGGGCCGTTACGACTGATTTCAAGCCTGCTCATCAATAGAAGGTGAAACGGGTGCAGGAGCCTTGCTCACCACCACCATTGCCGGGCGCAGCAAGCGACCGTTAAGCAGATAACCCTTCTGGAACACTTTCAACACACTGTTAGGCTCAAGGTCATGGCTCTCTTGCATGGCCATGGCTTGGTGATGCTCGGCGTTGAACGGCTCGCCGCCTTGCGGATCGATCGCTTCCAACTGATAACGCTTCAGGGTGTCCTGGAACATTTTCAGGGTCAGCTCGATCCCTTCACGCATCGCACGGATGTTTTCGTCGTCCGGGTTGGACAGCTCAAGACCACGTTCAAGGCTGTCGATAATCGGCAGCAAGTCGCCGGCAAATTTTTCCAGCGCGAACTTGTGAGCCTTTTCTACATCCTGCTCGGCACGGCGGCGGACGTTCTGCAGATCGGCGGCAACACGCAAAGACTGATCCTGCGCAGCGGCCAATTGCTCTTCAAGCACTTGTACACGAGTTGCCAGCTCATCGCCGCCAGCCGAATTGGCGTCTGGAGTTTGCGTATCCTGCGTCTGTTCGTCAGCCATAGATTTCTCCTTTCAAAATCATGCGCGAACTCGACTCGCGCTTCTGTTCCGGTATATGGGGTCACAATTTCCAGGTTCAAGGGCGCAGGCGTTACCAAAAGTCTTTCACAGGCCCGGGAGCATTTCCGTCGCATTCATTCCGTATCGCACTAAGAAAAAACAATACTCAAGCAAATCGAGCTAAGCGCCAGGATTGTCAGGCCCGAACAAAACACTGTATAAATAACCAGACCTAAAGCCTGGGAGCGGCCGTCATGCTGGTGCACCTGTCCGTACATAACTACGCCATTGTTGAACACCTTGATCTAGAGCTGGATCGCGGAATGAGCGTAATCACAGGCGAAACCGGCGCCGGCAAGTCGATCATGCTCGACGCGCTGGGCCTGACCCTGGGCGACCGAGCCGACAGCGGCGTGGTCCGCCCCGGCGCGGACAAGGCCGATATCCTGGCCACCTTTGACCTGGCGGACATCCCGGAAGCGGAAGCCTGGCTGGCTGAACGCGACCTCAATAACGAAGGCCCGTGCATCCTGCGCCGAGTCATCACCGCCGAAGGGCGCTCACGCGGCTATATCAACGGCACGCCCTGCCCCCTTGGCGACCTGAAAGCGCTGGGTGAGCTGCTGATCGACATCCATAGCCAGCACGAACATCAATCCCTGCTGAAAACCGATACCCACCGTCGCCTGCTGGACGAATACGCCGGGGCCACCGACCTGGCCCGCCAAGTGCAGCTTGCCGCCCAACGCTGGCGCCAGACCCGCCAGGAGCTGGAGCGCCTGTCCAACTCCGGCGACGAACAACGCGCTCGCCACCAGTTACTCAGCTATCAACTTGAAGAACTGGAAAGCCTGGGCCTGGGCGAGACGGAGCTGGAGCAGCTGGAACAGGAACACAAGAACCTCACCAACGCAGAAACCCTGCTGGGCATTTGTCGCCAGGTAGTGGAGCAGTGCAGCGAGAGCGATTCGGGCAATGTGCTCAATGCACTCACGGCCAGCCTCAATCGGCTGTCCAGCGTAAACAGCGCATCCGGCTCATTGAGCGAAGCCACCACCCTGCTGACCAGCGCACAGATCCAGGTTGAGGAGGCAGTGGGCGAACTGAATCGCTTCCTGGATCACTTTGATGCCGACCCTGCTCGCCTCCAGGAAATAGAAGAACGCCTGGACACCATCTACACCCTGGCGCGCAAACACCGGATCCAACCCACCGAAGTGGCGACGATGCAGCAGAAATTGCTGGATGAAATCGAAACCCTCAACGCAAATGACGAATCCATCGAACGCCTGAGTGAAGAGCTCGCTTCGTTTGCCCGTCATTACCAGGAGAAAGCACGAGAACTCAGTGACCTGCGCCGTCAAGCGGCCACGGGGCTGGCCGCTGCGGTGGAACAGGAAATCCAGCGCCTGGGCATGCCGGGCGGCCGCTTTACCATCGAGTTGCACAGCAACGCCACCAATGAACTACAACCCCACGGCCTGGAGCAGGTAGAGCTGCTGGTCAGCGCCAACCCAGGGCAGCCGCTCAAGGCACTGGCCAAAGTGGCGTCCGGCGGCGAGCTGTCGCGCATCAGCCTGGCCATACAGGTGATAACGGCCCAGACCTCACGCGTCCCCACCCTCGTGTTCGACGAAGTGGACGTTGGGATCGGCGGGCCGACTGCTGAGATTGTTGGTCAGCTGTTGCGACGTTTGGGAGATCGCGGCCAGGTGCTGACGGTGACCCACTTGCCGCAGGTAGCTGCCCAAGGGCATCAGCACCTGTTTGTACATAAAGTGCGGGGCAGTGATGCAACGCATACCGCAGTGTCCAAGCTGAACAAATCGGAACGCGTGGAAGAAGTGGCACGCATGTTGGGCGGTATAGACTTGACCAAAGAGTCCTTGGCTCACGCCAAGAAAATGGTGGTAGCCGCCAAGGCTTAGCCAAGCCTTTCTTTATATAGAGGTAGAAAACACGAAGGCGACCCTGAGGTCGCCTTCGATCGTTGCGCGGAGTGAATCCGCGTCATTTTTACTTTTTCTTACGGATGTACAGAACCAGATTGTGGTCGACCAATTCGAATCCATGGTCCTCGGCAATCTTATGTTGCAGAGCTTCGATCTCGGGGCTGGTGAACTCGATAACCTCATTGGTATCCAGGTCAACCATGTGGTCATGATGACCACCGTCAGCCAATTCAAACACCGCATGACCGCCGTCGAAATTATGGCGAACCACCAGCCCTGCGGCTTCAAACTGGGTCAGCACACGATAAACCGTGGCCAGGCCAACGTCCTCGTTAGACTCCATCAGCGCCTTGTAGACATCCTCGGCACTCATGTGGCGCTGCTCAGCAGAATCGAGCATTTGTAGAATTTTGACTCGTGGCAGAGTCACTTTGAGACCGACTTTGCGTAGTTCGCTATTTTCAACCATGGTTAGCTTTCTCGCGGATGCTGCTTCGCAGCTTCTCTTAATACGGGTATGATCGGCGTTTAACGTTGTCCCAGCCAAGATAGTGGAAGTCGCCCACCGATGCAAAACACCAAGCTCTTGCTAACCAGTTTCACCTTTGTGGGACTGCTCGCACTCGCCGGTTGTTCATTCCCCGGGGTTTACAAAATCGACATCCAACAGGGCAATGTCGTCACGCAGGACATGATAGACCAGTTACGCCCGGGAATGACCCGACGGCAAGTACGGTTTATCATGGGCAACCCTCTGCTGACCGACACTTTCCATGCCGATCGCTGGGATTATCTCTACAGCATCCAGCCTGGTGGCGGTGAACGCCAGCAGGAGCGCGTCAGCGTTATTTTTAATGGCAACGACCAGCTTGTCAGCCTGTCAGGTGACTTCAAGCCCGGTGTAAGCCGCGATGACGCCCTGCTCGGCAAGGATAACGGCACGAACGTGAGCGCGCCTGCACAGGACGCCGAGAAGCCGAAGTCCGAAGAGCCTGCCAAGCCCGGCTCCTTGCTGGACCAGATCCAGAAGGACGTTGACGGCGTGAAGACCGTCCCGGTCCCGACACCAGAACCTCTGGACGCCAGCCCGCAGTAACTGCGCGGCAAGCAACAAAAAAGCCCGGCATGCCGGGCTTTTTGTTGCGTGTCATCTGGCGAACTTATGCGCCTTGCTGCCTGGCCATCGCAGCCTTGGCCGCACGCAGCCTACGCACCTCTTTAGGGTCTGCCAGCAACGGCCGGTAGATCTCGATACGATCACCCGCGCTGACGGTACGCTCATCCGGCTTTTCGACCACCTTGCCGAAAATACCCAAGGGATACTCAGCCAACTCCAGCCCGGGAAACTGCGCCGCAATCCCCGACGCCTGCACCGCGCCCCTTACGCTCGTGCCCACCGGTACCGTTACCGCCAACAAAACCTGGCGGTCCTCGGCGGCATACACCACTTCAATCTCAACCATGCAGTTGTTTGGCTCGCTGGCAAAATGCGTCCACCAGCGTATTGGCCGCCTGATTGAACAGAGGGCCCAATGTCGCCCGCACAACCGGGCCCGCGTAGTCAAAGGACAGGTCCAGGCTGATCTTGCAGGCTTTGTCGGTCAGCGCCTTGAAGACCCACACCCCGTGCAATTGAGTGAAGGGGCCTTCCTGCAGGTTCATTTCAATGGATTGCCCAGGCACCAGCACATTACGCGTAACAAAGTGCTGGCTGAGACCACCCTTGGCCACCCCGACACTGGCAACCATATGCTCATCAGTGCTTTCCAGCACTTGCGCAGTAGAACACCACGGCAGGAACTCCGGGTAACGCGCCACGTCGTTGACCAGGTCATAGAGCGCCTGCGCCGGATAGGGCAGCAGGGCCGAACGTTGAATATGCGTCGTCATGTGAGCGTGATTTCCACTGCTGAGGCAAACATCGCGAAAAGAACAGCCGGATCCGCGAGCGAAAAAGATCAAAGAACTGTCTGCATTGTCCGGGATTCGTCGAACACGCTCAAGCACGCAGGTTGACCGTAGCCGACACGCTCGCAACTCCCTATAATGCCGCCCCTATGGCTAAACAAAAGAAACACCCCACAGGGACCATCGCGCAAAATAAAAAGGCGCGACACGATTACTTCATCGAACATCGGTTCGAGGCTGGTCTGGTCCTGGCCGGCTGGGAAGTAAAAAGTCTGCGCGCCAGCAAGCTGCAACTGGTCGACAGCTACGTATTGCTCAAGGATGGCGAGGCATGGCTGCTTGGCAGTCATATCACCCCGCTGACCACCGCGAGCACCCACGTGATTGCCGACCCGGTACGCACGCGCAAACTGCTGCTCAATGCCCGCGAGATCGATAAACTCGCGGCAGCCGTACAGCAGAAAGGCTATGCCTGCGTCTGCTTGTCCTGGTACTGGAGCAAGCACCTGGTCAAGTGCGAGATCGCACTGGGCAAGGGCAAGAAGGAATACGACAAGCGCGATACCGAGCGCGAACGCGACTCCAACCGTGAGTTGCATCGCGCCGTGCGCAACAAGGGCAAGGAAGAGTAGCCCTTGCGAGGCTGTAGCCTGGGGTGGCTCACCCCGGCTACATGCCTTTACGCCGCTCCGCCCGCGCCACGCGCTGAACCTCCTGACGTACTTCCTCCAACACTTCCTGCACATACAGCAGGTGACGTGTTGAGACTTCCCGCGCCTGCTCGGCCCGCCCTTCGATAATTGCCAGATACAAGTCCCGATGCTGGCTGATCAGCATGTCGCGCGTTTCAGTGCGTTGCTGGTACATGCCACCGATATTGGTCACCACGTTGCGCTTGAGCAGATCGAACAGCCCCCGAATGGTGTGCAACAACACCGCGTTATGGCTAGCCTCGGCAATCGCCAAATGAAACCGCGCATCGGCCGCCCCCTCTTCCAGGCGGCTCACCTCGTCGGCCCGCGTGTAGCAATCCTGCAACGCGTCAAACGCTGCGGTCAGCCGCTCACGGTCGACCTCGGTGGCGCGCAGCGCCGCGTAATAGGCGCAGGACGCCTCAAGCGTCTGGCGAAACTCCAACAGGTCACGCTGCGCCTCGGGGTTGTTTTCCAACAGATGCAGCAACGGATCACTGAAGGTCGACCCCAGCGACTCCGCCACATAGTTACCCCCGCCCTGGCGACTGACCAATAACCCCTTGGCCGCCAGCTTCTGGATCGCCTCACGCAACGACGGACGCGACACGCCAAACCGCTCCGCCAGAGCACGCTCTGCCGGCAAGCGTTCGCCTGACTTCAACGTGCCCTCGAGGATCATGCCCTCAAGCTGCTCGACAATATCGTCAGACAAACGGCGCTGCCGCACCTGATCAAACCCCATAACTCACTCCCCACAACCCCGACCACTCGCCGGGGCCTCTATTCTCGCCTATCGCCGCGCTTGCAGCACCTATCAGAACACCCTCGATTGACCCAACCAGAACCCCCTCGCCGACGACGCTACGACCAAAGTTTGCCAAGCGGCAAATTGACACACCCACGCCAACGCTTTTACTCTAGCCGACAGCGCTTGTAAATTGGTCTTACCAATTATCCAAGATGACTGAATCGCGCCTGACCAACAACAATTAGGGGCCACCCCATATGCAAACCTGGCAACAGCTCTACAGCCCTCTCGGAAGCCTCGGCCTGTCCGCATTGGCCGCCGTTATCCCGATCGTATTCTTCTTCCTGGCCCTGGCCGTGTTTCGCCTCAAAGGTCACGTCGCCGGGAGCATCACCCTGGCGCTGTCGATACTGGTGGCAATCTTCGCCTTCCAGATGCCGGTAGACATGGCGCTCGCCGCCGCAGGCTACGGTTTCGCCTATGGGCTGTGGCCAATCGCGTGGATCATCGTCGCCGCGGTCTTCCTCTACAAACTGACGGTCAAAAGCGGCCAGTTCGAGATCATCCGCAGCTCGGTGCTGTCGATTACCGACGATCAACGCCTGCAGGTATTGCTGATTGGTTTCTGCTTCGGCGCCTTCCTGGAAGGTGCCGCCGGTTTCGGTGCGCCGGTGGCGATCACCGCCGCCCTGCTGGTGGGCCTGGGCTTCAACCCGCTGTACGCTGCCGGCCTGTGCCTGATTGCCAACACCGCGCCAGTCGCCTTCGGTGCGCTGGGCATTCCGATCATTGTCGCCGGACAAGTGACCGGTATCGATGCGTTCAAGATCGGCGCCATGACGGGCCGCCAACTGCCACTGCTGTCGCTGTTCGTTCCGTTCTGGCTGGTGTTCATGATGGACGGCCTGCGCGGCGTTCGCGAAACCTGGCCGGCGGCGTTGGTGGCGGGCGCAAGCTTTGCGGTCACGCAGTACTTCACCTCCAACTTCATCGGCCCTGAACTGCCGGACATCACCTCGGCCCTGGCCAGCCTGATTGCTCTGACCTTGTTCCTGAAAGTCTGGCAGCCCAAGCGCACTGCCGGCGCACAGATCGCCGGTGTCACCCCCAGCGCGACGATCACCGCCAGCGCCGGGGGCTTCGGCCAGCCGCGCAGCACAGTGGCCTCGCCTTATAGCCTGGGGCAGATTTTCAAAGCCTGGTCGCCGTTCCTGATCCTGACCGTACTGGTCACCATCTGGACCCTCAAGCCCTTCAAGGCAATGTTCGCCGCAGGCGGCTCGATGTACAGCTGGGTGTTCAACTTCGCCATTCCCCACCTGGATCAAATGGTGATCAAGGTCGCACCAATCGTCACCAACCCGACCGCCATCCCCGCCGTCTTCAAACTGGACCCGATTTCGGCTACCGGCACCGCGATTTTCTTCTCCGCGCTGATCTCAATGCTGGTGTTGAAAATTGACATCAAAACTGGTCTGACCACTTTAAAAGAAACCTTTTACGAGCTGCGCTGGCCGATCCTGTCCATCGGCATGGTGCTGGCATTCGCCTTCGTCACCAACTACTCCGGCATGTCGTCGACCATGGCCCTGGTATTGGCGGCCACCGGCGCCGCTTTCCCGTTTTTCTCGCCGTTCCTCGGCTGGCTGGGGGTTTTCCTGACAGGCTCCGACACCTCGTCCAACGCCCTGTTCAGCTCGCTGCAAGCCACCACCGCGCACCAGATCGGCGTCAACGACACCCTGCTGGTGGCCGCCAATACCAGCGGCGGCGTGACCGGCAAGATGATTTCGCCGCAATCGATCGCCGTGGCCTGCGCCGCGACGGGCCTGGTGGGCAAGGAATCCGACCTGTTCCGCTTCACCCTCAAGCACAGCCTGTTTTTCGCCACGATCGTGGGGCTGATCACCCTGGCACAGGCCTACTGGTTCACCGGTATGCTGGTGCACTAAAGACCTGCACGTAATAGGGTAAGCATCGACGCCGGACCAAGGTGCGGCGTCAACTATTCCTGGAGGACCGATGAGCCTGCCTGCTGCTTTTCTGCGTGACGTCGCACAGCTGATTTCGAAAGATCGACGCTTCGACGACCCGCTTTCCACCCTGGCCTTCGGCACCGACGCCAGCTTTTATCGACTGATCCCACAACTGGTGGTCCGTGTAGAGTCGGAAGACGAAGTGGTGGCGCTGCTGCAACTGGCCCAACGCGATCACGTTCCCGTGACCTTTCGTGCGGCAGGCACCAGCTTGTCCGGCCAAGCCATCTCTGACTCGGTGCTGATCGTGCTGGGCGACAACTGGAACGGCCGCGAGATTCGTGGGCAAGGCACGCAGATCCGTCTGCAACCCGGCGTGATCGGCGCTCAGGCCAACGCCTGGCTGGCGCCGTTCGGGCGCAAGATCGGCCCTGATCCTGCGTCGATCAACGCCTGTAAAATCGGCGGTATCGTTGCCAACAACGCCAGCGGCATGTGCTGCGGTACGTCACAAAACACCTACCACACCTTGGCGGGCATCCGCCTGGTACTGGCTGACGGCAGCCGCCTGGACACCGAAGATCCAGCCAGCGTCGCAGCCTTTGAGCAACAACATGGTGCACTGCTCGAGCGCTTGGCGACATTGGGCCGCGAGACGCGAGCCAACGCCGAACTGGCAGCCAAGATCCGCCACAAATACCGTCTGAAAAACACCACCGGCTTGTCACTCAATGCCTTGGTCGACTTTGATGAGCCCCTGGATATCCTCAGCCACCTACTGGTGGGCTCCGAGGGCACGCTGGGCTTTATCAGCGCGGTCACCTACGACACGGTGATTGATCACCCGAACAAGGCGTCGGCGCTGATTGTCTTCCCGGACGTCGAAACCTGCTGCAACGCAGTGACCGTCTTGAAAACCCAACCGGTCTCGGCGGTCGAATTGCTCGACCGGCGCAGCCTGCGCTCGGTACAGAACAAACCGGGCATGCCGGCTTTCGTACAACACCTATCGGAAAGCGCCTGCGCGTTGCTGATCGAATCCCGTGCGGCATCGCCATCGCTGCTGCAGGAACAGATCAGACTGATCATGGCCTCCCTGGCGCCTTTCCCTGTGGAGAAACAGGTCGACTTCACCGAGGACCCAGTGGAGAACGCCCGGTTATGGGCCATCCGCAAAGACACCTTCCCCGCCGTCGGCGCCGTGCGCAAAACCGGCACCACGGTGATCATCGAAGACGTGACCTTCCCGGTCGAACAACTGGCCATCGGCGTCAACCGCCTGATCGAACTGTTCGACAAGCATCACTACGACGAAGCGATCCTTTTCGGACACGCCCTGGAAGGCAATCTGCACTTTGTGTTCACGCAAGGCTTCAACAGCAGCGAAGAAGTCGCACGCTACCAAGCGTTCATGGACGACGTCGCGCAGCTGGTGGCCGTGGAATTCGGTGGCTCGCTGAAAGCCGAACACGGCACCGGCCGTAATATGGCGCCCTTCGTCGAACTGGAATGGGGCAGCGACGCCTATCAATTGATGTGGCAGCTTAAACGCCTGCTCGACCCCAACGGCATTCTCAATCCAGACGTGGTGCTCAGCGAAGATCCGCAAATCCACCTCAAACACCTCAAGCCCTTGCCCGCCGCCGACGAGCTGGTGGATAAGTGCATCGAGTGCGGTTTCTGCGAGCCGGTGTGCCCGTCGAAGGGGCTGACCCTGAGCCCACGCCAGCGCATCGTGATCTGGCGCGATATCCAGGCCAGACGGCGCGCCGGCGTCGACACCACCGAGCTGGAAGCGGCGTACCATTACCAGGGCATCGACACCTGCGCCGCCACCGGGCTATGCGCCCAACGCTGCCCCGTAGGCATCAATACCGGTGACCTGGTGAAAAAGCTGCGTTCTCGTGACGCCAACCGTACGAAAACAGCCGAATGGCTGGCCAGCCATTTCGCCACCGCCCTGCAAGGTGCACGCTTCACCCTGCACGTTGCCAATGGTGCGCGCATGCTGCTGGGCGCACCGCGCCTTGCAACACTCTCGGCGAACCTCACCCGGTTGTCCCAAGGCCAGATCCCGCAGTGGACCAACGCCATGCCGCAGCCGGAGAAAGCCATTCGCTTCAGCCCGCCTGTGACCGACGAGCGCCCCCGCGTGGTTTATCTGGCGGCTTGCGTCTCGCGTGCCATGGGCCCCGCAGCCGGTGATAAAGAGCAGATATCGCTGTACGACAAAACCCGTGGCCTGCTGGAAAAGGCCGGCTACCAAGTCGTATTTCCCGAGCACCTGGACAACCTGTGCTGCGGGCAGCCTTTCGCGTCCAAGGGCTACGCCGAACAGGCCGAACACAAGCGCCAGGAAATGCTCGGCGCCCTGCTCCACGCCAGTCGTGGCGGCCTCGACCCGATCTACTGCGACACCAGCCCCTGCACCCTGCGGCTGATGCAGGACCTCGGCGAAACGCGCCTGGACCTCTACGACCCGGTGCGCTTCATTCGCACCCATCTGATGGACCGCCTCGACTTCACCCCCCAGGAAGCGCCCATCGCCGTACACGTCACCTGCAGCACCCAGCACCTGGGCGAAAGCCAGGCGCTGATCGACCTGGCGCGACGCTGCGCCAAGACCGTGGTGGTCCCGGAAGGCATCCACTGCTGCGGCTTTGCCGGCGACAAGGGCTTCACCACGCCGGAGCTCAACGCCCACTCCCTGCGAACCCTCAAGGACGCGGTGCAATACTGCAGCGAAGGGATTTCCACCAGCCGCACCTGCGAAATCGGCCTGAGCCAGCATGGCGGCATCGATTACCACGGTTTGGTGTACCTGGTGGACCGCGTCACCCAGGCCCGCGCAGATTAAACCTGCAAAAAAACAGAACCCCAGCGCGCCGGCGTAGTCATCTGCATAGGTCTTCGCGACGAAGGCCCTCAACGACTTCGCTGGCTGCCCCAACCCGGGAGCAGCATCGAGCCTTACGTGTACAAGGAGAATACCGATGAAGCGCACTGCTCTTGCTGGCTTGTTCATCACTGCGGCGATGCTGGCCGCCCCTGTTTTCGCGGCCGGTGAACCTGATTTGTGCAAAATCAACCTCGACAAAATCAACAACGGCAAAGCCCTGCTGGCCACCGACACCTCCGGCAAAAGCGGCGAAATCGACACCGCCGTCTCCCAAGCAAAGGCAGCCCACGCCGCCGGTGATGACAAGAAGTGCATCGAGATTACCTCCAAAGCCCTGCAAGACCTGCAGAACACCGACAAAGGTGGCAACCAATAGCGCGCCGACGCTCAAGGCCAACCTTCGGGTTGGCCTTCTGTGACCGTTTGGCGTACACTGCACAAGCTTGTCACTCACTATGAAACAACGAGTTACAAGCACGGGGCCGTTTAGGATTCGACGCCGGTCGCGAAACTTTAGGTGCATGCCGAGTTGGTAACAGAACTCGTAAATCCACTGTTGCAACTTCTTATAGTTGCCAATGACGACCAATACGGTGCTGCTCTCGCTGCTTAATTGCAGCTGACATGCACTCCTGATGCCTTCGGGCTCAGCAATCATCAGGGGATGTCTGTAAACCCAAAATGATTGTCATATAGAACAGAATCGCCGTGCAGTACGTTGTGGACGAAGCGGCTAAAACTTACACAACTCGCCCAAAGCACCCTGCCCGTCGGGTCGCTGAGGGTTAACTTAATAGACACGGCTACGCATGTAGTACCGACAGCGGAGTACTGGCGGACGGGGGTTCAAATCCCCCCGGCTCCACCAAATGATCAAAAAAAGACGTCCAAGGGCGTCTTTTTTTGCGCCTGCGATTCGGTTAATACGCGGCTTCCAGCGCTTTTACGGTCTTCTGAGAGCTTTTGAGTTCCAGCCATTTGCCTATTCCAGACGGTATCCGGCAAATCCGCTGCAAATTTTTGGAATACCGAATCAGTGCCTGAGGACAATCTCATGCCTGCTCAAACTTTTCGTCTCTCCGATCGACAGCTCAAGGGAGTCAAACCCGCGTCCAAGGATTACGTCCTCACGGACGGTGACGGTTTGCAACTCCGAGTTCGCAGCAACGGCTCGTTGCTGTGGAATTACCGCGAACCTGTGACCAAGAAGCGCATCAACATCGGCTTTGGGACCTACCCCCGAATCATCACTGGCGAATGCACGAAAGATAACGGACATGAGCAAGCCATTCGATATGGACCAGCGCAGTGAGGCGACGCGGTACTACTATCTGCTAACGGCCAGGCTGCTCGCACGGCGCCTAGAAAAGCCATGGCTTTTCAGTCTCAGAGTGAGAGTGGCAGCTATCGATCCACCAGCCGCTCGTGAAGGGCATCTGACACTCAGAATCTACCGTTAAACTATAGCCCCTAGCCACCAGCAGGTTGGGCTTGTGCGAACCCAGGCCACACGCGAGCGTGGTAATGTGCGCCGACCGTAAGCTTCTCTAGATTGGTTTTTGATTTTTTTACTCATGATGAAATCGTTGATCGGATATAAAAAATGTTGAATTTCAACGAGATAGCTAAAATATTCTCCAGCAGCAACATCAATTCCGTTTCGGGGGGCGATCTGTCCCTTGTCACGAGAGTGGCTAAATGCTATCAAGACAGCTTTGATGACACCTTTACTGTTGCTAGCGTATTTGAATTTTGTTATCACCTACTGTGCAGGGAATATCGCAATGAATACTATTATAAAAACTCTATTGCAAAGAAAATCCTCCTAGGAAGGCATTCAATAAACAGCTCGACTATGCTCACTGAATTCCGAGTAGGTGCAAACAAAGCAGACTGCGTGATCGTCAATGGCATTTCAACATGTTATGAGATAAAAACCGATTATGACAACTTAACCCGGCTAAAACCTCAAATCGACTCTTACCTGAAGATATTCGACAAAGTTAACGTAGTAGTCTCTAAGAAAAATCTAGCCTCAGTACTGCACACAACACCTGAAGAAGTAGGGGTCATATTACTAAACAAGAGCGGCACTTTTCGAGAGATGAGATCTGCGCAACTTACAGGTGCACAGATTGATGTTCGGGTCTTAATGAGATCGCTTAGACGTGACGAATACGTGGGGCTTACTGAATCGTTGTTTGGCGCGGCACCCAATGTGAGCAATACCGAGATCTTTCGTGAGTGTGAGCGCTTACTGACATCTGCCGCCAACGAGAAAATTCGTACTGAGTTTACAAAAATCATTCGTCAAACCAGAGCTTTAGACAAGGATTTCATACTGTCTTTACCTACATCCTTAATAGCGGCCGGAGTCGAATTTGGATCAACCCGCAAGGCCCGAGCTGGACTTGTGGAAAACATGAACTCAATCTTAAGTAAGGAAGCTTTATGTACTACCCAATCCTTAAAGGAAAAAAGTTTGAACTAACTGCACTCAGGGAACTCGTTGGACATATACCCTCCAGCAATGTATGCCCCATTTTTGAACCTGTAAATTTAAACCTTGCCCCCCTAGCGGCTACCATCTCCGAATTGACAGCAGCTGGCATTACCTCATGGGTAGTAATTAATCCTTCTCAAAGTGAATTCGCAAGTGGTTCGGCGTCAAACATTTTTGCTTCTCTGAGAACCCACCTTGCAACTATTGGGACTGGCCAAGGTTCATTTGTCCCATGTATAAAAATACGTGATGCGTCTGATGCGCCTGCCATCGCATTATTAAAAAGCTTTACCATACCTTTTGTCGCTTATGTTGAAGGCATTGTTACACCTGCCCTCGTTGTGGATCTAATGAGAGCCTCTGCTGTGGCACTCAATCCAGACAAAACGAATGTTTCGGTGTGGGGAGTTCTTCCAAGAGTCGTCCTCTTTCATGATGGCTTTGACAAAAAAACCAGAAATTTAGATTACGGCACAGAATCGTATTACTCAAACTTTCACAGTGGGTATAAAGCGTTCCCAAATGCTATTGGATTTGGCGATTATACGATTCTCAGCGAACGCTTCGTTGAAGGTGGCGGCCCAGCATTTGTCGTTACCCTACACATGTCCTACCTTGATCCGTCACGGTCAACTCAAATGTATGTGCGCCATTTCTCCTCCTACTCTGACAATGACAGTCAAAGTGACCCCGGCGGTAAATTTCGCGAAGCTCTAGATTTGCTTATTTCCCATGTATCAACGAACCCAGGAAATTTCGTCAACACAGCAGGCCTGCAAGAATTTATAACTCTTCATGGCACTCGACACTACCCTGGACTTGGCAAAGTTAAAAAAGCATCAATCAAGCATCATATTCAGACGCTATCCACATGGTAATTCATTTCGCATATCTTATCAGGCCAACTTCCACCCCCTTCACAGGGAGCTGTTCGTGAAATAGTTCGGGAGTAATAAAATCGTTTCATCCAAAATATAAATTGCTCGCAAACTTGCGATCAGAGCTTGAATTCTCGCCTAACATCAACTTCATCTATCTCATATAGTCGTGCAGGCTTCTAATATTTAACGAAGCCTTGCACAACTCAATCTATTTAGCTGGCCGTGCTCAGTACGATTACGTGATAAGTCTCCGTCTATGCGCTCTGAACAACGACCAATGTCCGTCATTTTTTCATAAGCCCCTCGTCTTACAAACCTTAGAGGCGGCGAACTTCAACCCACTGGGCTCCTCTAGAAGCTTCCGCCTTTCTGCGCTTGTAGCCCCACTGCAAGCAATTCTTACCAGCAGATAACATGTGAGAAAAATAAAAAAAATCTGCGAGAGCAGAAAAAACTCTTACAATCCAGGGTCGGCTTTCCTACAAATTTTTTTGCCCCCACTGATACACAAGAGATAGCCCCGTGAGTGACTCAGACAGCTCATCCGTGCCACTGGTTGACGTAGTGAAGCTTGCCGCATCCCTTCAGCGTTTCGCAGATGATCGCGACTGGCAGCAGTTCCACTCCCCAAAAAATCTCATCTTGGCGCTCACTGGCGAGGTAGGAGAGCTGTGCGAGATTTTCCAATGGATGAGCGATGCCGATTCGCTCTCCGTAGCTAAAGATCCCGAAATCGGCCTAGCCGTAAAGGACGAATTGGCGGACGTACTGATGTACCTAGTTCGCCTGAGCAGCGTACTCGGCGTTGATCTCAACGAAGCGGTGACACGGAAACTCGCCTCGAACGGCCAGAAGTACCCCGTGGATAAAGCCAAAAGCAGCAGCAAAAAGTACGACCGACTCTAAACAACTCGAATCTAAGGACACCCCGTGATCGTCTACGCTGCGACCAAACAGCAATTTCTTAAAGACAACGATAACGATGACATTGAGGAGGTGATCCTCAGGCATTTTAAGGAAGCCACCGGCAAGACCGTTGGCAGGTCGGAAATCAGGTCGTGGCAAGGATCTCTAACGTATATGGCCAAGGTCCTTAGGGATGAAGGCCTTCCGAGCGACGCGGGCCTGGCCATTGAGCTGCACATTCCGCAGTCGTCGAAGCGCATCGATTTTCTGCTCACCGGCCGCGACGAAAATCAGGCAAAAAAAGCCGTCTTGATCGAATTAAAGCAATGGAGCAAGGCCAGCGCCACTACCAAGGATGCCATCGTCAAAACGGCATTGGGTGGTGGCCTCGTTGAGACCATTCACCCGTCCTATCAAGTATGGTCATACGCCGCGCTGCTGGAGGGCTTCAACGAGGCGGTGTATGACAAAAGCATCGAGATCCGTCCGTGTGCCTACCTTCATAACTACGTCAGCGACGGCATCATCGACTCAGCGCACTACGAGCCCCACATCAGCAAAGCCCCACTATTCCTGAAAGGGCCGGATGAGCTCACCAAGCTCAGAAGCTTCCTGAAAAAGCATATTGCTCACGGCGACAACAAAGAGGTTCTCTACGAACTGTCCGATGGGAAAATCCGTCCGTCCAAAGCGCTAGCCGAGGCCCTCGAAGGGCTGATGACAGGCAAGCCAGAGTTCGTATTGATTGACGATCAAAAAGCAATTTTTGAATCAGCGCTTGCGGCAGCAAGCGAAGCCTCGGACCAGGCACCAAAGGTGCTGATCATTGAGGGGGGCCCGGGCACCGGGAAAACTGTTCTGGCTATCAATTTACTGGTGAGGCTCACAGAATTGAGGTTGTTAAGCAAATATGTCTCGAAGAATGCCGCCCCACGCAAGGTCTACGAAAGTAAACTGGTTGGCACCATCAAACGCAGCCATTTCTCGAATTTCTTTTCAGGCTCTGGGGCGTTCATCGACACTGAGCCCAACACATTCGATGCGCTTATCGTGGACGAAGCCCACCGGCTGAATGAGAAAAGCGGGCTTTATGGGAACCTTGGCGAAAACCAGATCAAGGAGCTGATTGAATCAGCGAAATGCTCAATTTTCTTCATCGATGAAGATCAGCGTGTGACCCTGAGCGACATAGGCAGCAAGCAGGCAATACGTGCCTTTGCCAAAGCCAAGGGGGCTGAGGTCGAGGAATATGTGCTGTCTTCACAGTTTCGCTGCAGTGGTTCTGACGGTTACATGGCATGGCTGGATGACGTGCTTGGCATTCGCTCGACAGCAAATCCGACGCTCAACACCTCGGAGTACGAGTTCAAGGTATTCGACTCACCTCAGGCGCTGCATGACGCCATTGACGAGAAAAACCATGGAAACAAGGCTCGTGTGGTCGCGGGCTATTGCTGGCCTTGGCTCAGCAAGAAAGACTCCAAGGCCGCTGACATCGTTATCGGCAATGACTACACACGCCAATGGAATCTGGATCAGGATGGCAGCTTGTGGATCATCGCTGAAAATTCCATTGAACAGGTCGGTTGCATCCACACCTGCCAAGGGCTGGAAGTTGATTATATTGGTGTAATCATCGGACCGGATCTAGTCGTGCGTGATGGGCAGGTGGTGACGTCGCCGCATGAGCGAGACAAGCACGACAAATCGATTCGTGGCTGGAAGAAGTTTATGAAGGAGCAACCTGCTCTGGCGCAGCAGGAGACAGACCTGATCATCAAAAACACGTATCGAACATTGATGACTCGTGGGATGAAAGGCTGCTACCTATACTGTACCGATAAGGAGACCGCGCAATACTTTGAGAGTCGACTTGCCGGGTACAGCAACGACTGATGGCCCTGCGAGTTTGATGTCACTATTCGGGGTTAGCCTTACGAAAAAACCGTAGGTTGAACACAGTAAAAAACTAAGGCTCGATTACCCATCGCCCGCGCAACATTCCTTTCAGCTCATCAACGCTCAGAGTCATATGCCGTTTGCGATGGACCACCGCGTGACAGTTCGCGCACAACGTAACGAGGTCAGTCTCAGGATTCACGGCTTTCTCACCACCAAAGTCCGAAATCGGCACTATATGGTGAACGTGAATGAACCCCTTCGCGTGCTCGCCGTACGCCTGTTCGAAATCAAAACCACATGCCTTGCAGTCAAAGCCGTGGATAGCAATGGCCTTCACCCTCAGATCTTTCCGGCGCTCGTAACGGGTTCCAAAGTAACTTAATTTGCTGCCTTCATTGGCCGATTCAAAGGTCAATGAATCACCGTCGGAATTTGGTGCGACCTGGTCAGCCTGGGAAGACAGGAGCTTCGCATGACTTAGGATTGCATCGTAATCCAGTTGGGAAATGGACCGAACCCCGTCACGCCAATAGTTGTTCACTCGAGTAGCAGGGATCGTCTCTAGGTACACTCCGTTAATTTTTGAGGGGATAGCGGCTTCAAACGGAGTGAAGTTTTCGATCAAAGCAAAAAGGTCACCCTTATCACTCCTCCGGTCTGCGTAGACCTTGCCGATGCGTGCCATACCAAAATAATGCGGATCGGCGCTGAGGCGGACAGAAGCAAAAGTTTTGTCCTTTATGCGTCCTTTGTAATAGATCACTTCGGTTCCTTCAGCAAGCCAGGCTTGGTACCGCTTGGGGAAGTGATAGACAGCACCGGTTTCGTCTTGCCATTGCGATGTGTCGTTTTCAACGATGACTGCGGGCATTCCATTTCCTCTAGACTGATGGCAAAAGCCTACCAAAAATGAGGAAGTTTCTTACAAGATACTTAAGATTTACATCCTTGCTTAACGTCAGCTCCGCTCTGTTGAACTCATACCACCGATCGTGGTGAGTATTGCCCGGTAGAGCGGTATTCCAATTGGTATTCCAGACGGAAAGCCTGACCGGTGGACCTTCGGAATTTTCCTTCAAGATGCCGAGCCGTTCGTGAACTAGTGCAATCCACCCTACAACGCTAACTTCCCTCTGTCGCTGCCCATCAGCGACCGGCTTTGACAGGCCGAAAAGTGTAACCTTTCACACCCCTCGATAAGTCGGCATGCTTCAAGCATCCCGACTCGTTCATGGCGGCTGTGCGTGGGGCATCTTCGGGTGCGCCGGGTTCCTACACTTCCGGTCTGTCAACCTGCGTACAGCTGCCACCCAATCCTGTTTGACAGCAGGGGGCGGCGGCTCCTTAAACAGTGTGGGAGCTCCATCATGAAAAAGATCACCCCCAACCCAACAACAACCCTCTTCACCCTGGCTCCAGACATTCCTGCCGAAACCCTGCTGGTCCAAGCCAGTGAAATCCTCACCTCGCTGAACGTCATGACCACAGACCTAGCCTTTGAACTTGAAGGCTCACACCGCCACAAGCTGCTGGCTACTCAGCAATTGATAGTGTTGGGCGAGCTGCTGCTGGACCGAGTACTGGACACGCTTGTGTTCACGGGTGGTGCGCAAACGCCGCAACAGTAAAGAGTCGGCAAATTGAAAGCGGCCTCTTGCAGGCTGCTTTCTCGGCCAAACTTTCGCTACTCTTGTAGCCCTATCCACCCAAGCCTCTGACCCCTCCTGCAATTATTTCCTCAACATCTCCCCCCTCTCAATACAAGCAATTAAAAACACAAGCCGTACAATGAGAACGTTCGGCCTCTCACTCGCTCCACCCCGCGAGCCCCAAACCCCGGCCCCAACAGCGACCTCTCCCCCCAAACAGGCGCCCCAATGGACATAAAACAACTCAAATTCCTAATCGCACTGGAGCAAACCCGTCACTTCGGCCAGGCAGCCGCGCGCTGCCATATCACGCAACCGACACTGTCGATGCGCTTGCGCAATCTGGAAGATGAGTTGGGCCTGGAGCTGGTTACCCGTGGCCAGCGCTTCGAAGGCTTCACCGAGGCCGGGGAGCGCGTGTTGGCGTGGGCCAGGACCTTGCTGGCCGCGCATGATGGGTTGTTCGCCGAAGCGGCGGCGTGTCGTGGTCAGTTGGTCGGTAACTTGCGCCTGGGCCTGGTGCCGCTTAGCGGGTTCAACCCGATCAGTTACATCCAGGGCCTGTCTCATACGTTCCCCGAACTCAAGTTCAGCCTGTCGTCCATGAGCTCGGACAAGATCATCGAAGCCTTGGGCACCAACCAACTGGACCTGGGCGTGTGTTACCTGGAGCACGTGAACCCCAATTACCTGGACTTTTTCGAGCTGGGTGAGACCCGCGTCGGGCTGTTGTACGACACCCGGCACTTCCATTTCGAAGGCACCGAGATGAGTTGGGAAGACGCCGCCGAGTTGCCCCTGGGGATGATCAGCAATGGCATGCACTATCGTAAGTCCATTGACCTGAGTTTCCGCAGTCGCGGTCTCGACCCCCAGCCCATCCTCGAGAGCGATTCGACCTATCAGTTGTTCCAGGCGATCCACGAAGGTTTTTGCTGTGCGATCATGCCGTTGGACAGCGGCCTGGAAAGCCCTATCGAGAATCTGGCGTTTATCAACCTGCCCGATGCCAGCGTGCTCGCGCCGTTGGGCATGGTCATGCGCAAGACCGAGCCGCGCTCGGCCATCGCCGAAAAATGTTTTGCCGAAGCCAGGAAATTGCTCACCGCCAAGGGCGCAGGCGAGTAACGGAGGTTTGCCCATGATTTGCCGAGTCGAACACGCCGCTGAAGCAGGCGATGCCAATGCACCGGCACCGCAGCCACGCAACGTTGCCTATCGGGAGTATGACGAAGGTGCGCAGGTCGCCGAGGCGGCGCTGGCGGCGGAAATCGCGCTGGCCATCAGTTACAACGGCTTGAGCCAGGCGGTGATGATGGTTTCACCTGGCGACATCGAGGACTTCATCCGCGGCTTCAGCGTGAGCAATGGGATCATCGACAATCTGGGTGAAATCTACGATATCCAGCTCACGCATTTTGATCAGGCTTGCCAGGCAGACGTCAACATCTCCAATCGGGCGTTCTGGGCGCTGAAAGATCACCGGCGGCAGATGGCGGGCACCAGCGGCTGCGGATTGTGCGGCGTGGAGGCGCTGGAACAGGCATTGCCTCAACTGGACATCCTGCAACCGGCGCTCCTGCCGCCCGCGCATCACCTCAAGGGCTTGCGTGAGCGTATCGACGCCGCCCAGGTCATGGGGAAAAGTACCGGCGCCCTGCATGCGGCGCTGCACTTCGACGCTGACGGCTCAGCCTTGTTGTGCCGTGAAGACATTGGCCGGCATAACGCACTGGATAAATTGATCGGCGCTATGCAACAGGCACAGGTCGATGCGCGCAGCGGGTTCACGGTCGTCACCAGTCGTTGCAGCCTGGAGCTTATTCACAAGGCCGTGAGGGCCGGGCTAGGCACCTTGGTCAGTTTGTCGGCGCCCACCAGCCTGACGGTGCAATGGGCACGCAAACACCAGCTCAACCTGATCCACGTACCGCATCGAAGCGCACCGCGGATCTACAGCCCGGCCTGAAGGACGGCTGGAATCCGGCCCCACGACGCATTACCCTGATGGCCTTTATCAGACAACCGGAAGTCAGATACCCGTGCTCAAGCCTCTCGCCGCCATTGCCCTTGCCTGTACGCCTTTGTTGACCAGCGCCGCCGACCTGGCCGGGGTGTGGAAAGGCACCCTGGGCAAATCCGCCATCGTTGCCTGTTTCAACGGCGCCGATGGCGAGCACGGCAGTTATTACTATCAGCGCATCCTCACACCTATCCAGCTGACTCAAGCCAGCGACAACGCGCCCTGGGTGGAAGCCGGAAATACCGGTTTCTGGGCGCTGCAACCTCCGCAAGGCGATAGGCTTTCAGGCGCCTGGAGCAAAACCCCGGGCGGCACACCGCTGCCACTCAACCTGCAACGCGTCGACACGCAAGGCTGTGGCAGCGACGCCTACAACGCGCCCATGGAAGCCGCGCCGCTACCGATCAAGACCGAGAAGAAAACCTTCGGCGAGCACCGCTATCAGCTCAAGACCCAAGGTGCCCAGGTCACGCTCAAGCTCGAGGGTGATGGCCCGGCCATCCAGAAGATCAACCAGCAACTCGCGGCCCTGGCCGTGAGCGACGATGATCAGAAGGAGTATTTGCAGGAACGGCGCGAGTACCTGGGCCGCAACGGCTCGGCCTACACCAGCGAAATTGAAGTGGCGCCCACGTACTGGTCATCTCAATTCATGACCGTCAGGTTTTACCGATGGGCCGCAGGCACCGGCGCCGGCGGCATCAGTTGGGGCCTGCACTCATGGGATCTGCAAACCGGTGAAAGCGTCGATCCCTGGGCATGGCTTGGCGGGCGCCAGGAGTGGTATGACGCCTACGCCGGGCACGTGAAGCTGCCGGCCAAATTCAGCCAATGGCTGGCCGGGCAGACCACTACCGACGAAAGCTGCCCGGCGATCACCAGCTATTCCACCTTCGACCTGAGCTTCAACACCCAAGGCTTGCAGCTCGCGACGCGCGCCACGGGTGACGGCTGCGATAACGAGCTGAATTTCACCTGGGAGCAATTGACACCGGTGCTGACCGAGGCAGGCAAAGCGGCGTTGCCCCGCTTGAAACAGCCCTGAACGGCAGGCTCGGCCAGCCTTACAAAAACCTCACATTGATTCACCAAATATTAAGAATCGCTTTCGTATACTGCTGGATCGCCCAGGACCGATCCCCCGATCGGTCCCCTTTTCCGGTAGCCAGATTCCATGACGCGCCCCGCCTCTCTGCTGCTTCTTCTCGCTGGACTGTTATTTTTCTGCGCCCTTGGCGGCCATGAGCTGCAAGGCTCCACCGAAGCCCGCGTCGCCGGGATCGCCATGGCTATGCACCTGGACAATGACTGGGTGATCCCGCGCCTGTTTCGCGAACCCTTCCTGGAAAAACCGCCCCTGAGCCTCTGGCTGGACGCCGGCGCCATTCGCCTGTTTGGCGCGTCGACCTGGGCGGTGCGCCTGGCTTCGGCGTTTGCCGGCTTGTTCAGCGTGATGCTGTTCTACGGCATGCTGCGCAAGTTTGGCCGGCCCAAGTCGCTGGCGTTCTGCGCCGCGTTGATCCTGGCGACCATGGCCAGCTACTGGGGCAATGTGCGCGGCGTGGGTGAAGACTCATTGCTCAGCCTCGGTGTGACCACCGCGCTGCTGGCGTTCTACCAGGCGATGCGGCCCGAGTCCGAGCGCCAGGGCTCCAACACGTGGGCCTGGGCACTGTTTACGCTGGGCATGGTCATCGCCACCCTGAGCAAGGGTGTGCTGGGCCTGGCGATGCCGGGCATCGTGATCTTCGTGTACCTGGCCGCGACCAGCGTGATGGACAAGCGCCTGCGCATCGGCGATTGGCTCAAGCCGGCGCTGTTTACGCTGTTGGCGTTGGTGCCGCTGCTGATCTGGCTGGGGTTCCTGTACCAGCGTGGCGGGATGCAGGCGGTCGGTGAGGTGCTGTGGACCAACAGCGTCGGGCGCTTCAGCGGTTCATTTGTGGAAGCCGGGCATTACGAGCCGTTCTACTACTACCTCGCGAAATTGCCTCAAGCGTTTTTGCCGTGGAACATCCTGGTGTACCTGGGCCTGTGGCACTTTCGCAAAAGCCTGGTGCGCAATCGCTACCGTCTGTTTTTCAGTGTGTGGCTGTTGGCGCAATTCACCCTGCTGACCCTGGCCTCCAGCAAGCGCACCGTGTACCTGATGTCGCTCACACCGGCCGCGGCCGTACTCGCAGCCGAATACGGGCGGGTGCTGTTGGAACGCTTGAAAGAGCGCAAGCCTGGCGTGTACCGCTACCACCGCCAGGTGATCGGCGGCGTATTCGGTGTACTCATTGCCTGCTATATGAGCGCTGCATTCTGGTTCGCGCCCAAGGCGGACGCCGTGGAGTCATTCGTGCCGGTGATCAGCCAGCTCCAGGCACTGCAGGCAGAAGGCCGGGAAGTCGCAATATTCCAACCTAACGAACGGATCTTCGGTGCCGGGGTGTTCTACATGCAAGCGTACGTGCCCATCCTGCAAACCGAAGCCGAGTTGCGCGCCTTCCTCACGGCCAAACCGGGTAACGTGGCGCTGATGGATCACACCGACCGGCTGAATGAAAAGGTCACGGTGATCAAGCAGATGGCAATCGGCCGCCAGCCTTACTACTTCGCGGAGCAGTAAGGCCGGCGCGGGTCATCAGTGCTTGGTGACCTTGTCCAGGTAACCCATGGCGAACGCCGAGATCACGAAGGTCATGTGGATGATCACGTACCACATCAGGTGTTGTGGATCGACGTTCTTGGCATCCATGAAGATGCGCAACAGGTGGATGGAAGAAATCGCCACGATGGACGCCGCCACTTTCATCTTCAGCGAGGAGGAGTCCATGGTGCCCAGCCAGTTGAGCTTTTCCTTGTTCTCATCGATATCCAGCTGCGAGACGAAGTTCTCGTAGCCGGAAATCATCACCATCACCAGCAAGCCGCCAACCAGGGCCATGTCGATCAACGACAGCAGCACCAGGATCAAGTCGGACTCGGCCATCGAGAACACGCTCGGCAGCAGGTGCACCACTTCCTGGAAGAACTTCAACGCCAGCGCCAGCAACCCCAGGGACAAGCCGAAATAGATGGGCGCCAGCAGCCAGCGCGAAGCGTACATAGCATTTTCGATAAAACGTTCCATTGGATCTCACACAGCTTGGCTAAAAATGGCCGCGAGTATACCAGCCGCTACCTGATCGCTGTCACCGCGAGAAAACTGACCCAGGTGGCATCTGTAAGAGATTTTTTCTGCTAGTGTCGAGCCCATGAACTCGGCTCGATGATGTCGGACAGGAAGACTCAGATGATGGATGTGCGATCCCCTTTGGCCAGCCTCGGCCTGTGTGCGGCGTTGCTGATCGCCAGCGGCTGCTCACCCAAAGAAGAGCAGAAACAGGCGACCCTCGAAGAGAAAACCGCAAAATTCGAACAGTCACTGGACAGCATCCAGGCCCCCAAGCTGCGGGACGCCATCGCCGACCTTGGCGGTTCGCTGCTGCTGCTGGAACGGGCCCGCGTCAAACTTGCCAACAAGCCGATCGAAGCCGAATACGGCGAAGACACGCTGGCCTTGCTCAAGCATTACCCCACGCCCCAAGCCTTGGTGGACACCTACATCAACGGCCTGTTCGTGCTGCGCAAGACCTCCCATTCCGACTACCTCACGGATTTGCAGCCGGTCTTCCCGTTCAGCTTCAACAGCCCCGACCAGTTCCCCTTCCCTCACAGCCTGGAATGGCAGTCGGTGACGTTGAGCAACAACAAGGTGATCCCCTTCCAACCGGAATGGTCGGAAACCGATCCTGGCATTCAACTGAGCCCGAGCAGCTCCAACCTGACCAACCCCGACGACCTTACGGTGAGCTACCCGTTTATCGAAGGGGTCGAGACGGACAACAAGAGCCAGCCCCAACCAGTCAGCCTCAAAGGCACGGTTGACGTGGTGGCACCGGGCAAGGTGCTGACCTTTGACTTGTCAAAAAAGGACGTGGGCCGCAAGCGCACCGAAGGCAACATCACCCTCAACCTGGTGTTGCTTGAAAAAAACTACGCCGAGATCGAGCTGACCAACAGCGAGCCCCTGGCCGCCGAAGTCGGCGACGACTCGCCTAACCCGTTGCTGGTGCAGGCACGTGACAGCACCGGGCAGTTTCTGACGCGTTCGGGCTCAATCAACGAAAGTGCCGCGCAAGTGGCGTTCTATGAGCAGCAGTTGGCCGAGATGCGCAAGCAGAAGACGTGGTCCGATGCTTTCGAGAAGCAGCTCACCGACGAGCAAAAAGCCTTTGAGCACAAGCAGACCAGCCATTATGCCAAGGTGTATTTCAATGGCCTGATCGACACGCTGCAGGTCAACGTCCTGGATTTTTCCAAAGCCACACTGACGCATAAGGACCTGGACCTGCCGGTGATGCGCTTCGACAAGAACAGCCTGCAGAATACGGTGCAAGCCTTGCCGATGCCCGTTACGGTGTACGACGACAGCGCCGCCGGCTGGCTCAAAGACGCAAGCATGAGCGAAGACCAGCTGAAAAAAAGCATCACAATCAGCCAGTCGACCGACGATGCCAGTGCTGCCAGGATCGTGTTTGACCACCCCTTCACCTTCAATGACGAACTGGTGGGCAACGACCACAGCAGCAGCGACGAACCCATCACCTTCTTCACCGCGGACGAAAAAGGCGAACGTGGCGAACCCATCGAGCTGCCCAGCGAAGCCTTTGAGCTGGACCCGGCGCGAGGCACGCTCACCTACGACCTCAACCTGTTCCCGGAAACCCCGGCATACGTGGTGGGCTCGATTCCCTTGTTCCTGGCGAACATCGAGAAAAGCACGATTGACGTCGCCAAACTGCCCAAGGGCCTGACGCTTAAAGACAACGCCCTGATCGTCGACCAGAAGGCATTCCCTTCCGACAGCTGGCGCTTCTACGCCAAGGACGCCAGCGGCAACTATCTCAAGGAAATCCTCGGTGTCAGCCACCGTGCAGAGGAATACGGCACGGCCATGTTCGACGTGCATTATTTCTATGGCCAACCGACCACTCTGGAAAGCTACCAGCGCACCGACCTGAGCACCGTGCAATACGGCTTTGAGGTCAAGTTGGACAAGCCCGAGAGCCAATAACCTGGCTACAGCGCCAGGCGTTCCTGGCTACCGTTGAGCTGTCGCAGATGGGCCTGCATATGCAGGCACCAGATCTGCGGATCGTCTGCCTGCTCGTAACCGTGCAGGGTCAGGCTGTCGACAATCGACTGAAGAATGGTTTCTGCCACGAAGGGTCCATGAAACGGGCCTTGGGACTTGATGGTGGAAGGCTGTTCGCCGGTCATTCCGGCGGCAAACAACAACGTCCACATCCCGTTATCCCCAGCCAGAGGACGAATGGAGCATTCGATACGGGTGACCAGGCCCAGGCACTGGCGGGTAAGGCTGAGGTTGCGCGACATGGCGGCGACCCTCGGTAGATCGGTGTTCAACCTCAGGCACATGGCGAGGCTGTTTCTATCCTGCGACTCCTGTGGATATCCCTTAAGTTGAGAATAGAGGAAAACCACAACAAACCAAGGTTGTAGGGACCAACGGGCATCGCCTCCCAAGAAGCGTCAATTTATTGGCTGGCCACCCCCAAAAAATACACCGCCAACCCAATGTGGGAGGGGGCTTGAACTGGTCAAGTAATCTTGGACACTGATTACGGTTCACGCCGCCAACCTTTCCTTCACGACCGGCGACCTGTAGTCGTTATAGCTGTGAGGCCTGCTGATGTTGTAGCGCGAGACATAGCGCTGCACATCTGCCCGGGCCTCATGCTCCAGTTGGTAGCCCGCTTCAGGCACCCACTCGGACTTCAAACTACCAAAGAAACGCTCCATCGGGGCATTGTCCCAGCACTCGCCTTTACGGCTCATACTTTGCCTAAACCGATGTTTCACAAGCGCATTTCGGAATTTATGGCTGGTGTACTGGCAACCTTGATCAGAATGAAACAACACATCCTGGGGATGGCCGCGCAGCTCAACCGCCATGCGTAGCGCTTCGCAGGTCAGGTTGGCATCAGAAATCATCGAGAACGACCACCCTACGATCCTGCGAGCGTACAGATCCAGAACGGCGGCGAAGTACATCCATCGCTTGCCCACCTTGATGTATGTCACGTCGCCACACCACACCTGATTAACCGCCGTCACATCAAATTTTCGCTTGAGCACGTGCGGCGCCACCAAGGCCTCCACACCCGGCGATTTGTACTTATGGCGCCGGCGCTGACGACTAGCGATGCCAGCTTCGCGCATCAAACTGCGAGCCATATAACGCCCGATACGATGCCCTTTGGCTTGTAGCTCCTTGGACAAAGTACGTGCGCCGGCCGACTCTCTGGACGCCTTGTGGTGCCTGACCAGCGCGGCTTTGAGCTTGTCCCGTTCAGGATTTGCTCTGCCTTGGCGCTGGCGCCAGGCGTAAAAGCTACTGCGGTTGACCCCAAACGCCCGGCAACACTTTTTAACGCCGTACTGCTCGTCCAGCTCATCGATCAGCGTGAATGATCTTTGGCGTCCAAAAGCAGGAGAGCACTGGCCTTTTTTAGGATTTCGATATCCAGGTCTTTCTCTCTGAGCAGAGCTTTGAGTCTCTGGATTTCTCGTTGATCAGCGGTAATCGCCTTGGCCCCCACCGGAGTCGAGCCCAAGCGCTCTTTTTGCACTTGATCAACCCAACGGCGCAGGGCTGTGGGGCCGATATCCAGGCTGGCACAGACTTCGGTAACCGGCTGACCTTCATCCAGCACCATGCTGGCAGCCTTGAGCTTGAACTCACTCGAATAAGATTTACGCATATCCAAACACCTGAGATTTGGGCGCTATCATAGCGCCCGATTGAAGTGTCCAAAATCATTAGGCCAGTTCAGCTTGCTCCCGATAGCGGAGTGTCAGTCAACCTATTCAGTGATGACACCGCTATCGGGAGCAAGCCCCCTCCCACACTTCCCGCGTCAAACCCAAATTCAGTTGGGTGGGGTTTCGGCCAGGGCTTGCTGTGCCAGCTCTTTCTCGGCTTCCTTCAGGTCTTCCTCGCTGATCATCTCCGCAATCGCCCGCAGGCGCTCAACCACCCGTGCATTCACGCTGCCTTCCGGGAATTGCCCTTCGGCATCCGGCTCGCCGGCAGGCTCGCCCACCAGCAGGCTCAAGGCCTCATCCGCCTGACGCACGGCATAGATGTGGAATTGGCCGTTGCGCACCGCCTGCAACACCTTCTCGTCGAGCATCAGCGTGGCGACGTTGGCCTGGGGAATGATCGCCCCTTGCTCGCCGGTCAACCCACGGGCCTCGCAGAGGCGGAAGAAGCCTTCGATCTTCTCGTTGACCCCGCCCACCGCCTGCACTTCACCAAACTGGTTGATCGAACCGGTGATCGCAAAACACTGCTTGAGCGGCGTTTTCGACAACGCCGAAATCAACGTGCACGCCTCGCCCAGGGACGCGCTGTCGCCGTCCACGTAACCGTAGGACTGCTCCAGCGCGATACTCGCCGAGATCGCCAGCGGGAATTCCTGGGCATACCGGCTGCCCAGGTAACCGGTGAGGATCATCACGCCCTTGGAGTGAATCGGCTGGCCGAGGTTAACTTCACGCTCGATGTCGACGATGCCACTGCCGCCGGGATACACCGTGGCGGAAATCCGCGCCGGCACGCCGAAGGCCGAATCGCCGACTTCCAGCACTGTCAGCCCGTTGCACTTGCCGACGGCTGCACCGGCAGTGTCGATCAGGATCACCCCGGCGAGCATGTCGTCGAGAATCCGCGCCGACACACGCCCGGTGCGCGTGGCCTTGGCCTTGAGCGCACGTTCGATATGGCCGGCGTCGGTCATTTCGTCACCCGCCAGATGGCGAATGAAGTCCGCTTCGCTGACCAATTGGAACAAATCGCCAATCCGCGCCGACAAACGCCCCTGATGTTCCGCCAGCCGCGCACTGTAGGTGGCCAGGCGCGCCACCGCATCCGAGGTCAGCGGTGCCATGCCTTCTTCTGACGTGCGGGTTTTAAGCAATTGGGCGAACTGCTCCAGGCTTTCGTCGACCATCGGGATGTCTTCGTCGAAGTCCACCAGCACGCGGAACATCTCCTGGAAGTCCGGATCGGCGTCCTGCAACGCGTAGTAGAGCTGGCGCGAACCGATGATGATGACCTTGACCTGCAACGGAATCATCTGCGGGTTGAGGGTCACGGTGGCCAAGCGGCCCAGCTCGCCCAGGGGCGACTCCATCTTCAACTTGCGCGATTGCAGGGAACGCTTGAGCGCGTCCCACACAAACGGCTCGCCGAGCATTTTTTCCGCTTCAAGGATCAGGAAACCGCCATTGGCACGGTGCAGGGCACCCGGGCGCAACTGGCGATAAGTGGTGTAGAGCGCGCCCTGGTCGGTGCTGTATTCGATACGACCGAACAGGTTGTCGTAGGTCGGGTGCGGTTCGAAAACCACCGGCGCGCCACCGTTGGTCGGGTGGCCCACCACCAGGCTCGGGCAGTATTGCTCCTCGAGCAGCTTGCGGGCCTGGGCGTCGGTCTTGGCATCGTCCACCAGTTGCTCGACCACGGTCTTGAGCAGGTACACCTGCATGGCTTGCAGGTAACCGCAGACGGCGGCGTTTTCCGCGTACTTTTCCGACAGCGGAGCGAGCAATGGCTGCAGGGCCAGGGTGATGGTTTCTTCGTTGAATTGGCGCAGTTGGTTATTCGACTCACGCTTCCACTGCGGCAGGCTGGCCAGTTCCTCGTTGAGGCGCTCTTCCAGCTCGGAGATATCCGTATGGAAACGCTCGCGGTCGGCTTCCGGCAATTGCGAGAACTCGGCTTCGTCCAGCGCCTTGCCGTCGAGCATCGGCGTGAAGGCGATGTTGGAGCTGTCGCGATACAGCGCTACGTCTTTTTCCAGGGCCAGGCGTTCGATGACGTCCAACGCCTTGTCGTAGCGCTGGTTGAAGGCGCGGTCGATGGCGCTTTTGCGCTGTTGATAAGTCGGGTGTTCGAAGACCGCCGGGAAAGTCGCCACCAGGTTGTCGACCAGAGCGTTGATATCGGCGATGAACGCTGCGGCGGCGCCGCCTTGCAGCTCCAGGGCACGCGGTTCGCGCGGCTCATCGAAATTATTCACATAGACCCAGTCCGCCGGGGTCTGCAGGCGTTTGCCTTCGGCCTTCAGGTAGCGTTTGACGAACGAAAAGCGGCCAGTACCGGGCTCACCCATGACAAACACGTTGTAACCGGGGCGTGGCATGGCCACACCGAACTGCAAGGCTTCGACCGCACGTTCCTGGCCAAGCACACCGCGAAAAGGCTCCAAATCATTGGTGGTCGAGAAGCTGAACTGTTCAGCGGAGAAAGGGCGAGTCAGCGCTTCGGGCGCTAGACGCAAGCTGGCAGCAACAGGATCAGGCATCGGGCTTCCTTACATCAGGCGGGGCAGATGACGGCATTCTGGCTCTCGCTTGCGCGCTATGGCAAGGCGCGCCGTTGGGAAAGCTGCGCTGCGGTAGGCGCCCTGCAAAAAAAATCGCGATAAGGCCGATTGTTTTATAAAAAATAACGGAACCCCAGGATCATGCCTAAACTCCAAACTGCGCGGGTTGGACTAATAACTGGCCCCTTAGGGCGCTGCGAAGCGCCTGAACCCCTTGTCCATTGGTTTGCACACAAAGAGAACAAAGCTATGAAACGGATCCTTCTTGGTACTCTCTTCACCGTTGTCTCCCTCAATGCTATGGCAGAAGCACCAGGCGGCCCGAACTGCGGTTGGGGCAACATGCTGTTCGAAGGCCAGCGCGGTACTCCGGCGCACTTCCTCGCGTCGACCACCAACGGCACCTCGGGTAACGCCACCTTCGGCATGACCTCGGGCACCAACGGCTGTAACACCAACAGCAAGCTGACCTACGGCGGCAAGTCCTGGATTGCCATGAATGGCATGATGAACGAGCTGTCCGAAGACATGGCCAAAGGCAATGGCGAAGCACTGACCACCTACGCGGTGGTACTGGGCGTAGCCCCTGAGGACCGCGAGCACTTTGCGGCAGTGACCCACGAGCACTTCCAGCAGATCTTCAGCAAAGCTGACGTGACCGCCGACGACGTGCACACCAACACCCTCGCTGTACTGAAAGGCGATGCCCGCTTGGCGAAATACGCGACCCAAGCTTAAGCTCGACCCGCCCGCGTCTTGCGAGACGCGGGCCTTATTTTTTGGACCCGCCCCCCTTTGGGTCTCACTTATTCCGACTTAAGTTGCCCCTATGCTCAAACGCTTTGCCTGGTTGGCACTCTTCGCTTGCGCCCCGCTGTATGCGGCCGCGCCTATTGATGATCAACGTTTGCAGCAACTGGCCAACGACCCGTTCTGGCTATCTTTGGGCCATTACGAAGCCGGCAAAATCAGCGGCTGGCGCAGTTATGTCAGCGACAAGAAATTCTTCATTGCTGCCGATGGCGCACACCACCCGGATGCCGAACTCAAGGCCACCGTCCAGGCGCTGTACCAACCTGCGAGCCTAGGTGAAAAACACGCCCAATGCGTGTACCCCGCACGGACCCGCTGGCTCAAGGACCAGTTGCACCTGACCGACCTGCCCGCCGTGGACTGCACAGAGTTCAAGCAATGGTTCAAAGACGTCGCGCCCCACAGCGCCGTGATGATCTTCCCGGCTGCCTACCTCAACAGCCCGTCGTCGATGTTCGGTCACACGCTGCTGCGCATCGACCAGGCTGACGTGCAGAGCAACAACACCGCCCTGCTCAGCTATGCAATCAACTTCGGCGCCTATATCGAAGGCTCCGACAACAGCATTCTTTACGCCTGGAAGGGCCTGATGGGCGGTTATCCCGGCCTGTTCGCACTGGTGCCCTACCAGGAGAAACTCTCGGAGTACCGCAGCCTCGAAAACCGCGACCTGTGGGAATACCGCCTGAACCTGACCCAGGTCGAAACCGAACGCATGGTCGAGCACGTGTGGGAGCTCAAGCAGATCCAGTTCGACTACTTCTTCTTCGACGAAAACTGCTCGTACCGCCTGCTGGAGCTGCTGCAAGTGGCCCGCCCCGGCTTGCGCCTGACGGAGCAATTCCCGCTGACCGCCATTCCAACCGACACCGTCAAGGCGGTAAAGGATGCGGGGCTGGTCGAGAAGATCGACTATCGCCCGTCCCGCGAGCGCGAGTTGCTGGAGCGCGCCAAACCACTGGATGGCGATGAACAGCAATGGGTGCTGAAAATCAGCGACGACCAGAAGCAATTGCAGGCGCCGGCCTTCAAAGCCCTGCCCCGCGAGCGCCAGGCGCTGATCATCGACGCGGCCTACCGCCTGGGTCGCTACCGCGCCAATGGCCTGGAGCGCGACACCGAACGCTCCCAGCGCAGCTTCGAACTGCTGCGCGCCATCAACCAGAACCCGGCGCCCGACCTCAAGATCGAACGCCCCGGGCTGCCCGAGAACGGCCACGAGTCACGCACCTGGCAGGCCGGCATCGGCACACGTGGCAGCAAGACCTTCGGCGAATACGGCCTGCGCATGGCCTACCACGACCTCAACGACAACGCCGAAGGCTTCCCGCTTGGTGCACAGATCGAAATCCTGCAAATGAAACTGCGCCAGTACGAAGGCAACCACTGGCAGCTGCAGCAACTGGACCTCGCCACCATCCGCTCCCTGACCCCGCGCAACGCCCTTTTGCAACCCTGGTCATGGCAAGTCACCGGCGGCCTGGAACGCGTGCCGGGCAAGCACGACGACCAAACCCTGGTGGCCCACGTCAACGGTGGCGCCGGCAGCACCTGGCAATTGAGTGACGACATGCTCGGCTTCGCCCTCGGCACCGTACGCGTGGAGCATAACAACGACTTCAGCGAAGCCATCTCCCCTGCAGCCGGGTTCAACACCGGCGTGCTGTGGAAAAATCCGTTGGGGAATCTGAGCCTGGAAGCCAAGGGCGACTTCTTCACCAATGGCGAAGTGCGGCGCAGTATCAGCCTGAACCAGCAATGGGAGTTGTCACGTAACCTCGGATTACGCTTGAGTGCGCAGCGCGAGTACAGCCACCTGTCGACGCCGATGAATGAAGTGATGCTTGAAGTGAAGTGGTACCACTACTGATTCCAAGTGTGGGAGGGGGCTTGCTCCCGATAGCATTGCATCAGCCAAGTAGCCAGTGACTGACACACCGCTATCGGGAGCAAGCCCCCTCCCACATTTCGGCTCGCGTATATTCAGCTACATCGCATTGCCCGCCCATTCAGGAGCTCAACCAACATGGCTGTTACCTGCACCACCCTCGAAGAAGTCCGAACCCACATCGACCACCTCGACCAACAAATCGTCACCCTGCTGGCCGAGCGCGGCCGCTACGTCTCCCAGGCCGCACGCTTCAAAAAAGACACCGATGGCGTCAAGGCGCCCCAGCGGGTTGAACAGGTGATCGCCAAGGTAAGAGGTTTATCGCAGACCGTGGGCGCCAACCCTGAAGTCACTGAACAGGTGTATCGCGCGATGATCGCGGCGTTTATCGAGCAGGAATTGGCGGAGCATGCAGTGCTGACAAACTAAACCGTCATCTACGCATACAAATTCGCAACCCACTTCTAACCCTTTGATAAATATGAGGGAAATTTCGGACAAATTTTTAGCTTTTTTCAATCAATCCAAAATGCCTCTTACTTCATTCTCTTTATGGGATTTTATGACTAGTATCGGATGGCAAATCAAATTGCCACCACCCCATCTATACACGGATCTGAATAGGTAAGAGGCTCACCATGGATTTCTTTGAAAAGCTAACCAGCTTGGCAGCAAAAGTGCGGTTACAAGGCCCCGCCATCCAAACAGAAGAAGCGACAAAAAATGCTTTCGTAATGCCTTTCATCAACACCGTATTGGGCTACGACGTATTTGATCCACAGGAAGTGACACCAGAATTTGTCTGTGATATTGGGACAAAGAAGGGTGAAAAAATTGACTACGCAATCATGAAAAATGGTGAAGTCCAAATACTCATCGAATGTAAAAAGATTGGCGAGTCATTGAGCATCAATCACGCCTCACAGCTTTTTCGGTATTTCCATGTTACGAGTGCAAGAATTTCAATTCTCACTAACGGCCAGGTCTACAGGTTTTTTACCGACTTGGACGCTCCCAACAAAATGGACGAAAAGCCATTTTTAGAGTTGGACCTACTGGATATTGATGAGTACGCCGTACCGGAATTGATTAAACTTACCAAGTCGGCTTTCGATGTTGACTCCATCATCAATGCTGCCGGAGAACTGAAATACGTCAGCCAACTCAAAAAACTCATCGGCGCCCAAGTTATCAAGCCAGAGGATGACTTCGTAAAATTTTTCGCATCTCGTGTTTACGAAGGCGTGATCACGCAAAAAGTGCGTGAGCAGTTTTTCGAACTGACTCGAAAAGCATTAGCACAATTCCTGAACGACCAGATCAACGAACGGCTGAAATCCGCAATGAGCGGTGCTATCGCACCGACAATGGCATCACTCCCCGTCGCGAACAGCGCGAACAGCGCGAGTGCAGATGTTCAGGACAGGAACGAGTCAGAAGACAAGATTCTAACGACGCTTGAAGAGCTAGAGGGTTATCACATCGTCCGAGCCCTCGTTAGATCAGTCGTTGATGCAAAACGGATAGTTCAACGGGATACCCAGAGCTATTTCGGAATACTGCTGGACGACAACAATCGCAAACCTATTTGCCGCCTTCACTTCAATCGCAGCCAAAAGTACCTCGGAATATTCGACGAGGAAAAAAATGAGACCCGGCACGCGATTTCGTCTATCGACGAGATTTACGAGTACGCGGAACAGCTGAAGAAGACAGTGGGCTATTACGACTGAAGGCCACATCGGCCTGCCTTGAGCCATTGGAAATCCTATGGCGAGCAGAGCAAGCCTGCTCGCCACATGCGTGGTCCTGGCGTTAAGTGTCGGGCGTCATCGCTTGGGTCAGGTCGTCCACGACGGCCTTACCCATCTCACACAGATAATGCGCAGCCCATGCGTATTGTTCGCCACGCACATCCATCGCAGCTTCCATAGCGAGTTTCTTGGAGTAGAAAAGCAAAGTAGAGGCGTGTTCCAGAGCCTCATCAATCGGCATGCCGGAATTGACGCGGAACAGTGGTTTTTCGTTTTCACCGTAGTCGCCGAAGGTAACGACGCCGAGAGTGGTGATTGAAGATAGGGGCGGATCTGGGACGACTTTAGACATGGTGTACCTACTAAGTGAGATGAAGGACCACCACAACACGTCGCTAAACATATAGGGGTGGCAGCTGTACGCAGGTTAGCGAACCGGTCACCTAGACACCCGGCAGATCCGAAGATCTCCCGCGCACAGCCGCCATAACACGTTATCGACAGGCGTAAAAAATTCCTGCCAAGTGTGTAAAGAGGATGAATCTTAGTGATTCGGGTCGCTAAACCCGGTCGCTGTTTTCACAGCGAAGCCAGGAGACTAGTGACCCAAACCGTAAGGCACAATAGATCGGAGATTCTCTAGGAATCGTCCTGCAAATTAAAGAGAATCATCGTTGATGGCCCTTTAACCCAACACCGTTCTCACACCCCTTTCACGCCGCCCCGACAAATTCCCTTCTAGACTTCCCCTATCAGCCGTGAAACGGCCAGGGAGCGAGCAATGTGGCGGTATGCGGTAATGCTGTGTGCGGCAGTGTGGTTGTCGGGTTGCCAGTCCACCCATCAAGAGTTGTTGGCCAAGGGTTATCCACCGGCCTTTGCCGATGGCTTCGATGATGGTTGCAGCAGCGGTCGCCAGGCGGCCGGGGTGATCAGCGGGGAGTTTCGCAAGAACGTGCCGCGTTATCTGAAAGACCGCGAATACGCCGCGGGTTGGGAAGATGGCTTTCGCCAGTGCAAGGCCATGCGTGAGAACGAAGAGCTGCGTGACTACAAGGACAACCACTGGGACGAGCGTGAGCGCGCCTGGCAGCAGGAAAAGGACCGCGACGCCGCCCGGGCTTATCGCTCGCAATAGGTCGCTTTCAGACATCCGCCGAAACTAAAGCGCGGCGAACATGGCCCAAGCTCCATAGAGGGAGAATGTCATGAGCCGAGCTTTTGTTAATGAAGACAACGCCGCCGCCCAGGCCGACCAGCCGGTGGAACGTCAGGTCAGCGGCCAGCCCAATCGCCTTACCGCCCAAGGGCTGGCGCAGTTGCAGGCCAGGGTTGCGCAATTGCAGCACGCGTACAGCGCCGAAGCCGCCAAGGGCGAGCAGGCCGACAAACAGCGCCAGGCCGACCTTGAGCGGGATTTGCGTTACTTCAATCAACGCGTCCAGAGCGCTCAGGTGGTGCCTCCCGCCTTGTCGACCGACAAGGTGCAGATCGGCAGTTGGGTGACCTTTGCCAATGAGCAAGACGAGCAGCAACGCATTCAACTGGTCGGAGAAGACCAGGCCGATGCCCACGCCCATTTGATCAACTGGGGCTCGCCGCTGGGCCGCGCGTTGCTGGGCGCCCAAGTGGGCGACGAGGTGCTGTGGAAGCGCCCCGTCGGCGATCAGTTGATCGAAGTGATGCGTATCGAGCCCGAGGCTTAGACGATGCCTTGGGCCAGCATCGCGTCGGCCACTTTCACGAAGCCTGCGATGTTCGCGCCCTTCACGTAGTTGACCCGGCCGTTTTCTTCGCCGTAGTGCACGCAGGCGTGATGGATCGACTGCATGATGTTGTGCAGCTTGCTGTCCACTTCACCGGCGGTCCACAACAGGCGCATGGCGTTCTGCGACATTTCCAGGCCACTCACGGCCACGCCACCGGCATTGGACGCCTTGCCCGGCGCAAACAGGATGCCCGCGTCGATGAAGAGATCCACTGCCTCCAGCGTGGTCGGCATGTTGGCACCTTCGGCCACGCAGAGGCAGCCGTTGCGCAGCAGGGTACGGGCGGCCTCGGCGTCGAGTTCGTTCTGGGTGGCACACGGCAGGGCAATATCGCAGGCCAGTTCCCAAGGGGTTTTGCCCTTACGGAATTCCAGGCCGAAGCGTTCAGCCAGCTCAATGATGCGACCTCGCTGCACGTTTTTCAGCTCCAGCAGTGCCGACCATTGTGCCTCGCTCAAACCGCTTTCGGCGTACAGGGTGCCCTCGGAGTCGGACAGGGAAATCACCTTGCCGCCCAGGTCCATCACCTTACGCGCCGCGTATTGCGCGACGTTGCCGGAACCCGAGATGGCCACGCGCTTGCCTTCAACGCGCTGGCCGTCGCGCTTGAGCATTTCTTCGGCGAAGTACACGCAACCGAAACCGGTGGCTTCAGGTCGGATCAGGCTGCCGCCGTAGGTCATGCCCTTGCCGGTCAGCACGGAGGTGAACTGGTTGCTCAGGCGCTTGTACTGGCCGAACAGGAAGCCGATTTCACGCGCGCCCACGCCGATATCGCCGGCGGGTACGTCCACGTCAGCGCCGATATGGCGGTACAACTCGCTCATGAAGGCCTGGCAGAAACGCATGACTTCGGCATCGCTCTTACCTTTCGGGTCGAAGTCCGAGCCGCCTTTGCCGCCGCCCATGGGCAACGAGGTCAGGGAGTTTTTGAAGGTCTGTTCGAAGGCGAGGAATTTCAGTACGCCGAGGTTCACCGACGGGTGAAAACGCAAGCCGCCTTTATAGGGGCCGATGGCACTGTTCATCTGGATGCGGAACCCGCGATTGACCTGGACCTTGCCGTGATCATCCACCCAAGACACCCGGAAGGTAATGGCGCGTTCCGGCTCACAGATGCGCTCGAGAATGCCCGACGTCAGGTAGTGGGGATTGGCTTCAAGAAACGGCCACAGGCTGCGTAGGACCTCTTCCACGGCTTGGTGAAATTCCGGCTGGTCGGGGTCGCGTTTCTTGAGGCGAGCGAGGAAGGATTCGACGGATTCGATCATGAAAAGTCTCGGCAATTTTATTGTAATCAGGGTCGATTTGACCCGGACCTTAACAATTCATATCGCACCTGAAAAGCGCAAAATGTCGCCTTTGTGAATTTAAATGGTGCATTGGATATAAATAAGCAGGCTTTTTCGCACCAAAAAAGTGATTTCAACCTGAGGCATGCACCAACAGTTGGAGCACTATCGGGAGCAAGCCCCCTCCCACATTTGATTGGATTCCAGCCTTTGGAATGCGGTCGAATGTGGGAGCGGGCTTGCTCGCGAACGAATCCACCTCAGTCCTCCTGGAAAAAAGCAAAAAAAAACGGAGCCCGAAGGCTCCGTTCCTTTATCCACCCGCCGAATCAGGCCAGTTTCTTGTGCCGCACACGGTGCGGCTGGGCAGCTGCTTCGCCCAGGCGCTTTTTACGGTCCGCTTCATACTCGGTGTAGTTGCCTTCGAAGAACACCGCTTGGGAGTCATCTTCGTACGCCAGGATGTGGGTCGCGACGCGGTCAAGGAACCACCGGTCGTGAGAGATCACAATGGCGGCGCCCGGGAAGTCCAGCAGGGCTTCTTCCAGGGAACGCAGGGTTTCAACGTCGAGGTCGTTGGACGGTTCGTCGAGCAGCAGCACGTTGCCGCCCTCTTTCAGGGTCAGGGCCAGGTGCAAGCGACCGCGCTCACCACCCGACAGGTCCTTGACGAACTTCTGCTGGTCACCGCCCTTGAAGTTGAAGCGCCCCACGTAGGTACGCGACGGGATTTCATAGTTGCCGATGCGGATCTGGTCGGAACCGTCGGAGATCTGCTGGAACACGGTCTTGCTGCCGTCGAGGTCGTCGCGGCTTTGGTCCACACAGGCAAGCTGCACGGTTTCGCCGATCTCGATGCTGCCGGAGTCCGGTGTCTCCTTGCCCATCAGCATGCGGAACAGCGTGGACTTACCCGCACCGTTACCACCAATAACGCCGACGATCGCGCCTTTTGGCATGGAGAACGACAGATTGTCGATCAACACGCGGTCACCATAGCCTTTGGTGACGTTCTTGAATTCGATGACCTTGTCACCCAGCCGCGGGCCGGCCGGGATGTAGATCTCGTTGGTTTCGCTGCGCTTCTGGAATTCCTGCGATTGCATTTCTTCAAAGCGTTGCAGACGTGCCTTGGATTTGGACTGGCGGGCCTTGGCGCCTTTGCGCACCCATTCCAGTTCTTCCTTCATGGCTTTTTCGTGGGCCGATTGCTGCTTGGATTCGGCGGCCAGACGCTCGGACTTGGCTTCCAGCCAACCGGAATAGTTGCCCTCGTAAGGAATACCGGCGCCGCGGTCGAGTTCCAGAATCCAGCCGGCAACGTTGTCCAGGAAGTAGCGGTCGTGCGTGATCGCAACCACGGTGCCCGGGAAATCGTGAAGGAAGTGCTCCAGCCAGGCGACGGAGTCGGCATCCAGGTGGTTGGTCGGTTCGTCGAGCAGCAGCATGTCGGGCGCCGACAGCAGCAGGCGGCACAGGGCCACGCGACGCTTTTCACCACCGGACAGGTGTTCGACCTTGGCGTCCCACGCCGGCAGGCGCAGCGCATCGGCGGCGACTTCCAGCTGGCGCTCCAGGTTATGGCCATCGCCCGCCTGCAAGATGGCTTCGAGCTTGGCCTGTTCAGCGGCAAGCTTGTCGAAGTCGGCATCCGGTTCGGCGTAAGCGGCGTAGACCTCGTCCAGGCGCGCCTGGGCGTCCTTGATCACGCTGACGGCCTCTTCGACCACTTCACGTACGGTCTTGGCCGGGTCCAGTTGCGGCTCCTGCGGCAGGTAGCCAATGTTCAGTTCCGGCATCGGGCGGGCTTCGCCTTCGAACTCGGTGTCGACGCCGGCCATGATTTTCAGCAACGTGGACTTACCCGAACCGTTGAGGCCGAGCACGCCGATCTTGGCGCCAGGGAAGAAGGACAGCGAAATGTTTTTCAGGATTTCCCGCTTCGGCGGAACAACTTTTCCCAGCCGATGCATGGTGAAGACGTATTGAGCCATGGTAAACCTAGCGTCAGTGACTGATGGATTAAGCGGGCGAAGCCCGTGCAGGCCATGCGCCACGCGGGCCGTTGACGGAAATCAATGCCTGCGTGCGGAAAAAGCCTGAATGTCTGGGGCTGGAACGCCCCCGCGTAACCGGCAAAGCTACCTCAATGCGCTTGGTCAGTCCAGCCAAGCGGGACTGGCACTTTGCCACAACTCAAGGCATGCTAGCCGCCCTTCGGGCGTCCGGCTTATAGTGCACGTCGCGCGCCAGTCCAGCCAAACCGCAGGATCACAGCTTGTCCAAAGTCACGCCGCCAACTCCCTTGCGCGCCGCTCATATTGCGCCGGGAGCGCCCCTGCACGGCACCCTCAAAGGCGCGTTGGCGACGCTTGTCCTCATGCTGCTCGCCCTATTGTTCTGGCAGTTGCTGGACCAACTGCAGCAAAACCAGAAAAACCAGCAGCAGTACACCATCGATTACAGTGCCGACCTGGCTGAACAGATCAGCCTGAACATGGCCCTGAGCGCGCAGATCGCCCTCAACCTGCTGCCCATTGTCGAGCCGCCAAGCACTCCCGAGCAGCAACAAGCCTTGATGCGCAGCTTACAGCGCTCCTTGCCGGAGCTGCGCAGCTTCGCCCTGCTCGCGCCCAGCGGCGCGATGATCAGCGATACCGCCAGTGACAGCCAGGACGGCGCCTGGCTGGAAGAACTGGTCAAGCGCAGCCATTCCCAGTCCTATTACCTGAGCAACAACAAGGACGGCACCCTCATCTATCTGCTGCTGCACCAGCCCAGCGGCGGCTCGAAGATGTATTGGGCCTTGCGCCTGGCCCCCGGCTACCTGACCAACCTCACGCCCCAGGACGGCCAGGGCCAACGCCCGATGTGGGCGATCGAGAACCGCCTGAACCAGCGTGTGGTCAGCCGTGACAGTGGAATGCCGGCTCACTGGCCTGCTGCGCTGACCCCGGACGAGCTGGATAAAAGCGTACTGGTCACGCCCTTGAGCAAAAGCGACTGGCAATTGCGCGGGCTGTTCGACCGCAGTGCGGTGCTGGAGCAACTGCTGCCGGCGTTTATCGGCAAATGCCTGCTGGGCCTGGCCTTCTCGCTGGTGCCGGTGATCGTGCTGCTGAACATGCGTCGCCGCCAACGCCAGGTGCATGAAGGCCGGCGGCGCTATCAGGACATTTTCGAAGGCACCGGCGTGGCCCTGTGCGTGCTGGACTTGTCGGGCCTCAACAGCTTTTTTGACAAGCCCTACCTGCAGACCCGCGAGCAACTGAATCTTTGGCTGCAGGACAACCCCCACGGGCACAAGCAGTTGCTCAAAGAGTTACGCATCACCGAGGTCAACCAGGTTGCGGTGCGCCTGCTCAACGTGTCGTCCTGCGAGGAAGCCTGGCAGCGGTTGATCAATGATTGCCCGGACAACGCCACGTCCATCGGCCACCAGATACTCGAAGCGTTGCGCACTCACCAGAACCAGCTGGAGCTGGAAATCCGCTGCAAGGACCTGGCCGGCAACGAGCAATACCTGTGGCTGGTCATGCGCCTGCCGGAGCAGCAGGACGATTTTAATGCGGTGATCCTGAGCATCAGCGATATCACCAGCCGCAAGCTGATCGAGCTGTCGCTGGTGGAGCGCGAAAGCTTCTGGTCGGACGTGGTGCGCACCGTGCCCGACCACCTGTATGTGCAGGACGTCATCAGCCAGCGCATGATCTTCAGCAACCACCATTTAGGCCACACCCTGGGCTACAACAAGGCCGAACTGCAGCAAATGGGTGAGTATTTCTGGGAAATCCTGCTGAACCCCGAAGACGCCGAGTACTACCACGACCTGCGCCAGCAACAGCGCCAGGCCGGTTATTCGACCCAATTGCAATGCCAACTGCGCTTTCGCCATCGCAATAACCAGTGGCGGCGCTTCGATATCCGCGAGCAAGCCCTGGCACGCGACAAGAGCGCAGTGGTCACGCGGATCATCGGCGTGGCCAAGGACATTACCGACCAGATCGAAGCCAGCGAATCCCTGCGCGACAGCGAGCAGCGCTACCGCATGCTGGCCGAGAGCATCAGTGACGTGATCTGCTCCACCGACAGCCAACTGGCCCTCAACTACATCAGCCCGTCGGTCAACGCCGTGCTCGGGTATGACGTGGACTGGGTGTTCAAGAACGGCTGGCAGTCGATTATCGCCAACCCGCAGCAATTGACCGGCATTTATACCCTGATGGAGCAAGTCAGCCGTGCCCTGGGTGATGCCGACGCCCTGAATACCCTGCGCGATGAAGTACAGACCCAGTTGTTCCTGTTCGACTGCCTGCGCGCCGATGGCCGCAAGGTGCCGATCGAGTTGCGCCTGGTGCTGGTGTGGGATGAGCACGGCGCGTTCGAAGGCATCCTCGGCGTGGGCCGCGATATCAGCCAGCAACGCCGTGCGGAGAAAGACCTGCGCATGGCGGCCACGGTATTCGAACACTCGACGTCGGCGATCCTGATTACCGACCCGGCGGGTTATATCGTGCAGGCCAACGAGGCGTTCAGCCGGGTCAGCGGGTATGACGTGGCGGATGTGCTCGACCAGTTGCCCAACATGCTCACCGTCGACGAACAACAGGAAGCTCATCTGCGCTACGTGCTCAAGCAGTTGCACCAGCACAGCACCTGGGAAGGCGAAGTGTGGCTCAAGCGTCGCAACGGCGAACATTATCCGGCCTGGGTCGGCATTACCGCCGTGTTCGACGATGAAGGCGACCTGGCCAGCTACGTGTGTTTCTTCAGTGATATCAGCGAGCGCAAGGCCAGCGAACAACGCATCCACCGCCTGGCGTATTACGACGCCCTGACCCACCTGCCCAACCGCACGCTGTTCCAGGACCGCCTGCACACGGCGTTGCAGTCGGCCGAGCGGCAAAAGTCGTGGGTGGTGCTGATGTTCCTCGACCTCGACCGTTTCAAGCCGATCAACGACTCCCTGGGCCACGCCGCCGGCGACCGCATGCTCAAGGAAATGGCCACCCGCCTGCTGGGCTGTGTCGCCGAGGACGACACCGTGGCGCGCATGGGCGGCGACGAGTTCACCTTGCTCCTGCAACCGCGGGTCAGCCGTGAGATGGCGTTGAACCGTGCGATCACGGTGGCCGAGCAGATTCTCGCCAGCCTGGTGCGGCCTTTTGTACTGGAAGGCCGCGAGTTTTTCGTGACCGCCAGTATCGGCATCGCCTTGAGCCCTCAGGACGGCAACGAGCTGAGCCAGCTGATGAAAAACGCCGACACCGCGATGTATCACGCCAAGGAGCGCGGCAAGAACAACTTCCAGTTCTACCAGGCCGACATGAACGCCAGCGCCCTGGAGCGCCTGGAGCTGGAAAGCGACTTGCGCCACGCGCTGGAGCAGAACGAATTCGTGCTTTATTACCAACCGCAATTCAGCGGCGACGGCAAACGCCTGACGGGCGCCGAGGCCCTGTTGCGCTGGCGCCATCCCCGTCGCGGCCTGGTGCCACCAGGCGACTTTATCCCGGTGCTGGAAGAGTTGGGCCTGGTGGTGGATGTGGGCGACTGGGTGCTCAGTGAAGCCTGCCGTCAACTCAAGACCTGGCACCACAACAAGGTACGGGTGCCCAAAGTCTCGGTGAACATCTCGGCGCGGCAGTTCTCGGATGGCCAGTTGGGTGAGCGCATCGCCACCATCCTCAAGGACACGGGCCTGCCGCCGGCGTGCCTGGAGCTGGAGCTGACCGAAAGTATCCTGATGCGCGAGGTCAACGAAGCCCTGCAAATCCTCGCCGGCCTGAAAAACCTGGGCCTGAGCATTGCGGTGGATGACTTCGGCACCGGCTATTCGTCGCTCAATTACCTCAAGCAGTTTCCCATCGACGTACTGAAGATCGACCGTACCTTTGTCGACGGCCTGCCGTCAGGCGAACAGGATGCCCAGATCGCCCGCGCCATTATCGCCATGGCCCACAGCCTGAACCTGGCGGTGATCGCCGAAGGCGTGGAAACCCATGAGCAACTGGACTTCCTGCGTGAGCATGGCTGTGATGAGGTGCAGGGTTATCTGTTTGGGCGGCCGATGCCGGCCAACCGGTTCGAGGCGCAGTTCAGCAATGATGCGCTGTTCATGTTCGACTGAACTGGCCTCATCGCGAGCAAGCCCCCTCCCACACAATGGCACCGCTGATCCGTGGATGAGCCCCACTTGTCCGCGACATGATGTCCTTTCATATGCCATCTAAAACCCATTGAGTTAGAATGCCTTCCTTTTCTGCCCCCGATCCTTGAGGACCGCCATGTTCAGCCGTGATTTGACTATTGCCAAGTACGACGCCGATCTCTTCGCCGCCATGGAGCAAGAAGCTCAGCGCCAGGAAGAGCACATTGAGCTGATCGCTTCGGAAAACTACACCAGCCCTGCGGTGATGGAGGCTCAAGGTTCGGTTCTGACCAACAAATACGCCGAAGGCTACCCAGGCAAGCGCTACTACGGTGGTTGCGAGTACGTCGACGTGGTCGAGCAGTTGGCGATTGATCGCGCCAAAGAACTGTTCGGTGCCGATTACGCCAACGTCCAGCCGCACGCCGGCTCCCAAGCCAACAGCGCGGTGTACCTGGCCCTGCTGCAAGGCGGCGACACCATCCTGGGCATGAGCCTGGCCCACGGCGGTCACCTGACCCACGGCGCCAGCGTTTCCTCCTCCGGCAAGCTGTACAACGCCGTTCAATACGGTATCGATGCCAACGGCCTGATCGACTACGACGAAGTCGAGCGCCTGGCGGTTGAACACAAGCCGAAAATGATCGTGGCCGGTTTCTCTGCCTACTCGCAGATCCTGGATTTCCCACGCTTCCGCGCCATTGCCGACAAAGTCGGCGCTTACCTGTTCGTCGACATGGCCCACGTGGCGGGCCTGGTCGCCGCAGGCGTCTACCCGAACCCGGTGCCTTACGCTGATGTGGTCACCACCACCACCCACAAGACCCTGCGCGGTCCACGTGGCGGCCTGATCCTGGCTCGCGCCAACGCCGACATCGAGAAGAAGCTGAACTCCGCCGTCTTCCCAGGCGCCCAGGGTGGCCCGCTGGAGCACGTGATCGCGGCCAAGGCGATCTGCTTCAAGGAAGCCCTGCAGCCTGAGTTCAAGGCTTACCAGCAACAAGTGGTGAAAAACGCCCAGGCCATGGCCAAAGTGTTTATCGACCGCGGCTTTGACGTGGTATCCGGCGGTACTGAAAACCACCTGTTCCTGCTGTCGCTGATCAAGCAGGACATTTCCGGTAAAGATGCTGACGCTGCCCTGGGCAAAGCCTTCATCACCGTGAACAAGAACTCGGTACCGAACGACCCACGTTCGCCGTTCGTCACCTCCGGCCTGCGCTTCGGCACCCCGGCTGTGACCACTCGTGGCTTCAAGGAAGCAGAGTGCAAGGAACTGGCCGGCTGGATCTGCGACATCCTGGCTGACCTGAACAACGAAGCCGTGATCGACGCGGTCCGTGAGAAGGTCAAGGCCATCTGCAAAAAGCTGCCGGTATACGGCGCTTGATTGCAGTGGTTTGAATAAGAAGCCCGGCTCCAGAGCCGGGCTTTTTTATGCCATTTTCAATTTGAAATGCCATCAACTGTGGGAGGGGGCTTGCTCCCGATGGCGGTATGTCAGTGATAGATAACTGCCTGGCACCCCGTCATCGGGAGCAAGCCCCCTCCCACAGTTGCCTGTATTTCAAGTCAGGATTGGTAAACCTGCTGGAACCCGTCGCGAATCTTCTGTTCCGGCAACTCATCGGCAATGAACACGATCACACTCTCCCGCGCCTCGTCCTCGGCCCATTCGGTATCCCAATCGAACCCGTACAGCTTGAGCACGCCCTGGAACACCAGGCGTCGATCCTCCCCGGCAATGTTCAGCACGCCTTTGTAGCGCAGCAGTTGCTTGCCGTGATCTTCGAGCAACTCGTTCATGAACGCGCTGAGACGATCGATATCCAGCGGCTGGTCGGTGCGCAGCACCAGGCTTGAGATGCGGTCGATGGAAGGCGCGGCACTCACCGGGCGCAGTGTCATGCCGGCGTTGAGGTTGAAACCGCGAACATCGAGCAGTTCGGCCAGATCGATGGCGCCATGGTCCACCACACGAATCGGCGCACGGCGGTTGATGCGGGTCAGGCGCTGGCTCAGGGCGTCAAACGTCACGTCATCCACCAAATCACGCTTGCTCACCAGCAGGCGGTCGGCGAAACCGATCTGCGCCTGGGCGATGGTCTGGGTCAGGTGATGTTCGGCGTGGGCGGCGTCCACCAGGGTGATGATGCCGTCGAGGATGTAGCGCTCGCGCAGTTCTTCGTCGATGAAAAACGTCTGGGCCACGGGCGCGGGGTCGGCCAGGCCGGTGCATTCGATCACCAGGCGGTCGAAGGCGATCTCACCGCTGTCCAGGCGTTCAAGCAGCAGGTACAGGGCTTTGGTCAGGTCGGTGTGGATGGTGCAGCACACGCAGCCGTTCGACAGGGTCATGACTTGCACCGGCTCATCACCCAGGAGTTGGGTGTCGATACCGGCGTTGCTGAATTCGTTTTCGATCACGGCGATTTTCAGGCCGTGCTCGGCTTTTAGCAGGTGCCGCAGCAAGGTGGTCTTGCCGGCGCCCAGGAAACCGCTGAGGACCGTGACTGGAATGGGAGAGGACAAGCGCAATTCTCCTGAAGCAATACATAAACAAATGTGGGAGGGGGCTTGCTCCCGATAACGGAGTGTCAGCCACTAATAAGGTCACTGACAC
>NZ_JBNPJU010000019.1:0-116952 GCF_050312575.1 Pseudomonas sp. R11F | reverse complement strand
GTAGGTCATCGTCAAGATTAAATTCCGAAACCCCATTTGCGAAAGCAGATGGGGTTTTGTTTTGGGCGATCGAAAATTCACCGGCACTCCCCGACAAATTTGCACAGTTATTTCTGAACCAGGCCACTAGAATAGGCACCTAACCATTTTTAGAGTCTGAGCCCTACTATGCCCGATCCGGTTGATACCCTTGAGGTGTCGGATTTACCGCTGGACGATCTGGTGGCATGCCATGAGTGCGACTTGCTGATGCGTAAACCGGTACTCGCCATCGGTGAGAAGGCCCAATGCCCACGCTGCGGATACGAGTTGTACGCTCATCGCCACAATGTCGTGGAGCGAAGCCTTGCCTTGGTAATTGCCGCGCTATTGCTTTACATCCCCGCGAACTTTTTACCTATCATGCAGCTCAATCTACTCGGGCAATCCTCCGAAGATACCGTCTGGACTGGCGTCGTCGGTTTGTTTGATACCGGCATGCAAGGCGTCGCGGTGGTGGTGTTCCTGTGCAGCATGGGCATTCCCCTGCTCAAATTGCTCTGCCAGTTGGCCGTGCTGCTCAGCATCCGCTGGAAGGTCGGCCGCAGCTATGGGTTGTTGCTCTACCGCATTTACCATCATCTGAAAGATTGGGGGATGTTGGAGGTCTACTTGATGGGCGTGCTTGTGGCGATCGTCAAACTCGCTGACATGGCCTCCATCACAGTCGGCCTGGGGCTCGTCTGTTTTGTCAGTCTATTAATCGTTCAAGTGCTGCTTGAGGTGGTGATGTCGCCCCATCAGATCTGGCAGGCGCTGTCTGGAGAGGATGATCATGCGAGCGATTGATGCAGGTATTCTGATCTGTACCGAATGCCACGAACTGAACAAGCAAGAGCTGGACACCGATGAGCAGCTGTGCACGCGTTGCGGTGCGCTTATCCATGCCCGTCGCCCCAACAGCCTGGCGCGCACATGGGCATTGCTGATGACTGCGGCGATCCTGTACATCCCCGCGAACCTATTGCCGATCATGACCATCAATACCCTCGGCCAGGGCGACCCCAGCACCATCATGGCCGGCGTGATCCAACTGGTGCAGCACGGTATGTACCCCATTGCGGCCGTGGTGTTCATCGCCAGTATCCTGGTGCCCACATTCAAGTTGGTGGGTATCGGTCTGCTACTGTTTTCGGTGCAGCGCCATCAACCGCTGTCCGCGCAACAACGCATTATCATGTACCGCTTCATCGAATTCATTGGCCGCTGGTCCATGTTGGATATCTTCGTGATCGCCATCCTGGTGGCGGTTGTAAACTTTGGCCGGCTTGCCAGTGTCGAGGCTGACCTCGGCGCTGCAGCGTTCGCCAGTGTGGTGATCTTGACGATGCTTGCCGCAGTAACTTTTGATCCCCGACTGATTTGGGATAACACGGAGTCGGACGACGACCATGAGTGATTTGCCTAAAGCTAAAACCCGCCCAGCCTCCAACTGGTCGGCCATTTGGGTGTTGCCCCTGATTGCCCTGATCATCGGTGGCTGGTTGGGATGGCGTGCCTATAACCAACAGGGCATCGAGATCCAAGTCCGTTTTGAAAGCGGCGAAGGTATTCAGGTCAACAAGACCGAAGTGGTCTACAAAGGCATGACCGTGGGTAAGGTCAAAGCCATGGCTCTGGATGACGAAGGCAGCAATCGCGGTGTGATCGCTACCATCGAAATGAACAAAGACGTTGAGCAGTATCTCAAGACCAACACGCGTTTCTGGCTGGTCAAACCCAGCGTCAGTCTTGCGGGTATCACCGGTCTTGAAACCCTGGTCTCAGGTAACTACATCGCTGCCAGTCCAGGTGATGGTGAACCCACTCGCAAATTCAAGGCGCTGTCTGAAGAGCCACCGTTATCTGACGCCAAGCCCGGTTTGCACTTGACCCTCAAGGCCGATCGACTCGGCTCGCTGAATCGTGGCAGCCCGGTGTTCTACAAGCAGATCCAAGTTGGCCAGGTCAAAAGCTACCTGCTCTCCGAAGACCAGAGCACCGTCGAGATCAAGGTCTATATCGAACCGACCTACGCCCACCTGGTGCGCAAGCATACGCGGTTCTGGAACGCCAGTGGCATCAGCATCGACGCCAACCTCTCCGGCGTAAAGGTGCGCAGCGAATCCCTCTCCAGCATCGTTGCCGGCGGTATCGCCTTCGCCACGCCGGAGAATCGCAAGGACAGTCCGCCGACCGACCCGAGCCTGCCCTTCCGTCTGTATGAGGATTTTGATGCGGCCGCGGCCGGTATCAGGGTCAAGGTCAAACTGACCGATTTCGAAGGTTTGCAGGCTGGACGCACCCCCGTCATGTACAAAGGTATCCAGGTCGGTAGCCTGAAAACCCTGAAGATCGACCCAAGCCTCTCCAGTGCTAACGCTGAACTGACCCTCGATCCGCTCGCTGAGGAATACCTGGTGCAGGACACCCAGTTCTGGGTCGTCAAGCCGTCCATCTCACTGGCGGGCATCACTGGTCTGGAAGCCTTGGTCAAAGGTAACTACATCGCCATCCGACCTGGCGATAAAGGCGGCGCGCCACAGCGTGAGTTCACTGCTCGTGCCAAAGCTCCGCCGTTGGACCTGCGCTCCCCAGGCCTGCACATGGTGCTGCTCACCGATAGCCTCGGCTCCCTGGATGTGGGCAGTCCGATCCTCTACAAACAAGTCAAAGTCGGCTCGGTGCAGAGCTACCAGTTCTCCCGCAAGAACAAGCAGCTTGTGATCGGCGTTCACATCGAGAAGGAATACGAAAACCTGGTCAACGGTTCGACGCGTTTCTGGAATGCCAGCGGCGTCACCCTGACTGGCGGTCTGACCGGCGGCATCCAGGTCAAGAGTGAGTCGCTGGCCAGCCTGATGGCTGGCGGTATTGCTTTCGAGACCCCGGAGCCCAACGTACCCCTGAAAAGGCGCATTCCACGTTTCCGCCTGTTCGCTGACCGTGACGCGGCCAATCAGCATGGCACCCTGGTGACCATCAGGGTTGATCGTGCCGATGGACTGCGCCCGGGCACACCGGTACGTTTCAAGGGACTGGATGTGGGCAAGATCGAGAGCGTTGACCTGAGTGCCGACATGCAATCGGTATTGCTCAGCGCACGTATCACCCAAGTGGCCGATCGGATCGCGCGCGCAGGCAGCCAGTTCTGGGTGGTCAAGCCTGAGCTGGGCCTGATGAAAACGTCGAACCTGGAAACCCTGGTCACCGGCCAATACATCGAAGTGCAGCCGGCGGCGAAAAACGCCACTGCGCAGAAGAGTTTCGTCGCGCTGGACCAGCCTCCTGAAACCGCCCACCAGGAGGCTGGCCTGAGCCTGACCCTCAGCGCCGCCCGCCGTGGTTCGTTGAAGGAAGGGGTGCCGGTCACCTATCGCGAAGTCACCGTCGGCAAGGTCACGGGTTACGAGTTGGGCCAGACTGCGGACCGTGTCCTGATCCATATCCTGATCGAGCCCAAGTACGCGCCACTGGTACGTAGTGGCAGCCGTTTCTGGAACACCAGCGGTTTTGGTGTTGACTTCGGCTTGTTCAAAGGCGCTACCGTACGTACCGAGTCCCTGGAAACCCTGGTTGCCGGCGGTATTGCTTTCGCGACTCCTGACGGCGAACGCATGGGCAATGCCGCCCGGCCTCAACAAACCTTTGCGCTGTTCGACAAGTTCGAAGACGAATGGCTGACCTGGGCGCCTAAGATTCCTCTCGGCAAATAGACCGAGGCGCTGCCTTTCGCGAGTAAGCCCGCTCCCACATTCGCCCGCATTCCTGCAGCGAACACTCGGTCAACTGTGGGAGCGGGCTTGCTCGCGAAGAGGCCTCCAAGGGCTCCACGCTACTCAAAACCATAAAAAAGGCCGCGATCCATCAGATCGCGGCCTTTTGCGTTTCAGCGCAGTGGATCAAACCTCATCCAACTCCGGCTCGTCCGCCTGCACGTTCATCGTTGCCTTCACCACATCGTGACGACGGATGTACTTCCAGTCCGCTTCATCGATGTAGATGCCGTTCGGCCCGCTGCCGCCTTCAAGGTCAATCGCCACCTGGGCGGACACCTGCGGCTTCACACTCGCCAGGATCGGTACGAAGCCCAGCTGCAAGCTGGTTTCCAGCAGCGCGGCCTGGTTCTTCTCGTCGATGTCCGCCGCCTCGTCCAGGTAGTACGGCAAGCGCACACGCCCGGCCTGGTCGCGGTCCATCAAGTGCAGCAACAAGTACATGTTGGTCAGCGCCTTGATGGTCATGGTAGTGCCGTTGGACGCCGCGCCGTCGATGTCGGTGTGAATCACCGGTTGGCCGTGCACCTTGGTGATCTCGAACGCCAGCTCGAACAAGTCCTTGAGGCCCAGCTGGTTATGGTTGGCGGCTACCAGGCGTGCCAGGTATTCCTTGGCCTCTTCGTTCTTGTTGTCCTGCTCGGCGCTCTGGCTGAGGTCGAACACCGACAAGGTTTCGCCTTCTTCATACTGACCGGCACTGTGGATGATCTGGTCGATATGCTTGAGCGCCTCCTTGTTCGGCGCCAACACGATGCGAAAGCTCTGCAGGTTGGACACCTGACGCTTGTTGATCTCGCGGTTGAACAAGGCCAACTGGTGTTCCAGGCTGTCGTAGTCACTACGGATATTGCGCAGGGTACGTGCGATATCGGTGACCGCCGCACGGCGCGCCTTGCCCAGTGTCAGGGCTTCGTCGGTACGGTGCGCATAGGCGTTGATCAACAGTTGCAGGCGGCGTTCTACGTCATCTTCGCTGTCGAACTTGGCCACGCCCTTGAGGCGTACCTGCGCATACAACGCTTCGATCTGGCCATCGGCGCGCAGCAAACCTTGCCAGCTGTCCTGATAGTCGTTGAGCAGTGGCAGCAGGTTGTCCATGGAGTCGTCGACCGGGTCCATGAACGGCGTGCCGAATGGCAAGTCCGCCGGCAGCAGTTGGCGACGGCGCAAGGCGTCATCCAGCGTACGCTGCTTGGCTTCCATATCCGCGATCTGACGGCCGACCAGTTGCAACTTGGCCGACAATTGCTGAACGCGCTCGGTGAAGGCATCGCTGGAGCGTTTCAACTCATCCTGGGCGGCTTCCATCTGCGCCAGGCTTTCCAGTTTTTCGCCTTCTTCGGCACTCAGGGTTTGCGTACGGCGGAAGTCTTCCAAGGCCTTTTGCGCATCCAGCACTTGCTGGTACAGCGCTTCGGTCTGGGTCTTGCTCGCCGCGCGGTCAGCAGCGACCGCCTGTTGCGTCTTGAGCTGCTTGAGTTCTTTTTCCAGGCGTTCTTTCTGGTCACGCAGTGCTGCGCGATCCGCCAAGGCTTGCAACGCCGGTGGCTCGATGTGGGAGATGTCGATGGACAGCCCCGGCACTTCGAAGCGCTCGCCCTTGAAGCCGTCGAGGATCTGCTCCAGGGATTTGACCCACTGGCCGTCCTCGTCCAGCGTGATGCCGTGCTCACCCAATGGCAGGCTGAACAGCGAACTGTTGAACAGGCGCATCAGACGTTCGACATCCTGCTGCGAGAACTCTTCACGCAGTTTGGCGTAGCTGTTGTTGTCCGCGTGGTCGAGCTGCTGCCTGACCGACTTCAAGCGTTTTTCCAGATCCCGCAGACGCTCGTCCAGATCCTCGGCGCTGAATTGTCGCGACTGCGCCAGGGCACCGGCCAATTCATCGTGGGCATCCTTGGCCGCCAGCAGTTGCTGCTCCAGCACTTTGACGTCATTGACCAAGGCAAAGCGATGCTTGAGTACCGACAGCTCACCCAACCAACGCTGAATACCGCTGATCTCCCGCTCCAGGCGCATCAGCTCCTGGGTGCCGCCGCGCTGGTCGTTCTGCAACGCGTCCTGCTCGTTGCGGTAGTGCTCGGCCTGGATCGTCAGTTCTTCCTTGCGCGCACTGGCGTAATCCGACCAAGTGCCCAGCAACGAATCCAGCAATGGCGACAGGCGATGCAGTTTGCCGCGCAGGATATCGCGCTGCTTCACACCATTGGACAGCGCCTCGACCAAAGGCCCGGCGGCCACCAGCGAGTTGTAGTCCTGTTCCATGCGTCGTACATCACGGAAGGCTTCTTCGCATGCAGCGATGTAATCGACACTGCCGGAACGCAGGCTGTGTTCGAACGCGTCGAGGAACAATTGCTTGAGCTTGGCCGCGGTGATTTCGCGCATGTGCAGCAGGTTGATAAACAGTGCCCGGAAAGTCTTCAGGCTCTGCTCGCTGGTAGAGCGCAGCGGAATCAGGGTCAGGTCCAATGGGATCGACGTATGGCCGCCCACCAGCAGGCGACGCAGTTCATCGGGCTTGAGTTCATAGGCTTTCAGGCCTTCGCGCTCAAGGTTGGTGAACAGCTCTTTCTGGCGCAGGCAGGTATCGTTTTTCTGGTAATGGGCCAGGTCCAGCTTGCCGGCATAGGCAAAGAACTGGTGGCCGAAACCGCCCCCCGGGCCACGTCCGACCACACCGATCACGTGGGGGCCGTGAGGCAGGGAGACTTCCACGAGGATGTAGCTGGTGTCACTGGCGAAGTAGAAGCGCCGCGATTGTTCCAGGGTGTACTTGCCGAAACTCATGTCCGACATGCGCGCCAGGATCGGGAACTGCAAGGCGTTGATCGACGCGGATTTGCCCAGGTTGTTCGCGCCATAGACCGACAGCGGTTCTTCCAGTGGGAACAAGCCCAGGCTGTAGCCGGCGGTGTTCAATAGGGCGAAGCGGCGGATGCCGTAGCGTTCCTTGCTCATGCGTCGGTCTCCTGTTCTTCTGCAATGGCACGAGCCAGGGCGTCTTCTTCGCTTTCTTCGGTAAAGTCACTGAGGTCCAGCGGGTCATCGGTTTCCAGCAGTTTTTCATCGCTGTCTTCGTCGATGATCACCGGTGCCGGCAATGGCAACACGCTGTGGATGCTGGCGGCCAGGTCGCGATCCTGCTGTACCGACAGGCACACATCAAGGAAACGGTGCATCGGCGGCAGGAAGCGGTACACGCCGTTGTCTTCGCTGGCAAAACCCAGTTGGGTCATGCGGCGCATGATTTTTTCTTCGAGTTCTTCCTGGGTCTGCACTTCGGCCTGGATAAACAGGTCGCGGTACTTCTCCAGCAACGACGGCAGCTCATCGCGGCCCAGGCTGCCACCGTCCAGCACAGCGATCGGGTCGCGGCCCTGGTCGGCCAGATGTTCGACGATGATGAAGGTGAACAACGCCAGGCGCTGCGCGGTCTTGTTCACTTGCGCGGCGGCCACGGCGGTGTCCGGCACGAAATAGTAGAAGCCCCGGGTGTCGCATACCAATTCAAAGCCCAGGGCCTTGAATAGCGTGCGGTACTGGTCCTGGAAGTTTGACAATTGTGCATACAGCTCAGGGTCGCGGCGGCTGACGTGGTAACCCTTGAACAGCTCGCGAAAAATCGGCGCCAGCTGGGACAGTTCGGATAGATCAAGATGCATAAGGCGTGCTCGCAGAATTCTCGGCGGCGTCAGGCGTGGCCGGGAGCAGGGCGAATGAGCGCAGGCTGACCTGGTGCTCGTGTGTGTGGTAATCGCGGCGTTCCAGGCGTTCGCGCTTGAAACGTTTTTCCCGCGAGAGGCGCGAGAACCAGTACAGCAACTCGTCGGTGGCACCGTCCGGTTCCTGTTCCAGCAGCCAGGTCATCAGGTCCGGCATCGGCAGCGCGTCTTCGCAGCGTTCGAGCATTTCCTTGACCGTGCGCGGCGCGCGTTGGGCTTCGCCTCTGTGGGACTTGTGCGCCTTGGGGAAGCGTGCCGGTTTCGGCTCGAAATTCGCCAGGGCGTACACATAGGCTTCCACCTGGCTCGCACTGCCGAGAAAGGTGCTTTGCGGCCGGGTAAACATGGGTAACGCCGCTTGCGGCACTGCGTCCAGCCCCTTGCGGCGAATCGCCGACAAGGCCAGCGCCGCGCCTCGGGTCACGGCGTTGTGCCGACGGGCTTCTTCACGCAGCGGCAACAGCAGTTCGCGCGCATGACGCAAGGTCAGCTGGGCACTGGTCTGCATTTCAAGAATGCGCGCGTGTGTGCGCAGCAGCATGTCGTCGTCCACCAGGTGACCCAGGCGCTGTTGCTCGGTGAGCAGGCGCAGCAGCACATTCTCGACCTTGCGCACGCCCTGTTCGAAGGCGCCATCGGCGTTCACCAGTTGGATCATCGGTTCGACGTATTCATCCCAGGTCGCCAATACCTCGGCGTAACGCTGGCGCAGCGGGATCTGCCGGTCACTGGTCTTGGCGCGGTCGGCCACTGCGGCGAGGGCCTGTTCGTCGTTGGCGAGCTTTTTCAGCACGTCACGCACACGCATGTCGAGCAGGCGCAGTTGACGGGCCAGGTCGTGGCCGTCACGGATATCGAACGCATCTTGGATGTAGCCTGCCAGGCGTTCCAGATGGCGCAGGTAGGCTTCGATTTCCAGGCACAGGCCAAGCCGGTGCTCCTTGCGAAGATAAGCCAGGAAGTCATGGATCTGCGCATTGAGCTCGAAACGGTTCGGGCTCTTGGCGACAGGCACCAGGATATCCAGGCGAATCCATACGTCCAGCAGGTTGGTGATGTCCTGGGGCGTGCTGTCCAGTTGTTGGGCGGCCAGTTGTGCGCGCAGCTCGCCCAGGCTCAAGGTGCCTTGGTCGAAGTGTTCACACAGTGGCTCCAGTAAGGCCCAGTGTTCGGCGAGGGCGCGTAGGACGCGCTTGGGTTCGATCATGGGAATGGCCGGCTGGTTGGCGATTAAAAGTCGCGATTGTACTGCATCAGGCGCGGGATTTATCCACAGCCGGTCAGCGCGCAGTGGGCGATTGTTGCCGAACAGCGGTAGAATCCCCGCTCTTTACTTATCCACAAGTGGCCGAGCTGTGCTTATCGAGTCCCGACGTCGCGCTTACTTGACCGCCATGCAGGTGGTCAACTGGCTGCCCCGCACCGAACTGCCGTTTGCCGCGCCGTCGCGGCCTGAGCTGTTGCAGGCGCTTGAACCCTATGAGGCGTTCGAGTCATCGGGCGAAGAGGCCGCAGCGCCCGTGGCGGTGGTCAACCCCGTAGCCCAATCGCGCCCTGTGGTCGAGCGAGCGAAGATCGAAGTACCGCGCCCATCGCCGGTGACCAAGCCGGTGGTGGCTGAAGAGACTGCGCCGGTGGTCAAGGCGCCGGTAGTGCCGCCACCGCGCTTCGCCCTGCAATTGCTGCGCGCCGGCCGTTGCCTGTTGCTGGTGGAACTGCCCACTGGCGAGCGTTTCCAGACCCGCGACCCGGCCTATATGCTGCTCAAGGACATGCTGCGCGCCGCCGGCCTGCCCGACAGCCCGCAAATCGTCGGCGACCCGGTGCGCTGGCCGCTGCTGGTACGCGGCACCATGGACCAGGGCCCGGAAGCGGCGCGGGATTTTGTGCAAGGCTTTGTGTCGGCGCGCCTGGAAGACGAACCCTGTGCATGCCTGTGGCTGATCGGCCTGCCCGCCGTGCGTTTCGCCGGCGAGGCCAATGCCGAAGCCTGGTACCGTGAACTGCAGGTCGAGGGCCTGGGCCTGTCCTGGGCCCTGCCGGGCCTGGAATTATTAATGGAAGAGCCACAGCGTAAGGCTGATGTCTGGCAAGCCATGCGCCGGCTGATGGCGCGCTGGAAAACGACTGATGAGTGAGGCTTTATCCTTCCGCCCGATGACCGAGGCTGACCTCGACGCGGTGCTGAAAATCGAATATGCGGCATTCAGCCATCCGTGGACCCGCGGGATTTTTCTTGATGGCTTGGGCAAGTACCAGATCTGGCTGATGTTCGAAGGCGAGCAACAAGTCGGCCACGGCGTAGTACAGATCATCCTCGATGAAGCGCATTTGCTGAATATCACCGTCAAGCCGGAAAACCAGGGCCGCGGCCTGGGCTTGGCGTTGTTGGAACACCTGATGTCCCGCGCCTACGCCGCCAACGCTCGCGAGTGCTTCCTCGAAGTGCGTGACAGCAATACCAGCGCGTTCCGCTTGTATGAGCGCTACGGCTTCAACGAAATCGGGCGTCGGCGCGATTACTATCCCGCCGTGGGTGGCCGCGAAGATGCCGTCGTGATGGCCTGCACCCTCGTCGACTAGGGCGCAGGCCTCGTGTGGGAGCGGCTTGCTCCCACATCCAGCTCCGGTGGTGTGTCAGCGGCTACCGTCTACCGGGTCGATGTCGGCCAACTCGGCCTCATCCAATCCATTGCCGCCGCCAATCTCGTCTTCATCGACAATGCTCAGGTCATAATCGGCAGCGTCGCCATCGCCGGCTTCCCGAGCATCCCGCGCACCGTCTTCATGGATCAGGGTTTCTGGGCTCATGTCATCGTCGGTCGCCTCATGAGCGGCCGTCGAAGCCCCGGTCATGCCGGCCTCCCGCGCCCGTTCAGCGGGTATCAGGTGCTCGCGCTCACGCGGGGGGATCTCTTCACCTATCTGCGCCGTCGGTTCCTCTTCGTCAAAATCCAGCTCGCGCATCGAGCCCATGCGATCTTCGTTGTCATCAATCGGTTCGGGCTGCGTGGCGCCGTAGGGACGTCGTGATTCGGTCATGGCCAATCCTCATACTGTGGGGCTTATAGTGTGTGGACAGGCGCGGCAGCCTAAAGATTCAAGCTAATTGGCACTCAGCGTGACCCGGACGACGGGTTGTCAGTCACAAAACTGCGCACCATTCCTGAGGCTTTCCCTGATGAACGAACTACAAGACTTACTTGATAACAACGAACGCTGGGCGGACGCGATCAAACAGGAAGATCCCGAATTCTTCGCCAAGCTCGCCCGCCAGCAGACGCCGGAATACCTCTGGATCGGCTGCTCCGATGCCCGCGTACCGGCTAACGAGATCGTCGGCATGCTGCCGGGTGATCTGTTCGTGCACCGCAACGTGGCCAACGTGGTGCTGCACACCGACCTCAACTGCTTGTCGGTGATCCAGTACGCGGTCGACGTGCTCAAGGTCAAACATATCCTGGTGACCGGTCACTATGGCTGCGGCGGCGTGCGTGCCTCGATGCAAGACCGCCAGTTCGGCCTGATCGACGGCTGGCTGCGCACGATTCGCGACCTCTATTACGAGAACCGCGACCTGCTGGCCCAATTGCCCACCGAAGAAGAACGCGTCGACCGCCTCTGCGAGTTGAACGTGATTCAGCAGGTGGCCAATGTCGGCCACACCAGCATTGTGCAAAACGCCTGGCACCGTGGGCAGAGCCTGTCGATCCATGGCTGCATCTACGGCATCAAGGATGGGCGCTGGAAGAGCTTGAACACCACTATCAGTGGCTTTGAGCAGTTGCCGCCACAGTATCGCTTGCGCCCACTGGGTGAAGCCTAAGGGCTTTTGCGCATCCGCCACTGTTTCATGAACGCCTGTCCCTCGGTGTTCAAGGGCTCCTGGCTGCCGGTGATCCACCCCCGGCAGTTCAGCTCGCCACATTGGCAAGCGAACTGCCGAAACAACACGTCCTCGGTGCTCGCGTAGTCCATGCTCAGGATTGTGCCGGCGCGCAAGGGCTGCACAGTCCATATCTCCAGGTCGGAGGTGTCGAAAAACACGTTCGGGTTGCACGAGTGCATCAATAAGCCGGCGAACCAGCGGTCGTACAAATGGATGCGTGACGACAACTGCAAGGTATGCAGGCGTCGCTCGCTGACCGCGTAGCCGGAGACTTTGGCGATGCGCACGCGGGCGTCGAAGGCCACGCGGGCCTTGACCCCGGCGCCGACACCCTCAATGTCGTGCAAAATCTTGAATTGCTTGGCCGAAGGGTAACCCTGTTCAACAAGCAGTGTCTTGAAGGGGTAAAGGCAGTCATTTACAGACGTTTTGGCCTTATCCATGGCATGAGTTTTCATGACTCTCCTGGGTTAGGCTGCATCGACTTGCTGATGTTGTCTGACTACCAGTCTCGCAGCTGATGGGGGCTGCTCAAGAATCGTCGAAGTTGGATCCGGTTTCTACTGTCAAATCTGACAGTAGAAACCGGGTTTTTTGCGTGATTTACAACGCTGGGGCTGCGAGGGTGGGGACTGGAGCGGCGGTTTTCAGTTGTTTGAGCTGGGCCTTGATGACCGGCGTGGCGCATTTGGCATTGGCTTGCTCCGGTGTCAGGTTGCGCACCGAGGTGTAGAACAGCTCACAGGTCTGCTCCTTGCGCGTGACTTGCCAGGTATTCATGCACGCTTGAAGCAACACATTGGGATCGCCGGCCGGTTTCTGCCCCATCCCCGCTTGCCAGCAGGCGGCGCTCAAATCCTGACCCATGACCTTCAAGCCCGCTTCATCGGCCTTTTGCTCATTACCGTCATAGGTGGCCGGGTCAGCCGCATACCAGATGTAACTGGGATGGTTGGAGCCCAGCACCGAGACCGTTTTGCCGGCGGCCGGGCTGATCTGCGCCAGGCCCAGCACACCGACGGTCTGGCCGTATTGCTGCTTGATCCAATTGCGCACCGGTGCGCCGAACGCGACCATCGGCAAGGAGCCACTTGGCGTCAGGCTCAGCTCCTGGACCATGCGTGTCTGGTAGCTGTTGAAATAGCTGTAGACGCCTTCCAGATCCTTGCCCGCGTTAGACGGTGCAGCGACGGGAGCGATATCGATGATCGTCTGGTACGCAGGCGTTTCTGTGGCCGGGATACCGTTGTCGGTGAGCAAGGTCGCCCAACGGTCGGTCGTGGCCGATTCCAGGTAGTCCTGGGCCTGGGTCAGTGAGTAGTCCGGTGGGAAGTGCAGCAGCTCAATGCTCTTGCGGTTTTCCAGGGCCATGCCCAACGGCAGGAACAGGTACCAGTTGTACGCCCACTTACCGTCGCTGTTGAGCTTGCTGGCGCCTTGGTAAGCCAGGTCGGCGGTGTCGAGCAATTTGCTCAAAGGCTGGCCGTAGTTGTCAGGCACGCCGCTGAAGGTCGCCGAGAGCTGGCCCTCGTGGGTCTTCACGCTGACCTTGGCGCGGCTGTAGCCATCACGCTGCAGGCTCTGGTTCAAGTAGTGCTCGACGGTCTGTTCCAGCGTCCAGGACCGAAAGCAGATCACGTTGCAATTATTGGGGTAAGCGAACAACTGGGTGACGCGCTGCGTACTGCCTAGCGGCACTTCTATATCAGCCTGGACGGCCGCACTCCCCAAGAGTGCGGCCAGGGCAAAAGACAACCGGGTCGGTTTGAACATGCTTGATTCCTTGTCAGCGAAAGCCCGTCTGCGCGGGGTGAAAGCCCACCCCCACACAGTAGCGGCTGACCAGCAAAACTGCGTGTTAAATCGCCCGGTGTGTCGCTATTGGATAAGAAAACCTACACATTGAACTGCAATGCGTTGCTCAAGTCGCCCATGGGCTTCTGGCCACGGGCGATCATCGCGTCATCCCGTTGCTTGAGACCGTCCAGTTTCTCCAACTGGAACACCCGGGTGATCAAGCGCAGGATCGATGCTGTGTCGTACACCGTATGGTCAACCGTGCCTTTACGGGCAAATGGCGACACCACCAGCGCCGGCACCCGGCTGCCCGGGCCCCAACGGTCGCCCTTGGGCGGCGCAACATGGTCCCACCAGCCGCCGTTTTCATCCACGGTGACCACCACGACCATGTTTTTCCACTGCGGGCTTTCCTGCAGGACTTTCAAGGCGCGGGCGATGTGGCGATCACCCGATGCCACGTCGGCGTAACCGGCGTGCATGTTCAGGTTGCCCTGGGGCTTGTAGAAGGTCACGGCGGGCAGCTTGCCGGCCTGGGCGTCGGCGAAGAATTTGTTGGTGCTGGCCTCATCGCCCAAGCCGCCGTCGCGCAGGCGTTTGTCGCGTTCAGCGCGATTTTCCGGCCCTTGTTGCTTGAAATAGTTGAATGGCTGGTGGTGGTACTGGAAGTTCGGGATCTTCGGGATGCCGCCCGAATCCTTGAACTGGTCCAGGGTCGCTTGCCATGCGCCGGCATACCAGGCCCAGTCGACGTTCTTCTTCGACAACTTGTCGCCGATGTGTTCGTGGGTCTGCGGTACCAGTACGTTGGGCAGATCGGCCTTGGCGTAGTCCGGGTTTTGCGGGTCGCGAATCCAGGTCGGCCAGTAGGGCGGCGCCAAGGTATTCACGCCGTAACCATCCGGGGTCAGTGCGCTGGGGCCGAACTGCGGCGGGCCGGTCATGGCGCTGGCGGGGGACTTGTCCAACGGCTTGAGACGAGTGTCGGTCGGGTCATCGCTTTGCAGCGTGGCGATCTGGGCCTTGGCGACCGATTGCGCAGCATTGGGATAAAACGGCGCGGTAGCGCTGATCAGATACTGGTGGTTAAGGAACGAGCCACCAAATGCTCCCTGGAAGAAGTTGTCGCACAGCACAAATTCCTTGGCCACGTCCCACAGGCGCAGGGAGTAACGGCTCTGGGCGTAATAACCCATTACCAGACCACCGGAATCGGCCCAGGCGACGAAGTTATCGTTCTTGCCGCCGTTGATCTGCATCTGGTTTTGATAGAACACGTGCCACAAATCACGGGTGACCAGGCTCAGCGGCAGGTCTTCGGCGTTCGGCCCCTTGAGGGCAAACGGTGCGTTGGGCAGGTTTTCCTGGAATTGCACTTCACTGGGATAGGTCACCCCATCCACCGTTTGTGGGCCGACTTGCAGCACACCGCCCCAGGCCGGCGGCAGCGTGGTCAGCAGGCTGCCGTCGCGGTCGCGTTGCTGGGTGTCTGCGGCCGACAGCGCCGACAACGGTTTCTCTACGCCAGGGAAGTCCGCAAACAGATTGTTGAAGCTGCGGTTCTCGGCATAAATCACCACCACGGTTTTCACCTGCTCGTGCAGGGCCTTGTCCAGCTCTTGCGGCGTCAATGGCCGCTCCACCGGTTTGCCCGGCGTCTGGTTGGCGTTGCCGCAGGCACTCAACGTCGCGCCCACCCCCAGCACCGCCGCGCCCCCCAGGAAGCGCCGGCGGCTGGTATCGACCGGCGGTTGGGCTACGGAATCGGGGGAAGGGCGGTCTTCGTGCTCATCACTCATTGCTGGGAGTCCTTGCTGGCGAGATGTTGCAAGATATTTCGCAGGACGGTAGCAATGCAATGTGACGGAACGAAGACAGTGATGTGAGCAGCCAGACGTGTCTACACGCGCCCCGCGCTGCTAGACTTGCCCGATAATGGATGTCACCGGGGTGAACCGTGAAACCTTCAACTGCGCTGGATCTGAAGCGAGCGGCCGTCAGAGAAGTGGTGGGCCGTTTTCGCATTTCTAACCCAAGGGTATTTGGGTCTGTATTGCTGGGTACCGACCAAGAAGGCAGCGACCTTGATTTGCTGGTCGATGCGCCGCCGGGGACCACACTATTTGATCTTGGTGGGCTGCAAGTCGAGCTTGAAGATCTACTCGGGGTCAATGTGGATCTACTGACGCCTGCCGATTTGCCTTTGAAGTTTCGCGCGAAGGTGTTGGCTGAGGCGCGGCCGGTATGACTGCAAACCGCCTATATGAAGCACCTGTTGCAACAACAGGTGCTTCACCCGTTGATTAAGGCATCACCGGCGGCAAATACTTCAACGTCGTCCCCAGCGCCCACAGCAGGAACAGCACCAACGGCGTGTGCACCAGCAGTTGCACGAAGGAAAACCCGATCAGATCCCGTGCCTTCAACCCCAACACGCCCAGCAGCGGCAGCATGTAGAACGGGTTGATCAGGTTCGGCAGCGCTTCGGCGGCATTGTAGATCTGCACCGCCCAGCCCAGGTGATACTGCAGGTCATTGGCCACTTGCATCACATAAGGCGCTTCGATGATCCACTTGCCACCGCCTGACGGAATAAAGAAGCCCAGGACCGCCGAGTACAAGCCCATCAATAGTGCGTAGGTGTCGTGGGAGGCGATAGAGGTAAAGAAGGTCGAGATATGGTGCGCCAGGGTCTGGCCATCGCCGCCCTTGACCACGGTCATCAACGCAGCGATCGAGCCGTACAGCGGGAACTGGATCAGCACGCCGGTGGTGGTCGGCACGGCGCGAGCTACTGCATCGAGGAAGCTGCGCGGACGCCAGTGCAGCAGCGCGCCGACCATGATGAACAGGAAGTTGTAGGTGTTCAGCCCCGAGATCGCACTGATCGCCGGCTTGCTCGAAAACTCATGGAACAGCCAGCCGGCGGCCAGCAAGGCCAGCAGGATGGTCAGCAGCGGGCTGTGTTCCAGCCATTCGCCAGGGCGGCTCGGTGCTTGCGGCTTGGGCAGGTTGAAGGCTGGGTCGACGCCACACGCCTTGGCATCGCGGGCGCTGTTCGGCCCTGGTGCGGTGGCGTAGGCGATGATCAGCGAGACTACGATCAGCGCCAGCAACAGCACGCCGGATTGCCACAGGAAGATGGTGTCGGTGAACGGGATCATCCCGGTGATCGACAGGATCGAGGGCGGCAAGCTCGCCGGGTTGGCCTGCAACTGCGCGGCGGATGACGACAACCCCAGCGCCCACACCGCGCCCAGCCCCAAATAGGCGGCCGCACCGGCGGCGCGGTAGTCCATGCGCAAATCCGTGCGCCGGGCCAGTGCGCGTACCAGTAGCCCACCGAACACCAGGGACAGGCCCCAGTTGAGCAAGGAGGCGACCATGGAAATCAACGCCACCCAGGCCACGGCCGAGCGGCCGTTCTTCGGGATACGCGCCAGCCGGTCGATCAACTTCACCGCAGGCGGCGAGCTGGCCACCACATAACCACCGATCACCACGAAGGCCATCTGCATGGTGAACGGGATCAAACTCCAGAAACCGTCACCAAAAGCCTTGGCGGCTTCGGTGGGTGCGGCGCCCATGCCCAGGGTCGCCACGGCCACGATGATCACGGCGAGGGCGGCAAACACCCAGGAGTCAGGAAACCAGCGCTCGGCGAAATTGGAGCAGCGCAGGGCAAAGCGGGCATAGCGGCTTTCTTCGATAGCATCGGCCACGAGTCATTCCTCTTGTATTTATTATGAGGTTCGGCAGTTTTACGGCATGTTCCGCTACGGCTATTGATATGGGAATGCAGTTATCTTCATCGATCAATGAGGAAAACAAATATATCTGTCGTGATTGCCATCATTGGGCTCAGCTCATAACCTGCACGCCATTTTGTTTGTCTGCCGAGCTTTCACATGACTGCCACCTTCTCTTCACAGGCGCAGCGTTTTTCCCGCTCCGACTACAAAACCCTGGGCCTGGCCGCCCTCGGCGGCGCCCTGGAAATCTACGACTTCATCATCTTCGTATTCTTCGCGCTGACCCTCAGCCAACTGTTCTTCCCGCCGGAAATGCCGGAGTGGCTGCGCCTGCTGCAAAGCTTCGGCATCTTCGTCACCGGCTACCTCGCACGCCCGCTGGGCGGCATCCTGATGGCGCACTTCGCCGACCATCTGGGACGCAAGCGTGTGTTCAGCCTGAGTATTCTGATGATGGCCTTGCCGTGCCTGCTGATCGGGATCATGCCGACGTACGCGCAAATCGGCTATTTCGCACCGCTGATTCTGCTCGCCTTGCGCGTGCTGCAAGGGGCGGCGGTCGGCGGCGAAGTGCCCAGCGCCTGGACCTTTGTCGCCGAGCACGCCCCGATCCATCACCGCGGCTACGCCCTGGGTTTCCTGCAAGCCGGCCTGACCTTCGGCTACCTGCTTGGTGCCCTCACCGCGACGCTGCTGGCGCAACTCTTCAGCCCCGCCGAAATCCTCGATTACGCCTGGCGCTTCCCGTTCTTGCTCGGTGGTGTGTTCGGTGTAATCGGCGTCTGGCTGCGCCGCTGGCTCAGCGAAACCCCGGTGTTCCTCGAAATGCAGGCGCGCCGCCAGGCCGCTGCCGAACTGCCGCTGCGCACCGTGCTGCGTGAGCATCGCGCCGTGTTGCTGCCGGCGATGATCCTCACGTGCGTACTGACATCGGCCGTGGTGGTACTGGTGGTCATCACCCCGACCATGATGCAGAAAACCTTCGGTATGAGCCCCAGCCACACCTTCGCCTTGAGCGCGCTGGGCATTGTCTTCCTGAACATCGGCTGCGTGCTCGCCGGCCTTTTGGTCGACCGCATCGGCGCCTGGAGCGCGGTGCTGGTCTACAGCCTGCTGCTGCCGATAGGCATTGCGGTGTTGTACGCCAGCCTGATCGCCGGTGGTGTATGGCTGGGCGCGGCGTACGCCCTGGCGGGCTTGAGTTGTGGCGTAGTCGGTGCGGTACCGTCGGTGATGGTCGGGCTGTTTCCGGCGCAGGTGCGGGTGTCGGGGATTTCCTTCACTTACAACATTGCCTACGCGCTGTGGGCGAGTACCACGCCGCTGTTGCTGATAGCGCTGATGCCGACCAGTCCGTGGATTTGTGTGGGTTACTGCGCGGTGATGGGGGCGGTGGGCGTGGCGAGTGTGGCGCTGTTTGGCAAGCGCCACACCTTGGCTGCCTGAGGCTCAGGTCAGAAAATGCCAGAGCAACAGCGTCCCGATCAAACCTACGACCGACACAATAGTCTGCAGTACCGACCACACCCAGATCGTCTGCTTGAGCTGCAAGCCGAAGTACTCACGCACCATCCAGAACCCGGCGTCGTTGACGTGGCAGAAGAACACCGAGCCTGCGCCAATCGCCAGGGCTACCAATGAGCTCTGCGTTGCCGCCAGCCCGGCCATCATCGGCGCGAGAATGCCGGCTGTGGTGGTCGTGGCGACGGTCGCTGAGCCGGTGGCCTGGCGCAAGGCCACGGCGATCAGCCAGGCGAGTAAGAGGTAAGGCATGTGTGCGCCTTCGGCGACCTTGCTGATGGTCTGGCTGACACCGGCGTCGAGCAGGGTTTGCTTGAGGCCGCCGCCGGCGCCGATGGTCAGCAGCAGTACGGCGATGGGTGCGAGTGCTTTGCGCAGGGTATTGCCGACATCGGCGCGGGGCATGCCGGCGGCCCAGCCCAGGCAGATCACGGCGGCTATCACGGCGAGGCCGAGGGCGATCAGTGGTTCACCGAGGAACTTCAAGGTCAGGCCGATGCTGCTTTCTGCAGGCAGCGCGACCTTGGCCAGGGTGCTGCCCAGCATCAGAATCACCGGCAACAGAATGATCAGCAACGACACCCCAAAGCTCGGCTGGCGCGGGGCCTTGGGCGGTGCGCTGAACAGCGCGCCGATATCGGCCGGTTCATCCACGTGCAGGCGTTTAGACAGCCAGTTGCCATAGATCGGGCCAGCCAGCATCACGGCCGGTACCGCCAGGCAGAAGCCCAGCAACATGGTCAGGCCCAGGTCGGCGTGCAACGCGCCCACCGCAATCAGCGGCCCGGGGTGTGGTGGCATCAGGGCGTGCAGGGTGGTCATGCCCGCGAGCGCCGGGATGGCGATTTTAAGCAGAGGCTGGTTCGAACGCTTGGCCATCACGAAGATGATCGGCACCATCATCACCAGGCCCACTTCGAAGAACAGTGGCAGGCCGATGACCATCGCCACCAGGGCCATTACCCACGGCAATGACTTGCCCTTGCCCAGCCCGAGCAACGTGGTGGCGATGCGGTCGGCTGCGCCGGATTCGGCCATCAATGCGCCGAGCATTGAGCCCAGCGCAATGATGATGCCGGCCTCACCGAGGATCGCCCCGGCGCCTTTGCTGAAGGCTTTGGCAACTTCTTCCGGCGGTAACCCGGCGCCGACACCGGCGATAAAGGTGCCGATCAGGATCGACAGGAACGGCGGTAATTTGGTCGCGCTGATCAGCACGATGATGCTGGCGATGGCCAGCAGGACGCAAAACATGAGGCGTGTGTCGTGAACCATCCACGCAGCAGTCGATAACTCCAAGAGGGAACTCCTTATCGAACAGGTTGGCTAATATGTTTCTTTTTGTTTCCTGCTCGAAAAGCATACCCGATAGAGCGGTTCCACAGCGTTCATGAGCGATTTTGGTGCGGCAATGTAACGGCGAGCTGGCGAGCGGATGACAAGTTTGCAATGCAGGTCCGAAGATCTGGCCTATAGCTCTATGATCGACGGACACCCTCACAGGAAGACATTTCATGAGTGCAGGACATAGCCACGCCCAAGTACGCGCCGGCCACGAAAGAAAACTCTGGTTTGCCCTGGGGTTGACCGGCAGCTTCATGATCGCCGAGGTGATCGGTGCCTTCATCACCGGCAGCCTGGCACTGTTGTCGGACGCCGCGCACATGATGACCGACGCCTTGGCCCTGGCGATTTCCCTGGTGGCGATCCAGGTCGCCAAGCGTCCCGCCGACCGCAAGCGCACCTTTGGCTACGCCCGTTTCGAAATCCTGGCGGCGGCGTTCAATGCGCTGCTGCTGTTCGCCGTGGCGTTCTACATCCTCTACGAAGCCTATCAACGGTTACAGGCGCCCGCCGAAATCCAGTCCACCGGCATGCTGGTGATTGCGGTGCTGGGGTTGGTCGTCAACCTGATCTCCATGCGCCTGCTCAGCGCCGCCAGCGGCGAGAGCCTGAACGTCAAAGGCGCGTACCTGGAGGTCTGGAGCGACATGCTCGGTTCCATCGGTGTGATCATCGCGGCGGTGGTGATCATGTTCACGGGGTGGGGCTGGATCGACTCCGTGGTCGCAGCGGCGATTGGTTTCTGGGTATTGCCACGCACCTGGACCCTGCTCAAGGAAAGCATGAACGTGCTGCTGCAAGGTGTTCCGCAGGGCCTGGATATCGATCAGATCGAGCAGGCCATTGGCAATGTACCCGGGGTCAAGGGCGTGCACGACCTGCATATCTGGGCCCTGACCAGCGGCAAAAATGTGCTGAGCACCCATTTGGTGGCGGACGCGTCGAAGGGCACCGAGCAACAAATCCTTAGTGCGGTCACGGAAATGCTGCATGAACAATTCGATATTTCCCACGCGACCATTCAGGTCGAAGGGGAGGGTTTTCAACATGACGAGCACGACGAGGTTCACGCCTGATCCCGGCTAACGGATTTGTAATGTTCCACCCACCGCTCTGATAAGTAACGAAAGTTACATTGCCCCCGCTGGGAACCTCAGCGACTTCATGGGCGTGGAACTTTCGTTATGGCAATTTCCGTAAGAGCATTTTTAGGCGCGATGACGTTGTGGATGGCCGCAAGTGTCGCCCAGGCGCAAACCCTCACCCTCGACTCAGCCTTGCAAGCCGCATTCGCCAACAACCCTGAACTGGCGGCTGCGCAATGGGAAATCGAGATTGCCCAGGGCGGTCGCCAACAGGCCGGCTTGATCCCCAACCCGGTGGCCTCCTGGGATGCGGAAGACACCCGCCGCAACAGCCGCACCACGACCGTCAAACTCAGCCAGACCCTGGAGCTGGGCGGCAAGCGCGGTGCGCGAATCGACGTGGCGACCCGCGCCCAGGACGCCGCCGCGCTGACCTTGGAGCAGCGCCGCAACGGCCTGCGCGCCGAGGTGATCGACAGCTATTACAGCGCCCTGCGCGCCCAGGAGCGCCTCGACCTCGCGCAGCGCTCGATGGCCTTGGCCGAGCGCGGCCTGGTGGTTGCCAACGGTCGTGTCAACGCCGGTAAATCCTCACCGGTGGAGGCCACCCGCGCCCAGGTACAACTGTCCGAGATTCGCCTGGAATTGAACCGTGCGCAGGTCGGCCTCACCGATGCCTACCGTCGTTTGGCCGCCAGCACCGGCAGCGCCGCGCCGGACTTCCAGGGCGTGGCCACGCAAAGCCGATCCTCACCGCCCTTGCCGTCCTCTGCGCAATTGCTGTCACGCTTGGAGCAAACCACCGAGCTGCGTCTGGCCGAGTTACAGATTCTGCAAAGCGAAGCCAGTGTGGGCCTGGAGAAAGCCCAGCGCATTCCCGACCTCGACGTGTCGGTCGGCAGCCAATACGACGCCAGCGTGCGCGAGCGGGTGAATGTGGTCGGGGTGTCGATGCCGATCCCGCTGTTCAACCGTAACCAGGGCAACGTGCTCGCCGCCAGCCGCCGTGCGGACCAGGCTCGCGACCTGCGCAATGCCACCGAGCTGCGGCTGCGCACCGAAACCCGTCAGGCGCTGGACCTGTGGCAAACCGCAAACACCGAGGTGCAAGCGTTCAACCAGCAGATTCTGCCGGCGGCCCAGCGCGCGGTCGACAGTGCCACCCGTGGCTTCGAGATGGGCAAGTTCAACTTCCTCGACGTGCTCGATGCCCAGCGCACCTTGATCGCTGCACGCACCCAATACCTCACGGCGACCGCCCAGGCCACCGACGCCTGGGTGCGTATCGAACGGATCTACGGCGACCTCGCCCGGTTTTGATTTTTTCTGGAGTCTTTTTGATGAACAAGAAACATGGCATGGCGCTCGCCGTCGCCCTGGGCCTGATGCTGTCCGGTTTTGCCAACGCCGACGAAGAGGAAGGCAAGCTCGAACTCACCGAGCAGCAGATCCAGGCCGCCGGCATTCAACTGGTCCAGGCCCAACCCCGTGCGATCAGCACGCTGTTGACATTGCCGGGAGAAGTGCGCTTCGACGAAGACCGCACCTCGCACATCGTCCCGCGTGCGGCTGGCGTGGTGGAGGCGGTCAAGGTCAATCTCGGGCAGTCGGTGCAGAAGGGCGAGCTATTGGCGGTGATCGCCAGCCAGCAAATCTCCGATCAACGTAGCGAATTGGCCGCCAGCGAACGTCGTGTCGAGCTGGCGCGCACCACCTTCCAGCGCGAGCGCCAGTTGTGGAAGGACGAGATCTCCGCCGAGCAGGATTACCTGCTGGCACGCCAGACTTTGCAGGAGGCCGAAATTGCCCTGAACAACGCTCGGCAAAAGATGAACGCCCTCAGCGGCAGCGCAGTCTTGGTCGGTGGCAATCGTTACGAGCTGCGCGCACCGTTTGCCGGTGTGGTGGTGGAAAAACACCTCGGCGTCGGCGAAGTCGTCAGCGAAACCAGCAACGCGTTCACGCTCTCGGACCTGTCCCAGGTGTGGGTCACCTTCGGTGTGTTTCCCAAGGACCTGAACAAGGTGCGCATCGGCAAACCGGTGAAAGTTAGCTCCACCGAAATGGGCACCGACATGCTCGGCACTGTGGCCTATGTCGGCAACCTGCTCGGTGAGCAAACGCGCACCGCCACGGTGCGCGTGAGCGTGCCCAACCCCGACGACGCCTGGCGCCCGGGGCTGTTTGTAACAGTGCAAGTGGCCACCGATACCTACCAGGCCAAGGTCACCGTGCCGCAAACCGCGATCCAGACCGTCGAGGACAAACCCTCGGTATTTGTGCGCACCCCGGACGGCTTCATCACCCGTCATCTTGAACTGGGGGTGAGTGAAAACGGCTACGTCGAAGTGCGCAAAGGCCTCGATGCCGGGGCACAGGTGGCAACCGTCGGCAGCTTCATCCTCAAGTCCGAATTGGGCAAAGGCTCGGCCGAACACGCCCATTGATCCTGCGAGTGATTTCCCATGTTTGAGCGCCTTATCCAATTCGCCATTGAGCAGCGCATCATTGTGCTGCTGGCGGTGCTGTTGATGGCCGGTGTCGGCATCGCCAGCTATCAGAAGTTACCCATTGACGCCGTGCCCGATATCACCAACGTGCAGGTACAGATCAACTCGGCAGCGGCCGGGTTTTCGCCGTTGGAAACCGAGCAGCGCATCACCTTTCCTATCGAAACGGCCATGGCCGGGCTACCGGGGTTACAGCAGACGCGTTCGTTGTCGCGTTCTGGTTTGTCCCAGATCACGGTGATTTTCAAGGATGGCACCGACCTGTTCTTTGCCCGCCAATTGGTCAACGAGCGTCTGCAAGTGGCCCGTGAGCAATTACCCGAGGGTATCGAAACGGCCATGGGGCCGATTTCCACTGGCCTTGGTGAAATATTCTTGTGGACCGTCGAGGCCGAGGAGGGCGCACTCAAAGACGACGGTACGCCCTACACGCCGACCGACTTGCGGGTGATCCAGGACTGGATCATCAAGCCGCAACTGCGCAACGTTCCGGGCGTAGCGGAGATCAACACCATCGGTGGTTTCGCCAAGGAATATCAGATCGCGCCCGACCCCAAGCGCCTGGCGGCCTACAACCTGACCTTGGGCGATCTGGTCACGGCGCTGGAACGCAACAACGCCAACGTCGGTGCCGGTTATATCGAACGCAGCGGTGAGCAGTTGTTGATTCGGGCGCCGGGGCAAGTGGCGTCCATCGACGATATTGCCAACATCGTGATCACCACCTCGGACGGTACGCCGATCCGCGTGCGCAATGTGGCTCAGGTCGAGATCGGCCGCGAACTGCGCACCGGCGCAGCCACTGAAAACGGCCGTGAAGTGGTGCTGGGCACGGTGTTCATGTTGATCGGTGAAAACAGCCGTACCGTGTCCCAGGCGGTGGCGAAAAAACTCGAAGAGATCAACCGTTCGCTGCCCGAGGGGGTGGTGGCCGTTACCGTCTACGACCGCACCAACCTGGTGGAAAAAGCCATCGCCACGGTGAAGAAGAACCTCTTTGAAGGCGCGCTGCTGGTGGTTGCGGTGTTGTTTCTGTTCCTGGGCAATATCCGTGCGGCGCTGATTACGGCCATGGTGATTCCCCTGGCGATGCTCTTCACCTTTACCGGCATGTTCACCAATAAAGTCAGCGCCAACTTGATGAGTCTCGGCGCGCTGGATTTCGGCATTATCGTCGATGGTGCGGTGGTGATCGTCGAGAACGCCATCCGCCGTCTGGCCCACGCGCAGCACCGTCATGGGCGTTTGTTGACCCGCAGCGAGCGCCTGCATGAGGTGTTCGCGGCGGCCAAGGAGGCGCGCCGTGCACTGATCTTCGGGCAACTGATCATCATGGTGGTGTACTTGCCGATCTTCGCCCTGACGGGGGTGGCCGGGAAGATGTTCCACCCCATGGCGTTCACCGTGGTGATCGCCCTGCTTGGCGCGATGATCTTGTCGGTGACCTTTGTGCCGGCGGCGATTGCGCTGTTCGTTACCGGCAAAGTCCAGGAAGACGAAAACCTGGTGATGCGCAGTGCGCGCCGGGCCTATGCCCCGGTGCTGGATTGGGTGATGGCTCGTCGCTCGCTGGTGTTCGGCCTGGCGGTGCTGACCATCATCGCCTCCGGGGCGGTCGCCAGCCGCATGGGCAGCGAGTTTATCCCCAGTCTCAGTGAAGGCGACTTCGCCCAGCAGGCCTTGCGCGTACCCGGCACCAGCCTGACGCAGTCGGTGCAGATGCAGCAGCAACTGGAAAAAACCTTGCTGGCCCAGGTACCGGAAATCGAGCGGGTGTTTGCCCGCACCGGCACGGCGGAAATCGCCTCCGACCCGATGCCGCCGAATATTTCTGACAGCTATGTGATGCTCAAGCCGAAGGAGCAATGGCCCGATCCGAAGAAGTCCCGCGAGGCGCTGATTGCCGATATCCAGCGTGCCAGTGCGATTGTGCCGGGCAGCGCGTATGAACTGTCGCAACCGATCCAGTTGCGATTCAACGAACTGATTTCCGGGGTGCGCAGTGATGTGGCGGTGAAGGTGTTTGGTGACGACATGGCCGTGCTGAACAAGACCGCCGAGGAAATTGCCGAAACATTGAAAAAGCTCACGGGCGCCTCGGAAGTGAAGGTGGAACAGACCTCCGGCCTGCCGGTGCTGACCATCAATATCGACCGCGACAAGGCCGCGCGTTTTGGCCTGAACGTGGGCGATGTGCAGGACACCATTGCCGTCGCGGTGGGTGGGCGCCAGGCCGGTACCTTGTACGAAGGCGATCGTCGTTTTGATATGGTTGTGCGTTTGTCCGACGCGTTGCGCACCGATATCGAGGGGCTTGCGCGACTGCTGATCCCGGTGCCGGCAATGGCCGGCAGCGAAGCGGGGCCATTGGGCTTTATTGCCTTGTCCCAGGTCGCCAGCCTGGACCTGGTGCTCGGCCCGAACCAGATCAGCCGCGAGAACGGCAAGCGCCTGGTGATCGTCAGTGCCAACGTGCGTGGTCGGGATATCGGCTCATTCGTCGAAGAGGCCGAGACGGCGATCAGCCGCCAGGTGAAGGTGCCCGCCGGTTACTGGACCACCTGGGGCGGCCAGTTCGAACAATTGAAGGAAGCCTCCGAGCGTTTGCGTATCGTGGTGCCGGTGGCGTTGCTGCTGGTGTTCGGGCTGTTATTCATGATGTTCAACAACCTCAAGGATGGTCTGCTGGTGTTTACCGGGATTCCGTTTGCGCTGACCGGCGGGATCATGGCCTTGTGGTTACGGGATATTCCGTTGTCGATCTCGGCGGGCGTGGGCTTTATCGCATTGTCCGGGGTGGCGGTGCTCAACGGGCTGGTCATGATTGCCTTCATCCGCAACCTGCGGGAGGAAGGGCGTTCATTATCAAAGGCGGTCAACGAGGGGGCTCTGACGCGCTTGCGCCCGGTGCTGATGACTGCGTTGGTGGCCTCCCTCGGGTTTATTCCCATGGCACTCGCCACCGGCACCGGCGCCGAGGTGCAGCGGCCGTTGGCGACGGTGGTGATCGGCGGGATTATTTCATCGACGCTGCTGACCTTGCTGGTGCTGCCGGCGCTGTATCAATGGGCGCACCGCAAGGAAGAATGACCCTTGCACTTCACGTGAATGGGAAGACCAGGCGAAACAGCGTGAAACCACCGGGCAGGCTGCGTACGTCGGCCTGCCCCTGGTGCAAGGTCATGATCGACCGCACGATGGCCAGCCCCAGGCCGGTGCCGCCCTCGTTGCGGGCGCGGCTGCTGTCGACGCGGTAGAAACGTTCGAACAGATGCGGCAGGTGCTGGGCTTCGATGCCTGGGCCGGGGTTGCTCACCGATACCGACACCTGGTTGCCATAGGTTTCCACCAGCAACGAAATATGCGAGCCCGCCGGGCTGTGGCGGATGGCATTGGACAGCAGATTGGACAGCGCACGCTGGATCATCAGGCGGTCCCCGAGTACCTGGGCGTCGCCGCTCAAGGTCAGGGTCAATTGCTTGTCTTCGGCACTCAGCGCAAACAACTCCATGACCCGATGGGCTTCAGCCGCCAGTGGGACCGCCGTGAATGAGGCGCGTGCCGCCGGGTGGCTGACCTGGGCCAGAAACAGCATGTCGTTGACGATGCGTCCCAGGCGTTCCAGTTCTTCGGTGCTGGATTCCAGCACGGCCTTGTATTCCTCCGGCGGGCGTTGGCGTGACAAGGTCAGTTGGGCCTTGCCCATCAAGTTGGTCAGGGGCGCACGCAGTTCGTGGGCGAGGTCATCGGAAAATTGCGAGAGCTGCTGCACCCCGGCGTCCAGGCGATTGAGCATCACATTGAAGCCTTGGGCCAGCTCGCCCAGTTCCTTGGGCAGGTTATCGATGGACAGCCGATGGGTGAGGTCCTGGGTGGTGACTTGGGCTGCCACATGACTGAACTGCTTCAATGGCGCGAGCCCGCGTTGCACCAGCCACCAGGCACCCATGCCGATCAGGATCAACAACATGGGCAGCGCGATGATAGTGGCTCGTAGGTAGGCACTGAGCAGTGCCTGGTCGTCCATGCGGTCCAGCGACAGCAACACCCGTACGCGTTCGCCGCTGGCCAGGCGCATCAGGCTGGAGGCGCTGAGCACCTGGTTGCCATAACTGTCCGTCCAGTTCAGGTAGCCGAGGGTTTCCCGAGGCTTGAAGTCGGTCAGCAGCGGTTCTTGCGGCTTGGCACCGACGCTCAGCAGTACGCTGTTGTTGGGCGCGGTGCCGACGATGGTCAGGTAGAAGTTGTCGTGGCCCATTACCAGGTCCATCAGCGAATGTGGGCGGGCACGAATGGCATGGGTATCGAGGCCCAGGGCGAGGCTGTGCTGGATCTGTTCCATCTTGCTTTCCAGGCCCTTGCGCGCCAGTTTTTCCAGCTCATGGGTCAGGGCCAGGTAGGCCAGGGTCGCCAGCAGCACGACCAGGCCCGCGCCCATCAGGCTGACGGTCAGGCCCAGGCGCATCGACAGACTGCCGGTTTTCATGGGCGCGCCTCCAGCACGTAGCCCACACCGCGGATGGTGTGGATCAGCTTGACCTCGCTCTGGTCATCGACCTTGGCACGCAGGCGGCTGATGGAGACTTCCACCACGTTGGTATCGCAGTCGAAGTTCATGTCCCACACCAGGGAAATGATCTGCGTGCGGGTCAGTACTTCGCCGGTCTGGCGCATCAGCACCTGCAGCAGGGCAAACTCCTTGGTTGTCAGGTCAATGCGCCGGTTGCCGCGATAGGCGCGATGGCGGCGAGGGTCCAACTCAAGGTCCGATACGCGAAACACTTCAGGCTGTTGAATATGTTCGCTGCGCCGCAGCAGCGTGCGCACCCGCGCCAGTAACTCGGGAAATTCGAAGGGCTTGACCAGGTAATCATCGGCGCCCATGTCCAGGCCCTTGATCTTGTCCGCCAGTCGGCCACGGGCGGTCAGCATCATCACGCGCTGGGTGCCGTTGCGGCGTAATTGCTCCAACACTTCCCAGCCATCTTTGCCGGGCAGGTTGACGTCGAGAATCACCAGTTCATACGCGTGTTGCCCGGCCAGGTGCAGGCCGTCAATGCCATTGCTGGCGCAGTCCACCACATAGCCGCTTTCGTTCAAGCCTTGCTGCAGGTAGTCGGCGGTTTTTTGTTCGTCCTCAACCACAAGGATACGCATGGGGGGTTACCTATCACGAAGAGAAAAAGAAGGCCATTTCCTTATGGGCTGTGCGTTGGGGGAGTAGGAAAAGTCTGAACCGTGAAGTAGCTTCAGGGTCAACTGCGACCATCGGCCGCACAAAGCCGGGCTCAAAAAAAACGCCCCAGGCGGGGCGTTAAAAATCCATCTCTTTCCAAAGGAGCTACACAAAAGCTTCAGAGATGAATGTGCTCGGTGAATAAGTTGAGGCCAGTATAGGAAGATCAACTTAACGAGAAGGTGAGGCCAATATTACAGTTTTGATAACTGGGAATTTGTGAACAGATGTTGGTCAACGGCGAACGAATGTAATCACTTACAGCGCTACCAGTGGATATTCGGCAAGCAAGCGAACTTCCTCCAGGTCCGACTCAAATGCACTGGAGCGCACGCTGGCCTGGCGCAGGCGCAATGACAGGTCTTTCAAGGTGCCACTTTGCACCACATATTTGGCCTCGATATCCCGCTCCCAGCGACGCTGGTCGGTCAGCGGGTTACCCGCTGCATCGCGGCGCATGTAGACGGCGTTGGCGTTGCTGTAGTCGGCACCCGTGCCTTTACCGTAGCGGGTCATGAACGACAGGCCGGGGATACCGAACGGCTGCATGTCCAGGTCATAGCGCAGCATCCAGGAGCGTTCCTTGGGCGCGTTGAAGTCGCTGTACTGGATCGAGTTATTGAGGAAGATCGAGTCTGATTGGCGCAGATAATCAAAGTCGTCATCGCCGTTGTTGCGCTGATGCGAGACGGATACGCTGTGGGCGCCGCTCTTGACCCCGAGCCTGGCACTCCAGATGTTGTTATCGAACTCACCCAGGCGTTTTTTGCCTTCGTCCACCGCTTTGTAATAGTTGAAGTCGCCGAACAATGAGACGTCATCGTTCATCGGGTAACTGGCGGCGCTGCCGAAATAATATTGATCCCAGGCGTCCTTCAAGCGGCTGCTGTACAGGCTCACACTCAAGTGTTTATTGAGCTGGTAATCACCGCCGAAGTAGCCGATCCAGGGCGAGTCCACCTTGCCTGCATAGAAGGTCGCGAAACCGTTGTTCATGCCGCTTTCGTTGGGTTGGCTCATGCCGCTCAAGCGCCCGCCTTGCAGGCTCAAACCCTCGATGGAGGTGTTTTGCGCGGTCACGCCACGAAAGCTTTGCGGCAGTAAACGCGAGTCGCCATACGCCACCACGGGGGTGAGCGGGAACACATCACCGGCCTTGATCACGGTGTCGAGCACGCGCAATTTCACCGCGCCGCCAACTTTGCTGTAGTTGTTTTCAGGGTGGTTGTTGCTGTCCACCGGCAGCACGCCGAACGAGCCCTTGCCGCCGCTGCGGCCGCTGCCCGAGTCGAGTTGCAGGCCGTACATGGCGAACGCATCCAGGCCGAACCCCACCGTGCCTTGGGTAAAACCTGATTCGAATTTGCCGATCAACCCCTGCGCCCAGGCCGCGGAATAACCGTTGCCGGTGGGGCTGGATTGGCCCTTGCGATCATCTCGGTTGAAGTAAAAATTGCGCGCTAGCACGTTGACACTGCTGCCTTCGATAAACCCTTCGGGCTTGTCCTCAGCAGCCACGGCGGTCAGGGGCAATGCGGCGATCAACGAAAAGGGAAGGGTGTAGTGGCGGATATTCATGGTTCGCTCCTGGGGCTTGGCAGTTATCGGCTTCTTATGGGGGCAGGCATTCTTATTGATCTGGCCCAGGCTGATAGTTGCAAACCTCAGATAACAGGAAAGTGGCTCGAACATTACAATTCTGGAAAGTCATGGCCACCTAACAAATAAGTAATGTTGTCGTGAACATGGCGTCAGGGTTGTCTGGTTAATCTCGGCACTGAACTTTCAGACGAGGAACCGGTAATGAACTTTTATAAAATTGGCCTGGGTGTATTAACGGCTATCCTGTCTTTTGGCGCACTGGCCGAAGGCGGCGGGGATCGTACGTTCGCTCTGATGATGGAGCGCAATGAAAAGGCTATGGCCGATTACGCGGCCAGGGTTGGCAAGCCGGCACCCGAGGTACAGGCGTATCGCTACGGCATGAAGCTGGACATCGCCAACGTGGTCAACGTGACGCCGCCCATCCGCTCGTGCAACCCGGTGCCGTCACGCATGACCTATGAGGACTCCACGGGCAAGCTCAATACCCTGGAGTATCAAGTGATGGGGGTGTGCCGGAACAATGGCGGCTGACCGGCCAGGAATATAGTTGGATCTGAGGTGAAACCCTCTTCAGAAAACGCCGGCCGCGCCGATGCAGACAATACCCTGTCATCTTTGATCATTGGTGCCCCATGTTCACGACCCGTTTGAAGCAGGAGCTGTCGGCTCTTCGCGAAGAGTTGTCCAGCTTGCAACAGGTTAAAGAGAGCCTGGAAAGCGAAATGATCGCGATCACCCTGGACCCGCAAGGGCGTATCGCATCGGTCAACGCCCTCTTTCTTCAGGAGATGGCTTATCAAGGTACGCAACTGTCGGGGCGCTTGATTGACGAGTTGTTTCCGGCACATGTACGCGACAACGAATTCCAGCAGCGTTTCAAGAACGCACTGGTACGCGGTGAACACTATGCCGGCACCGTGCGCCTGATGCGCGGCAATGGCAAGGAAGCATGGCTGCGCTCGATCGTGCAGCCGGTGCGCAGTTCGGACGGGCGCATCAAATATTTCTCGATCGTCTCCAGCGACCTGACCCGGACCATCGAGGCCTCGCGTGAGCATGAAAACCTGATCACGGCGCTGGTGCGCTCCACTGCGGTCATCGAGTTTGACCTCGACGGTCATGTGCTGACCGCCAACGACCGTTTCCTCAATGGCATGGGCTACAGCCTGGCGCAGATTCAGGGCAAGCATCACCGCATATTCTGCGAGCCGGAGGAATACAACAGCGCCGAATACCAGCATTTCTGGACGCGCTTGAAGGCCGGAGAATTCATCGCGGCGCGCTTCAAGCGTGTCGACAGCCAGGGTCGCCTGGTGTGGCTGGAAGCGACCTACAACCCGGTGCTGGATGCCAATGATCGAGTGTACAAAGTGGTCAAGTTCGCCACGGTGATCACCGACCAGGTCAACCGGGAGCAGGCCGTGGCCGAGGCCGCCAACATTGCCTACAGCACCTCGCAGCAAACCGACAGCAGCGCTCAGCGCGGCACCACTGTCGTGACGCAGGCGGTGGGGGTGATGCGTGACCTGGCCAAGCACATGCAGCAGGCCGGCGAAGGCATTGAAGCGCTGAACGAGCAGTCCCAGGTGATCGGCAGCATCGTCAAGACCATCAGCGGTATTGCCGAGCAGACCAACCTGCTGGCGCTCAATGCGGCCATCGAGGCGGCCCGTGCCGGTGAGCAAGGCCGTGGTTTTGCTGTGGTGGCGGATGAGGTTCGTCAGCTGGCATCACGTACCAGCAAAGCCACTGAGGAGATCGTCGGTGTGGTGCGTCAGAACCAGGATATGGCCCGCGATGCGGTCGCCCTGATGACCGATGGCCGCGTGCAAGCCGAACAGGGGCTGGCGCTGGCGTCCGAGGCGGGTACGGTGATTGTGGAAATCCAGGACGGCGCGCAGAAGGTGGTCAGCGCGGTCGGGCAGTTCGCCAATCAGCTGTCGAGCTGAGCATAGGGCTCAGGTATCGTAGGTTCTTTCTTGCATGAAGAGCCGACCTTCCATGAGCCCTACCCATCGTCGCCCCGTTCCTCTGTCCAAAGCTTATCGTTTGCTTAACCACGGGCCGACCGTACTGGTGAGCGCAGCCTTTGGGGGCAAGCGCAATATCATGGCTGCAGCCTGGGCCATGCCCTTGGATTTCGAACCGCCGAAAGTCGCGGTGGTCCTGGACAAATCCACCTGGACCCGCCAATTGCTCGAAAGCGCCGGCACCTTCGTGCTCCAGGTGCCCTGTGTGGCCCAGGCTGACCTGGTGCAGACGGTCGGTAATACGACCGGCGCTGAAACCGACAAGTTTGCCGCCTACGGCCTGCAAACCTTTAGCGGGGAGCACACCGAAGCGCCGCTGCTGGAAGGCTGCGTGGCCTGGTTGGAATGCCGCTTGTTACCCGAGCCCCACAACCAGCAGACCTACGACCTGTTTCTGGGCGAAGTGGTTGCCGCCTACGCCGATGTGCGGGTGTTCAGCGAGGGGCATTGGCATTTTGAAGGGCATGATGAGCTACGCACCTTGCACCACATTGCCGGCGGGAATTTCCTGAGCATCGGCGCACCGGTTGTCGGGCGTCAACTGGTGCCCTGAACCCACCCTCTGTAGGAGCGAACTTGCTCGCGAAAAACGTCAACGATAACGCGTGCTGCCTGGATGAGCGCGGTGCCTGTGAGTTTTTCGCGAGCAAGCTCGCTCCTACACATAAAGCGAGCCAGTTTTTTCAGCGCCCGAGCATCTTCACCCAGCGCGACGGCGGCATGCCGTAGGTGCTGCGAAATTGCCGGGTCATATGGCTCTGGTCGGTGAAGCCGGCGGTCAGTGCCGCGTCTACCAACGATTGCCCCTGGGCCAGCAGGCTGCGTACCAGGTCCAGCCGCCGCATGGTCAAGTAGCGATAAGGGCTGGTGCCGAACAACAAGCGAAAGTCCCGCGACAAGGCCCAGCGATCACGCCCGCAGTGGTCGGCCATTTCATCCAGGGTAATGCTGCGGCCCAGCGCGCTGTGGATAAATTCCCGAGCGCGCTCGGCGGCGACATAGTCGAACGACTTGCGGCTGACAATCACCCCCGAGGCGGCGTTCAGTGCCTGGGCCAGGTCGTACAGTGCGTCCTGCTCCTGCATCGGGTCGATCGGGCAATCGAGGCTTTGCAGCAACACTTCGCTGGCGCGAAATAACCGTGGGTCTGTCGACAGGCCCTTGTGGATAAACGGTAAAGGCCGGCCTCCGAGAATCTGCTGGATCAACGCCGGTTCCACATAAATCATGCGGTACTTGAAGCCTTCCACGCTGCTGGCGCGGCCGTCATGGGTTTCATCCGGGTGAATCACCATGGTCGTGCCGGGCAGGCTGTGGGTCATGCAGCCCCGGTAGTGATAGCTCTGCACGCCAAACAAGGTGCGCCCGATCGCATAGGTGTCATGGCGATGGGGGTCGAATGCAAAGCCCGCAAAGTACGCCTCGATACGGTCCAGGCCGCTGGCGTGCGGGGCGCGGTGCAGCCAGTCGAGGGTGGAGGTGGGTTGGCCCATGGTGACTTGTCACAAATAGAGGTGGAAACACGTTAACCCAGTCTGTGCAGGTTGTGGGGCGTGGTCTTGAACGATTGTGCAGGTTTTTTTGGGAAGGATGAGTGGTTTTAATCGTGTATCGGTAAATTATTATTGTTTTACGATAATAAATTCGCTATTTTGTCTCGACATTAATTCAACGAGGTTGTTTATGAACACTCAACGTCTTGCCCTGCTTAGCCAAAGAATGTCAGTGATCACATTGTTGCTGATTGTCGGCATGCTGGTCCTGAACGCGGCTGTGTGGTTGTTTCCAACCTTGAGCTCTTCTACTGGTGGGCGGGGCTTCAGCTTTGCGCTGAGCGATCGCCTGATCCAGGGGCGCATGGACCAGGTAGCCCTGTTCCCGCTATGGCAGACCCTGGGCGCCATTGTGCTGTCGAGTATTCCGCTGATGGCCTTGGCGAGTGGCTTGAATCATCTGCGCAAGCTGTTCCAGAGCTATGCGCGGGGTGAGTACTTTTCCAGCACGGCCGCTTCGCACTTGGGCAAGGTTGGGAAAGCCGTCGCGATCTGGGTCTTGCTGGACTTCCTATGCGAACCATTGCTGAGCGCCTGGATAACAATGACCTTGCCGGTCGGCGAGCGATTGATCACCCTGAGCGTGACGGCGCCCAGCGTTGTGGCACTGTTTCTGGCCGGTTGTATCGCAGTGATTGCGCGTATTCTGTGGCAGGCCAGTGAAGTCGATTCCGAAAACCGCACCTTTGTCTGAGATTGAAATGCCCATTGTGATTGAGCTGGACGTCATGCTTGCCCGGCGCAAGGTCAAATCCAAGGACCTGGCGGCCGCCATCGGGATTACCGAACAGAACCTGTCGTTGCTCAAACAAGGCAAGGTCAAGGGTATACGGCTGGGAACGCTGGATGCCATCTGCACCTATCTGCAGTGCCAGCCCGGTGATCTGTTGGTGCATATGCCGGAACCTCCGGTCGAGCGGTAGCGGCTAACTATTTTTCGAACAGGGATCGGCTTATGCTGCTTTCACACGGATTAGCTGTTTTTTCGAGCAGGGGTCAGTTTATGGAGCTTTCACACTGGGTCTATACCGCGCCATTGCTCTCGTTAGCGTTACTCTGGATAGTTGCCGTCGTCACCCCGGGGCCGAATTTTTTCAACATCGCCCAGTTAGCCGCCAATGCCTCGCGCCGCCATGGTGTGGCGGCCTCGGCAGGTGTTGCCTCGGGTACGGTGCTGTGGGGAGTGGCCGGTGGCCTGGGCATCAAGTCGTTGTTTACGGCGGCGCCCATGTTGTACCTGGCGTTCAAGATTATCGGCGGCTGCTACCTGATTTACCTGGGGCTCAAGCTGTTCAAACGTTCGGTGCCGGTCGCGGGCCGGAACCCGCTGGCGGATGGGCAGCGACGCTCGCTGTTGTCGGCTTGGCGGCTGGGTTTGCTCGGTAATTTGTCCAACCCGAAGTCCGCCTTGTTTGTCGCGACGATCTTCGCCTCGACCATGCCTCCTTCGCCCTCGCCGTTGCTGCTGACGCTGGCTGTGATCGTCATGGCCAGCTTGTCGTTCAGTTGGTATTGCGCCGTTGCACTGGTGTTTTCCAGTGAGCGCATGGCCAACCTCTACAGTCGTTCGCGCAAGTGGCTCGACCGTTTTGCCGGTGGTTGCTACGTACTGTTCGGTGCACATCTGGTGGCGAATCGCTGACCGCCCGTGTTAAGAAGCCTTACTTTCAACTGTGAGGCCGGGTCATGAGCAAGGTGCGGGTGGGTATTATTTTTGGTGGCCGTTCGGCCGAGCACGAAGTTTCTTTGCAATCGGCGCGCAATATCGTCGACGCCTTGGACCGTACGCGCTTCGAACCCGTCCTGATCGGCATCGACAAGGCCGGCCACTGGCACCTCAACGACACGTCGAACTTCCTGATCAACCAGGAGAACCCGGCGCTGATCGCCCTCAACCAGTCCAACCGCGAACTGGCGGTGGTGCCAGGCAAGGCCAGCCGGCAAGTCGTGGAAACCTCCGGGCAGGGCATGCTGGAGCACATCGACGTGATCTTCCCCATCGTCCACGGCACCCTGGGCGAAGACGGCTGCCTGCAAGGTTTGCTGCGCATGGCCGATATGCCTTTCGTCGGCTCCGATGTGCTCGGCTCGGCGGTGTGCATGGACAAGGACATCAGCAAGCGCCTGCTACGCGATGCCGGTATTGGCGTTACCCCGTTCATCACCCTGACCCGTGGCAATGCGGCGCGCACGTCCTTTGAAACGGCCGTCAACAAACTGGGCTTGCCGATGTTCGTCAAACCCGCGAACCAGGGTTCTTCGGTGGGGGTGAGCAAGGTTGCCAGCGAAGCCGAGTACCACGCAGCCGTCGAGCTGGCTTTGGGCTTTGATGAAAAAGTGCTGGTGGAATCCGCCGTTCAAGGCCGCGAAATCGAATGCGCCGTATTGGGCAACGACAACCCCATCGCCAGCGGCTGTGGCGAGATCGTGGTGGGCAACGGCTTCTATTCCTACGACAGCAAATACATCGACGAGCAGGCCGCCCAAGTGGTGGTGCCGGCCGCTATCAGCCATGACGCCAGTGAGCGTATCCGCCAGTTGGCCATCGAGGCATTCGGGGTGCTGGGCTGCTCCGGGCTGGCCCGGGTCGATGTGTTCCTCACCGAGGATGGCGAAGTGCTGATCAACGAAATCAACTCACTGCCCGGCTTCACCCGCATCAGCATGTACCCCAAGCTGTGGCAGGCAGCGGGGATGAGCTACAGCGAGCTGGTGAGCCGCTTGATTGAGCTGGCACTGGAGCGGCATGCCGGGCGCAAGGGGCTCAAGATCAGTCGGTAGTCATTTGAAGTGTCCTGCCGAAACCCTTAAAACCCGGCAACATGAGTTGTGACTTTTCCTGTGAGAGAGACTTGAGAATATCCCTTGTCAGTTCTCTCTCACCGGTCTGAGCGAGCAATCCACGAATAGATCAACGTCTTCGGTTCCTGCGGGTGATGAGTTCTTCGGCGGTAGCTGGCGAAGGTGGGCGATGTGCAATAAGTGCACACCTTACTGACCTCGATCTGCTCACGCTTGAGTCCCGCCGCTTGCAGAAGCATCACCCCATACCCGCTCAAATCGAACCAGGCACTTCCCGCTTGCCTGGCATACGGCGGTGTAATCCGGGGTGGCAGCAATGGGGTCGGTTGCGCAAAGCTCCATGGCGCCAGGCCATCCCACCACAAGTGGCCTTGATCGATCTGGAACTGCCCGATAAACCCCTCGCTCACTTCATAACAGCACGGCTTGATCGACGGTCCGATGGCCACTCGCAATTGGTCCACGGGAATGCCTTGGTCGGCAAAGCGTTGCACCGCGTTGGCGATGATCCCGCCTTGCAGTCCCTTCCAACCGCCATGCACGGCGGCAACCATTGCGCCGTTTTCCGAGGCGATAAGCACCGGCAGGCAGTCGGCTGTAATCACCGCAATCGTCTGATGCTCGCGGGTGAACACGCCGTCCGCCTCAAGGGTGTTTGCCACCTGATCGGCCTGCCATTCAATCACCGAGGCGCTGTGCACCTGCTTGCAGATGAACACGGTTTCTGGCCGTAGCGGATCATTGATCGAGCAAAAGCCATGGTCGACGCCGGGGACGGCGCCGAGATTGTCTGCCTGCTGCACAGGATGTCTCCGCTGAAAAAATTAGTCGCCGACCGCTTCGCCTTCACGCCGAGGGTCCGCGCCGCCGCTCAGCGACACCTTGCCCTGGGCATCCCGCGTGCGCACGATGGCCTGGATGCCGCTGGTCATCTCAATCTCGCTCAACGTATGGCCTTTGTCCTGCAACGCCTGTTTCAACCCTGGGCTGAACAGGCCGGCCTCCAGTTCGGTCGCGCCGTTGCGGCTGCCGAAGTTCGGCAGGCTGATGGCGGCTTGCGGGTCGAGGTTCCAGTCGAGCATAGCCACCAAGGATTTGCTCACATACTCGATGATCTGTGAGCCGCCCGGCGAGCCTACCGTGGCCAGCAGTTCACCGCTCTTGCGGTCGAACACCAGGGTCGGCGCCATGGCTGAGCGTGGGCGTTTTCCCGGCTCTACGCGGTTGGCCACCGGCTGACCGTTTTCTTCGGGGATGAACGAAAAATCGGTCATCTGGTTGTTCAGCAGAAAGCCCTGGACCATCACGTGCGAGCCGAACGCCGCTTCCACCGTGGTGGTCATCGATACGGCGCCGCCCTGGTCGTCCACGGCCACCACTTGTGAGGTGGAGATACGCAGCGGCGAACGGTCCGGCGCGTACGCCACCTGGATGCCCGCAGGTCGGCCCGGTTTGGCGATGCCCATGCTGCGCTCGCCGATCAGCGTGGCGCGTTGGGCCAGGTAGTCCGGTGCGACGAGGCCCGCGACGGGGACGGGGGTGAAGTCTGAATCGGCCACATACAATGCGCGGTCGGCGAAGGCCAGGCGACCGGCCTCGGCGATCAGGTGCACGGCTTCGGGGCTGGGCTCAAGACCGGCGGGCGAGGCACTTTTCACGGGTGCCATCGGCGCGATGGCCAGGCGCGGGTCGCGGGCCTGCACGGCCTGCAACGTGCCGAGGATTTGCGCAACGGCAATCCCGCCCGAGGAGGGGGGCGGCATGCCGCACACGCGGTACTGTTTGTAGTCGGTGCACAGCGGTGTGCGTTCCTTGGCGACATAGCCCTTGAGGTCGGCCTGCGACAGGCTGCCCGCATTGCGATTGCCCTGGACCTTGCGTGCGATCTCGTCGGCAATCGGACCGTGGTACAGCGCGTCCGGTCCTTCCTTGGCAATGCGCTTGAATACATTCGCCAATGCCGGGTTTTTCAACAGCGTGCCGGCGGCTTTAGGTGTGCCATCGGCGTTCAGAAAGTAGGCCGCCATCTCCGGCGACTGCGCGATGTAGCGGTCGGCGGCAATCAGCGCGTGCAGGCGGGGGGATATCGCGAAGCCCTGCTCCGACAAACGAATGGCGGGCTCGAACAGCTTGGCCCATTGCAGGTGGCCGGTTTGCTTGTGTGCCATTTCCAGCGCACGCAAGACGCCCGGCGTGCCGACCGAACGCCCGCCGATCTGCGCCTCGGGAAACGCCATGGGAGTGCCGTCGGCCTTCAAGAACAAGCGCTCGGTCGCACCGGCCGGCGCCGTTTCGCGACCGTCGTACGCGTGTACGGTTTGCCCATCCCAGAGCATGATGAACGCACCGCCGCCGATGCCGGACGACTGCGGTTCCACCAGGGTCAGCACTGCCTGCATGGCGATCGCCGCATCAATGGCCGAGCCTCCTTGGCGCAACATCTCACGCCCGGCTTCGGCCGCCAACGGGTTGGCGGCGGCAGCCATATGGCGCTCGGCGTGTTGCGTCACAAGATCGCTGCGGTAGCCCGAACCCAGCTCCGGTGCTGGAGGTTGTTCAGTGACGGGGGTGTGACAGCCGGCCAGGGCGAAGGCTGCGGCAACCATTGACAGTTGACGGCGGGAAATCGAAAGCACGCGCTGAACTCCGTTCATTGTGAGAATGATCTGTTGTCCTTGGGTGGCTCCTTTTTACAGGTAAATCGTGCCCTTGAGGTAGAGCACTGCGTGCCCGGCGATAATCACGCGGTCGCCCTTGAGTTCGCAACGCAGTTGTCCACGACGGTTGCCTCCCTGTTCGGCGGTCAATTGCGACTTGCCCAGGCGCTCGGCCCAGAATGGCGTCAGCGAGGTGTGCGCAGAGCCGGTGACAGGGTCTTCATTGATACCGACATTCGGGCCGAACCAGCGAGAAATGAAATCAAAGCGCGTGCTTTTGGCCGTCACCGCAATTCCGCGTTTAGGCAGGCCCTTGAGGCGAACGAAATCCGGCGTCAGGGCGGCGACCTGGGCTTCGTCTTCCAGCAGCACGATGTAGTCATCGGTGGCATACACCTCGGCGTGCTCAACCCCCAAGGCGTTCAACAGGCCGGCGGGCGGCTCACAACGCTCGGGCTGCTTGGCCGGGAAATCCATCGCCAGTTCGTCGCCGTTGCGCGTTACGCGCAACTCACCGCTGCGGGTGGCGAAGCGCAACACATCCGGTGCATCCGGCAACTGGTGAATCAAGACCCATGCCGCCGCAAGCGTGGCGTGGCCGCACAGGTCTACCTCGACTTCCGGGGTTAGCCAGCGCAACTCGTAAAATCCATCACGGGGCACGAAGAACGCGGTTTCCGAGAGGTTGTTCTCGGCGGCGATGTTGTGCAGTTGCTCATCGGTCAGCCATTCGGTCAGCGGGCAGACCGCCGCCGCGTTACCGCCAAAGGGATGTTGGCTGAAAGCATCGACCTGGTAGATATCCAATTTCATCAGGAGCACTCCGTGTAGGGGAGGCCGGACACTAACAGTGGGTCCCCAGAGCGTCAAAATACAGATACGAAGTTTTTTTGAGCGCAAACGCTGTTCAGCCCAGGCGCAATACCATCGCCCCGCCGGCAATGATGCAGGCGGCGAGGAGGCGAGCCCGCGTCAGATGCTCTTTGAGTGCCCATGCACAGATCACCACGCCAAACAGGATGGAGGTTTCCCGTAGCGCAGAAACCGTGGCGATCGGTGCGGCAGTCATCGCCCACAGGGCCAGGCCATAGGAAGCCAGTGTGCCGAAGCCGCCCACCACGCCAAGGTGCCAGTGGCGCCTGACGTATTCAATGAAGACGCCGCGCCGCGTGGCCAGGGCCCATGCGCAAAGCGGGATGCCGGTCAGCAGGAATATCCACAGGGTGTACGCCGCCGGCGCGCCGGATTTACGCACACCCACGCCGTCGATCAGGGTGTAGCCCGCGATCACGCCGGCGTTGATCAAGGCCAGCACCACGCCTTTTCGCGACCCTGCCGAAGGGACGGCGGCCATGCTCAAGATGCCGAGGGAGATGATTGCGATGCCGAGCCAGGCGAATGCCGACAATGCCTCGGACAACAGCAGCACGCTCACCGTAGCCACCAGCAGTGGCGCGGTACCGCGCATGATCGGATAGGTCTGGCTCATGTCGGCCACACGGTAGGTCGAGGCGATGAGGGCGAAATACAGCACCTGGAAAACTACTGATGCCCCTATGAACGGCCAACTGCCTCGCGCTGGAGGCTCCAGGAACGGGACAGTCGTCAACGCGATCAGCGAAGCGACTGAGGCGATCATGCAGGTGGTCAGGAGCTTGTCGGCACCCCCTTTGACTACGGCATTCCAAGTGGCGTGAAGTGCGGCGCCCAGCAGGATGATGGCGAATACGTCGAGGCTCATGAAGGGCGCTCCTGCTGCGCTCAAGGGTATGTCAGACAGGCAAGAGTGTGATGAAGTAGCTCACAAAGAGGAAGACCCGTTACGGGCTGCATCCTTGCAGCCCGTAACGGGTCGGTGTTGCAGTGAGCCGGGCGGGATACTCGATCCTATCCACAACGGGCTCTTTATCGAATTCGAGCCCGCTGCCCAAACACTCTGTTTCGCTGTTATTGGAGTGCTACATCGAGCATCGGCGGGATGTAACCGTAGTCATACTCGGCCACCACGAACGTCTGCTGTCCTTTGATCTTGATCCCCACCGTCGGTGCTTCGGTACCGCCGATACGAATCTGTTTGCCGGTTTCGTCGGTCGGCACGCTGTCGATAAACGAGGTCACCAGGCCGTTGGGCATCACACAGTGCGAGTAGGTCTGGAACGGCTGGGAGGACGGGTTGCCCAGCACCAGGCCGGAACCGTTCAACGGCACGTAAGGGCCGAACAGCGAATCGGCGACGAAACCGTACACCCCGTCCGGCCCGGTCACGCCGTCGGCATAGGTAAAGGTGTGGCTGATGGTGAACAGGTAGTACTTGCCGTCCTGGAACACGAAGTGTGGGCGTTCGGTCTGGTCGTTGACGCCGACCGCGGTCAGCAGCGGCGGCAGCATTTCCCAGTCGTCCCCGTCTTCGTCACGGGCCACGGCGATACCGACACAGGCGGTCTGGAAACGCGAGTTGCCGACGTCTTCATAACCCGGCGGCACATCGCCGATTTCGGCTTTCCCGACCTTGTGCGAACCGCGCTCGCCGGCCACGTTGCCTTCAAACAGCATGTACAGCTTGCCGTCGTTGGGGTCACGGAACGGCCAAGGATCGCGAAAGCCCCAGAAGGCGTTCTGCGCTTCGGTTTGATACATGTGGCCGTCGGCTTCGAACAGCGGCTTGACCTTTTCAAAGCCGACCATGCTGACACCATGCTCGGTCGTCACCACCCGACCACGCACCTTGACGATGGTCGCGCCTGGCGTGACGGCGGTGTAGTACAGGTCAATGTCCCCCTTTTCGTTCAACAGGATTGGCGTGCCGGCCCATTCGCGAGCGGTCGGCGAGACCCCTTCGGCCATCACCCGGCCACCGAGTTTCCAATCCTTGCCGGTACGGGAAAACCAGTAGTACATCTTTGCCCGGCCATGGCGGTCGTTCCAGTCGCGGGTGATGTCGTAGTTACCGTTCTCGTCGATGTACTCCGGGTCGTTAGGATGGCGATCCGCGGTCAGGGTGAAGATCACCGACCAGCCATCGACGGAGGTCACGTTTCCGTCCAGGTCGCGCAGCGGCATGGTGTCCCAGATGAACACCTCATTGCTCAATACCGGGAAATCCGCACTGACCAGTGGCTGGGTCGTAGTGGGATCGTCCGCGTGGACTTTCAGCGCATCGGCCCGAGTCCAGAGGCTGGGTTGATGGGGGATCTTGCCGAATTTTTCGGTGTTGCTTTTCATGGGTAATACCTCGTCCGTGAAGGAAGTTATAAAAAAATACTGTATGTGCATACAGTAATTTCATCTTAGGCAAACCGGTTTTTGGGGTCAAGCGTAAATTTGCATTTGTGCATAATTTGACTTTTTACACAGGCTGATACGTTTCAGCTTGATGCGTTTCTAGAAGTTAGCTTTAAGCCTGATCGGCGACGATACCCGCATGATATTCGCGGCAGAGAACTTTGGTGCGTTGGTCTGAGCGTGGGCGGCGTCTTCAAAGCCTGGAGTACAGGCATGATCAAGCAGCCAGGTTGGCGAGTGTCGTATTGGAGAGGGGGGAGTTTGACTTCGCTGGACCCGCATGGATGTCCAGAAACAAGAAAGCCCGCACGAGGCGGGCTTCTTGAGGTGATTCACAGACTGCTGTAGACATCTATGGATCGGTACTTGGTGGCTACACAGGGACTTGAACCCCGGACCCCAGCATTATGAATGCTATGCTCTAACCAACTGAGCTATGTAGCCAAGTGGCGCGCATTATTCGCGTAGAACGGGAATGCGTCAAGCGTTTTTGTTGAAAATTTTTCTACGCTTTCAACTGTTTAACGAAAATCGGGCTAAACAGCGACGAGTGGCGGGTTGGGCGTCAGGTTTTGGCGGGATGGGCACGGCCTTGCTGTCGCGCATGAAAAGGCTAGATCGAGTTGGGCTGATATCCCTGTCGCCCAACGATGGCCAGCTAGTCTGGCTTAAGGTCGCAACGGCGTGTGGGTGACGCGCTTGAGTTGTTCACGTGCCCGTGACAGGCGCGAGCGGACAGTGCCGATGGGGATGTCCAGTGCATCGGCGGTGTCCTGATAGCTGCCATCCGTCTCCAGCGAGGCATACAGGGTTTTGCGCATTTCCTGCGGCAGGTCCTTGATGGCTATCAGGGTTTTTTCCAGCCGGCGATTGACCTCGAACTCCCAGTCCAGATTACGGCTGTCCTCCTGGCCATGCCACAGCGCCTCGTCGAATTCGCAATGCACCGGTTTGGCATACAGGCGCCGGAAGTGGTTGCGAATCAGGTTCTGCGCGATTCCGCACATCCAGGTGCTGAGTGTCGCCTGGCCGCTGTAGCGCTCGCGGTTACGCCAGGCTTCCAGGTAGGTGAGTTGCAGAAGATCGTCCGCATCTTCCGGGTTGAGCACGCGCTTATGAATGAAGCGCCGAAGTTTTTTTTGTTGGTCGTCCGTCAGGTGGAGCATGAATTGAGGCGAGCTGCCAACAAGATGAGCGAGGGCACCAATAGGGATATCCATGATTTTTTCCTCTGGGTGGACACGGTCGAAGTGGTTTCGACGTGACCCCTTTTGCACTGGCTGTGCCAAAGGAAAAAAAGTTTTAATTCATTGATTTATAAGTAGATATTTATTTTTTGTGCTGAGTTTTGTGCAGTCGTTTGCAAAAAGCGGGGATGCTGTTGTGCGGGTATTTTCAAAAACGCCGCAGGGGTAGTTTCGATGGAACCGTACGGCGCGCGCCTGCCACATAGGGACACAAACTCCCTGTCCTGGCCCGCCCATGAAAGTCGAACCGTTCAACGATGTGCAACCGATCCTGAACCCGGATCAACCCCGCATCGGCGTTACCCAAACGCAGGCCGGTGCCACGGCTATCGACGACATTGCCCAGATATTCAACGAAGAAATGGCGCTCAATGGCGTGGCTCTGGGCCGCCGTTCGATTGGGCGGCAGGTCACACCGATTGAGCACATCACCCAGCTCTATGAACAACTGGGCCATCCTGCCCAGGCGTCATTGGCAACCGTTGCTCGCCAGGTCCGCATGCAACTGTTGCTACAGCCTGGTATCGACACATTGCTCGAGCTGACTGGCCGCGATCCTGCGCGCACCTTCGTGGTACTTCAGCGGGTGGCGGCCGAGGCGCAAGCTGAAGCGCGCAAAGTCGAGGCGGCCCTGGCGCGAGATGCACTCGCAAAGTTGGAAATCCGCTTCAAGCGGGAAATCCAGGCCGGGCTGAATATCGCACTGACGCTGCAGCAGGCCAGTGGTGACCCAGAGGAACGCCAAGCGGTGCGTGCGTTGTATTACGCCAGTGTGGTCATGCGCCAATCCCTGGCGTTCATGATGCAATCGCTGCTCGGGGTGTACGGTGGCGAGCAGTTTGGCGCCGGGCTCAACCTGATGCGTCGTGCTTTGGCCGACGATATCGCCGCCCACACGCCTTCGGTACCCACGGCACAACTGCGTACGTTGCTGCTGGGTTTGCAGAGCTGCAGCCAGCTGGGCGGGGCGTTATCCAATTGCCAGGCGTTGATCCAGCGCCTGGATGCGGAACTGGATGCGGTAGGCCTGCTGCAACGGCTTCTGGGTTATGCCGGCACCGGTATCGAATCGGCGGAAGTCCAGCGGCTAGCTTGCGATTTTGGCGGCGCGCTACCGGCTGCCCAACTGGTGTCTCTCAACGGCTTGTACCCGGTGATGCAACGTTTGCCCCTGGCTCTGTGGCGTGACAGCCGTGGGCGTGAAGAGGCCCTGCATAACATCTTGCTGGTGATGGACGAATTCACCCGTGCCGAGCGCGGTCATCTGCACTTCGACGGTGAGTCGAGGAGCCTCCCGTGACGGTGCTGGCCGCCATCAACGCTGTGCTGCTCAAAGTGGCGCAGCGTGCTGAAGTGTTAGGCGCGGTGGTGGTCATGGCCATCGTGTTCATCTTTATTGTGCCGTTGCCCACCTGGTTGGTGGATATCCTGATCGCACTCAATATCTGCATTTCCTGTCTGCTGATCGTGCTCGCGCTGTACCTGCCCGGGCCGTTGGCGTTCTCGTCGTTCCCGTCGATTTTGCTGCTGACCACAATGTTTCGCCTGGCATTGTCGATCGCCACTACGCGTTTGATCCTGCTGGAGCAGGACGCGGGTGACATTGTCGAAGCCTTCGGCAATTTTGTGGTGGGCGGTAACCTCGCGGTGGGCCTGGTGATTTTCATGATCCTGACCCTGGTCAACTTCCTGGTGATTACCAAGGGCTCCGAACGGGTCGCCGAAGTCGCCGCGCGCTTCAGCCTAGATGCCATGCCGGGCAAGCAGATGTCGATCGACAGCGATTTGCGCGCCGGGCTGATCGACGGTGGGCAAGCTCGCGACAAGCGCGAGCAGTTGTCCCGCGAAAGCCAGCTGTTCGGGGCCATGGACGGGGCCATGAAGTTCGTCAAAGGCGACGCCATTGCCGGCTTGATCATCGTGCTCATCAACCTGCTGGGTGGCTTCTCCACCGGGATGTTCCAGCATGGGATGAGTGCGGGAGATTCGATGGCGTTGTATTCGGTGCTGACCATTGGCGATGGCCTGATCGCACAGATTCCGGCGCTGCTGATCTCCCTGACCGCCGGCATGATCATTACCCGTGTGGCACCGGATGGGCGCAAGGGCGCCAATAACATGGGCGCCGAAATTGCCCGGCAGATGACCAGTGAGCCCAAGAGCTGGATGATCGCCTCGGTAGGCATGCTCGCCTTCGCCGCGCTGCCGGGCATGCCCACGGTGGTGTTTATTCTGATCTCGCTGATGACCGGCAGCCTGGGCTACTACCTGGCGCGCCAGCGCCAGCGCGAGGCTGCCCCGCCGCCGCAGGCTGAAAAAGTGGTGCGGCCCGAGGAAAACGGCGACGAAGACTTGCGCGGTTTTGATCCGTCACGCCCCTATCTGTTGCAGTTCCACCCGACGTTGTACGCAACGCCGCAGGTCATCGATATCGTTCATAAGATTCGCCAGGCCCGGAACGGGCTGGTCACAAGCATCGGCCTGACGCTGCCGCCGTTTGAAGCCGAATTCGATGACTTGCTGGCGCCTGACGAGATGCGCTTCTGCGTGCACGAAGTGCCGGTGATGGCGGCGACCCTGAGTGATCGCATCGCCGTTGAATACGCATCGCTGACGCCACCCTTGGAGCGAGGCGAGAGAGGGTGGCGTCAGCGCGATGAGCAGGACTGGTTATGGCTTGCTCCCGATGACCCTTTATTGGACGACCCCCAGGTCGAGCGTTTCACTGCCCCGAGCCTGATCATCGAGCGCATGACGCGAGCGATGATGCTTAGCGGGCCGCGGTTTCTCGGTATCCAGGAGAGCAAGGCGATTCTCAGTTGGCTGGAACACAACCAGCCGGAACTGGTGCAGGAACTGCAACGCATCATGCCGCTTTCGCGGTTTTCGTCAGTGCTGCAGCGCCTGGCCAGCGAAGGCGTGCCGTTGCGTGCGGTGCGCTTGATTGTCGAGTCGTTGATCGAGTACGGCCAGCATGAGCGCGAACCGGATGCCTTGGCCGATTACGCGCGCATTGCCCTCAAGTCGCAGATCTACCACCAATACAGCGAGCCCGATGGCCTGCATGCCTGGCTGCTGTCGCCCCAGACTGAAAACATCCTGCGCGAAGCGTTGCGCCAGACCCAGAGCGGCGTGTTCTTTGCCCTCGACAACGAGAGCAGTGCAGCCCTGATCAACCTGCTCAACCAGGCATTTTCGGCGCGGCCCAAAAGCAAGAGCGTGATGCTGGTGGCACAGGATCTGCGCAGTCCCTTGCGCACCTTGTTGCTGGACGAATTCAGCCATGTACCGGTGCTGTCCTTTGCCGAGCTGGGAAGTACTTCCAAGGTCAGGGTGCTGGGGCGTTTTGACCTGGGCCAGGACGAGTTGATGCGCGGAGCAGTGGCATGACACCGCCGTTAATGCTGACACCACAGGTGCGATGATGTTCGAGCTGCGGGTACTCGATGGACTGCAAAAAGGCGCCGCTTTGCCGTTGTTTGGTGAGCAGTGGAGCCTTGGCGCCCACGCGGATGCCGACCTGTTGTTGAGGGACCCGGGTATCACCGAGCACCACGCGCGTTTGCAACTGGTCGACGGACATTGGACGGTGCAGGCCGAAGCGGGGCTGTTGCAAGACAGCGACGGGCAAGTGCTGGCGCAGATCGGCGACCTGGCACTCGATACGCCTTTTGTGATCGGTGCCGTACGTTTGTGTGTGGTGCCGGCTGATCAGCCTTGGCCGCAGGCGCCGCCTGACCGGCCAACACCGCTGGCGCCGCCGCCTGAACCCGCCCAGCGGCTGGTGCTGTCGTTGATCTCCCTGTCGCAACAGAAACGTTTGATCAGCCTGGTGTTGCTGTGTGCCGTGGTCATCGTCGCGATCGGTATCGTCTCGACGCCAGGGCGCGGGGCACAAGCGTCGCTGATGCCCGCCGTGGAGCAAAAGCAGGAGCTGATCTCACCCTTCGAGGTGCGGCAGCAGTTGTTGAAGATGCTCAGCGAACGTGAGTTGGCCCAGCGGGTCAGCTTGCAGGTGATCAATGCCCAGATTGTCCTCAACGGTGATGTTTCCCAGGAAGAAGTCGAGCTGGTCGCCCGCATGCTCAGTCGTTTCGCCGAGCAGTTCGACACCGCCGTGCCGGTGATCAGCCGCGTGCAGGTACGCGATAACACACTCCCTTTCAAGATCCTCCAAATCGTCGGCGGCGTCAGCGGCCACGTGGTGCTGGAGCATGGCGTCCGGTTGTTCGTGGGCGACGAACTGGATGGCCTGCGGTTGGTGTTGATCGACAACAACAAAGTGATTTTTGACGGTACGCAACGGTATGAGGTGCGCTGGTGAACAACTCGATACAGGCGCGCCTGGAAGCGTGGCGGCTGAACCAGTCACACGCGTTGACCCGCTTTGCGCCCGTTTCGATGCGCGGTCGCATACAGCGCGTGAACGGCATGCTGTTGCAATGCCGGTTGCCTGACGCACGTATTGGTGACTTGTGCCAGGTGGAGAAAAAACCGGGTGATTGCATGCTGGCCGAAATCATCGGGTTCGATCAGCAGGACGCGGTGCTCAGCGCCCTGGGTAACCTGGAAGGTGTACGCGTAGGCGCCAGTGTTGAGCGCCTGGGCGTGCCACACCGAGTGCAAGTCAGCGAGGCGCTGCTGGGGCAGGTGCTGGATGGCTTTGGTCGGCCTATTGCGGGGGACGGCCCCAGTGCGTTTGTCGTGACCGACACGCTCGATGCCAGCACCGTATTGTGCGAGGCGCCGCTGCCGACCGAGCGACCGAGGATCAATCGGGCGCTTGCCACCGGGGTGCGTTCGATCGATGGCCTGTTGACCTTGGGCGAGGGCCAGCGCGTGGGCCTGTTTGCAGGGGCCGGTTGTGGCAAGACCACCTTGTTGGCCGAGATTGCCCGCAACGTGGACTGCGATGTGATTGTGTTCGGCCTGATTGGTGAGCGAGGCCGCGAGCTGCGTGAGTTTCTCGACCATGAGCTGGATGACGCATTACGCGCCAAGGCGGTATTGGTCTGTGCCACCTCCGACCGTTCCAGCATGGAGCGCGCCCGCGCCGCTTTCACCGCAACGGCGCTGGCCGAAGGGTTTCGGCACAAAGGCCAGCGGGTGTTGTTGCTGATCGATTCCCTGACCCGGTTCGCCAGAGCCCAGCGCGAGATCGGCCTGGCGGCCGGCGAACCCCTGGGGCGCGGGGGCTTGCCGCCGTCGGTGTATAGCTTGCTGCCGCGGTTGGTGGAGCGGGCCGGGCTGACGCGAGACGGTGTGATTACCGCCATCTACACGGTGCTGATCGAACAGGACTCCATGAGCGATCCGGTGGCCGATGAGGTTCGCTCCCTGCTCGATGGTCACATCGTGCTGTCGCGCAAGCTGGCCGAGCGTGGCCATTATCCGGCGGTGGATGTACTGGCCAGCTTATCGAGGATTTTGAGCAATGTGGCCGAGCCCGCACATATCCGGGCCGGCACCGCGCTGCGCCGCTTGTTGTCGGCGTATCAGCAGATCGAGCTGATGCTCAAGCTGGGTGAGTATCAGCCCGGCAGTGATGCCTTGACCGATATGGCCGTGGACAGCCGTCAGTCCGTCGATGGCTTTCTGCGCCAGGACTTGCGAGAGCCATCACCTATCACGACGACCCTGGAGCAACTGACGGAGCTGACAGCGTATGTCCCCTTCTGAGTCACTGAGCGTTGAAGTCGAGACACTGCGGCGCTTGCGTCGCCATCGCGCGGATCGTGTCGAGCGAGCGTTGAGTGCCGCCCAGCGAGCCCAGCGAACCCTGCTCGAACAGATCGCGCAGGCGCAGCAGGCGCTTGAACACACACGCCTTGAAGAGGCGCGGCAATGCGCACAACTGCTGAGTCAGCATCAGGGGCAGGTCATGACTTTCAAGGCGTTGAAAGATTGGAGCGCCCAAGAGCGCAACCTGTCGGCCGGCACCCAGCGTGAAGAAGACCAGCTACACGCCTTGCATGAGCAAAAGGCGCAGCAGGCCGAGCACATCAGCAGCGTGCAGAAGCAGGTCAGCCAATGTTTGCGTGAGGTCGAAAAGCTTCAGGAACTGGCCAGTTTATTGATTCAGGAGGAGGCGTGACTCAGGTGCCGGCAGACAAGGTCGAGCGTCCGCGCCTGCGGGAGCTTCGTGAGGCGCGTGAGGCCGGGGCCGGCGTGGCTATCCCTGAAGAACAAGGGCAGTTGTTCCGCCGGCTATTCGCTGATGAAGGTGAGCCCACGGGCTATGGCAGCCACGCTGCAGCGGGACGAAGCGCAGCCGCAGAGATCGCCATGATCGAGACATTGACCGAACAGTTGGCCCCTCGGTTACACATCGCTTCGCAGTGGCCGCTGGAAGCGATGCTGTACGTGCCTCGGCTGGGGCGGATTCAGACCCGTATCCGCCGAGAGCAGGGCGCCTGGAGCGTTGAGTTGGAGGCCGAGCAGGACACGACGACGCGTTGGCTCAGTGGTGTGCGACAGCGCTGTGAGGATCGGATTGCCCAGGCCGTTGGCCAGCCGGTCAGCCTGCATCTGGCGCATCTGGAGCGCACGTGATGATGCCGCCTCTGGCCTTGCGCCCGGTGCAGGGTGACGTGGTCGCTGCGCTGCGTCGGTTGGGGGGCGGGTTGCGCCTGCCCTTTGAGGTCGACGGCCAGCGCGGGGAGTTGCGGCTTGAGCCCGCGCGCGCACCGGAAGGCGTAACGCCGTTGTGTTTTGAAACGGCCTGCGGGGTGCTGGCGTTCGGTGAGCCTTCGCCGCAGCTCAGCCTGTTGGGCGAGTGCCCGGTGACACTGGCCCAGGCCGGCAATGATCCGGACTCCTGGTTCTGGGCCCTGTTTGAACAACATCTGAGCCCACAGGTTCGCGCGTTGTTCGGCTACCTGCGTTTATCCCCCGCGGTGCCGGTGTTGGACTTCGGTTGTCGGCTGTGGGTGTGCCTTGGCGCATCCAGGGTCGCGGGTTTTCTGTGGATGTCTACGCATAGCTTCCTGGCACTGTGCGAGGCCGGGCCTTGGCAGCCGACAGCCGCGCCGATGCCGGACCGATTCCAACTGACGCTCGCGGTCACGCTGGGGCATTTGCGTTTGTCGATCGCGCAGCTGTGCAGCGTCCGCGAAGGCGACGTCGTGGTGCTCGAACACACCTATTTTCAAGTGCAGGGCACCGGTTACTTGCCCGTCGGCAAGCATCGCCTGCACGGGTGCATTGACGATGCAAGCGGGTCGCTGTGCCTGACCGTGACTTCAATAGAGGAAACAACTGTGGATGAAGATTTGGTTGCTCATCACGCTCCGCAAGGCGGGGACGACCGACCGGTGACGGATGTGTTCGGTCATGAGCCATTTGATGAGTTGAGCATGGCGCTCAATGTGCGCTGCGGCACGCTGAACCTGAGCCTCGGCGAATTGCGCAACCTCGCCCCCGGCGCCGTGTTGGGGATTACCGGATACGCCCCCGGCATGGCCGGGCTTTACTATGGCGACCGGCCCATCGGCCAGGGCCAGTTGGTTGAGGTGGATGGGCGGCTCGGCTTGCAGTTGTCCCGTGTGGTGTTCTCCCGATGACCTTTCAAGGCGTGGACCCGCTCGTTCTCGCGCTGTTTCTGGGTTCATTGTCGCTGATGCCGATGTTGTTGATCGTGTGCACGGCGTTCTTGAAGATCGTCATCGTGCTGATGATTACCCGCAACGCCATCGGCGTGCAGCAGGTACCCCCGAGCATGGCGATCAATGGCATCGCCCTGGCGGCGACGCTGTTTATCATGGCGCCTGTCGGCTATGAGGTGGCGCAGACGCTCAAGGCGTCACCGCTGGACTTGAGCAGCGTGCAGACGATGCAAGAGACTGGCCTGGTGGCCATCCAGCCGTTGCGCACGTTCATGCAGCGCAATACCGATCCGGATGTCCTGACCCACCTGAAGGAAAACAGTGCGCGCATGTGGCCGCCGGAAATGGCGCAGCAGGTTCAGCGCGAAGACTTGATCCTGTTGATGCCGGCCTTTGTTCTCTCGCAGTTGCAGGCGGGTTTCGAGATCGGCTTCCTGATCTACATCCCGTTCATCGTCATCGATTTGATCGTCTCCAATCTGCTCCTGGCATTGGGCATGCAAATGGTCTCGCCCATGACCATCTCACTGCCGCTCAAGTTGCTCCTGTTCGTTCTGGTGTCCGGATGGTCGCGTCTGCTCGACAGCCTGTTCCTTTCTTATCTGTGAGTGGTCTATGGAACCGATCGTGCTGTTCAAGCAAGGCATGCTGCTGGTGGTGGTCCTGTCGGCGCCCCCGTTGATCGTGGCGGTGGTGGTCGGTGTGCTGACATCGCTGGTGCAGGCGTTGATGCAAATACAGGATCAGACCCTGCCCTTTGGAATCAAGTTGGTCGCGGTGGGCGTCACCCTGATATTGACCGGGCGTTGGATTGGGGTGGAGTTGATCCAACTGATCAACCTGACGTTCGACATGATCGCCCGTTCGGCACTGAACTGAGGTTACCGGCTTGCTGCTTCTCGTTGATTACCTGCCCAGCCTGCTGGTCGCCATGGCGCGCATCTATCCCTGTGCTTTTCTGGTGCCTGCATTCTGCTTCCAGCACCTTAGGGGGATGCCTCGACACATCATCGTCATGGTCCTCGCGCTGATTCCGGCACCCGGCATCTACAGCGTGCTCAACGGGCAGGACTACTCGGCCTTGATGATCGCTGGGTTGGTGTTCAAGGAGCTGGTGCTGGGGTTCCTGCTCGGGATCTTGCTGGCCATGCCGTTCTGGATGTTCGAGTCAGTGGGCGCCTTGCTGGACAACCAGCGCGGCGCCCTGGCCGGTGGTCAGCTCAACCCTTCATTGGGGCCGGATGCTACGCCCGTGGGCCACCTGTTCAAGCAGTTGGCGATCTACCTGTTGATCGCGACCCTCGGGCTTGGCGTATTGACCCAGGTGATCTGGGACAGCTACCTGGTGTGGCCGCCGACGGCGTGGCTGCCGGCGGTGGCGGTGAATGGCTTCAGCGTATTCCTCGGGCTGCTTGGCGATACGCTCATGCACATGATGCTATACGCCGCACCATTCATTGGCGTGTTGCTGTTGCTGGAATTCGGCGTCGCCTTGCTCGGGCTGTATAGTCCGCAACTGCAAGTGTCGACCCTGGCGCCGCCGCTCAAAAGCCTGGCCGGGTTGATGATCCTGATTTTGTACTTTCCCCTGTTGCAGGATTTGATCGTCGGTCGCATGAGCCTGCTGGGTGATCTCAAACACGCCCTGGGCCTATTGCTTCAGGGCTCGACGCCATGAGTGACTCCGGTGAGAAAAAGCACGCGGCGACGCCGAAGAAGTTGCGTGACCAACGTCAAAAAGGCCAGGTCGCGCAGAGCCAGGATGTCGGTAAATTGCTGGTGTTGACCGCCTTGAGCGAGATCGCCTTGTTCACGGCCGAGCCCAGCATGCAGCGCTTCCAGCAGATGATGGTGCTGCCCATGTCGCGAATGGGCCAACCCTTCGCACGCGCTTTGGAAGAGGTGTTGCTGGAAAGCCTGATCGTGTTTTTTGCGTTTGCCCTGATGATGGCCGGCGTGGCGATCAGCGTGAAGTTGATCAGCAGCTGGATGCAGTTCGGGTTGCTGTTTGCGCCACAGAGCCTGCAGCTCAACTTCAGTCGCCTGAACCCTCTGAGTCATCTCAAGCAGATGTTCTCGGCCCAGCAGGTCATGAACCTGTTGATGAGCCTGGCCAAGGCCCTGCTATTGGGCGTGATCCTGTATGCCGTGATCGGTCCGTCCTTGGGAACCCTGATCAAGCTGGCCGGTAGCGACCTGCAAACCTATGTCCAGGCGCTGATTGTAGTGTTCCGCCATCTACTGCATGCCTGTCTGGGCTTGCTGTTGGTCTTGGCGTTGATTGACCTGGCGTTGCAGAAGCATTTTTTTGCCAAGCGCATGCGCATGACCCAAGTGGAGGTACTCAAGGAATACAAGGATATGGAAGGCGACCCGCACGTGAAGGGGCAGCGTCGCTCCCTGGCTTATCAACTGGCCCAGGAAGAACCCAAGGTCAAGCTGCCCAAGCTGGAGGAATCCGACATGCTGGTGGTCAACCCGACGCACTTTGCCGTCGCCTTGTATTACCGCCCAGGCAAGACGCCGCTGCCGTTACTGGTGGACAAGGGCACGGATGCGCAGGCACGCGCGTTGATCGACCGGGCGAAAGCCGCCGATGTCCCGGTGGTCCAATGCGTCTGGCTGGCCCGTACGCTGTACGAGAAAAAGCTGGGGATGGGGATTCCTCGCGAAACCTTGCAGGCGGTCGCCTTGATCTACCGGACCTTGCGTGAGCTTGACGCTGAAGCCAAGCGCGAAACCCTGGAATTGCCGGGACTGGAGCGGCGTTGATTCAGCGAGCGGCGCGCCGGTCCAGCGTCTCGAGATTGGCCAGCGAGAGCAGGCGGCTGATGGTTGCGTCGAGCGCCTGGCGCTGTGTCGGCAGTGCATGCCAGATCACCAGGTTGCCCCCGGCGTCCAGGTAGACAAAGCAGCCACTGAAGGCCACTGCTTGTTCAAACCGGCGCTCAAGTGCCCGCTGCAATTGTCGGGGTTGCAAGACGTCGCGGTTCACCTGCAGGGCCAATCCCGGACCGGCAGCCGTATCCATGGCGTAGATGGCAATGCCGGGGCCGACTGGCAGGTGGGCGCCAGGGCCGCCCACCCATGCGTCGCGGAATGCCTTGCGACGCTGCTGGTTATCGGCAAGTGCGTGGGGCGTCATCGTTCCAGCGATATCGTCTGGTAATCCGAACGCTCGCCTGACGGGCCCGACTCGGCCCGCATCTGCGGTGGCCACCAGACCACCAGCGTGTGCTTGCCTGACTGCGGACGTGAGCACGAGTCGCCTTGGCAGGTCGGCGTGCAGCCGGCGACGAGCAGTGCCGCACCGATGAGTGTGGAGCACAACAGTAAAGGCTTCATTGCGGTTGGTTCCGGGTTGGGGTGAGCAGGGAAGGGCGGGAGACGCCGATGTGTTCGTCTTTCACCACTGGACGCATGGCAATAAAGACCTCGGCTTCTTCACCCGGCTTGAGCCAGGCTCGCGGCCAGACGCTGACGGCCAGGGTGTGTGAGTTACTGCACTCCTTTTCATCAATACGTACGTTGCGCTTGAACTGGTTGCGCAGCACGACGACGGCCACGTTGAAGTCCGGGCCGGTGTACCACTGGCTGCGGTCGGTATTGAGCGCCAGCAGATCGCGTGTGGCGCATAGGGTATTGAGCCCCAAGGGCAAGGGGGCCGTCTTGAAAGGCTTGGGTACCTGGCCGCTCACCAGATGCGCCAGGGTGCTGGTGATATCGCTGCGCTTGATCACCGGTTGGTGAGGGGCATCGCGCCTGGCCAAGGGTTTGAGGGCGGCTTGCAACTCGGCCTGATCGTCTTTTGGCAGGTAGCGCGAAGGGTCGGCCTGATCGCCGATGACCCGGGGGGTCAGGATGAACAGCCTTTCGCGGCGATTGTTCTGGCGTTCAGTGGAGGAAAACAAGGCCTTGCCCAGCAGGGGAATATCCCCCAGCAATGGGACTTTGTTGTGCTTGTCGGTGCTTTCGCTGACGTGGAAGCCACCGATCACCAGTGAGCGTTTCTCCGCCATCACCGCCTGGGTACTGACTTTGCCACGGCTCACATCCGGTGTTGTGCTCAGGGGGTTGGACTCATTGAAGTTACCGTCTTCGATGTCCACCAGCAGGTGGATCTGATGCTTGCCCCGGGACGTGATGACCCTGGGCACGACCTGGAAGCTGGTGCCGACCGTGACGGGCAAAATGGTTGCGTTCTCGGTGCCGCCGACCAGGTATTGAGTGCGGTTGAAATCGATCACCGCGGGGTGGTTTTCCAGGGTCAGGACCGACGGATTCGAGACCAGGGTCGCCAGGCCGCGGCTTTCCAGGGCCCGTATGTCTGCGTAAAACCGGTCGCGATTTTCAAATGAAAGTTGTGATGACGTACCGGGGCTCGTGTTCACGCCGCCTCGGAAGCGGCTGTTCTGAAACCCCCAGTTAACCCCGAATTCACGCAGTTGAGTGCGCTCGATATCCAGGATGATTGCGTCGATTTCCACCAGCTTGCGCGCTACGTCGAGTTGGGCAATCAGGTCGCGATACATGGCCTGGCGTTCGGGCAGGTCATAGATCAGTACCGCGTTGTTGCGCACGTCCGCCTCGACGCGGATTTTGCCGCTGCCGACGGGCGCACGCGGCGTGACCATGGGGCCAGTGCCTGGGGGCTCCGAAGCTGGAGTGGTGCCCAGCATCTGCCCCAGCAACGGGTTGCTCAAGCGAGCGCCGCTCGCCGCGAGCGGTGCGGGAGCAGAGGGGGGCGTGGCACGCGGTGACAAGGCTGAGGCTGCACGCGGTTCCAGTAGCCCACGCAGCATATTGGCGACGCCGGGGATCATGTATTTCTCGCCACGATAATCAATCTGCCGGTCTGCGGCGTTGGCGAACTTCAGGGGGAACGTCAGCACGCTCTGTTTTTCATCGGGCGACCGGCGCTGGCTGGCGAACTGTTTGATCTGTTCGATGTAGCGTCTGGGGCCGGAAACCAATATCACACCGTCTTCGGGTAGCTCGCCCCACCCGAAGCGGCTTTCCAGCAAGCCGATATCAGTCAATGCCTGCTTCAAGTCCGCGATGGTTTCCGATGAGACCTCGAGGCGTGCGGATTCCTGTTGGTCCAGGGTGCTGATGTACAAAGTGTTGTTGTACAAGTACCACTGGAAACGATGCTCAACGCCCAACCTGTCGAGCAGCGACTGGGGGGTATTGGCGCGGATCTTTCCATTGACGACACCCTCCAGCAGGCCCTCGATCTGCAACTGCGTGCCGAAGGTCTGAGCGAAGTCTTCAAGTACCTCGCGCAAAGGCTTGTGTTCGGCTTCATAGGCATACGCGGTGTTTTTCCATTCGCTGGGAATGGCGGCCTGCGCGCTGTGCCAAGGGATCAGCAACCATGGCAGAACGAGCAGGCCGCGCCAGCCGGAGCGTTTTGCAGATAACCGGGGCGAGGAGCCATGCAAGCCATCAGGCTTGTCGGAGGTATTGTTCATAAGGCGTTCTCTGATTAAGGCGAAAGCGGATGTCGCGAGGTGGTGCGCGGCGCACGGGCAGGGCGTGCAAGGCGGGCCATGACTGCCCGCCAGGTGTCACGCTGATTGAGCAGCGCCTCGAGGCTTTTCTGCACCTGCGTCGGGTTTGGCGCGTCGTGCAGGCACTCGAGCAACCACAGCGCGCCATGGGCCGGGTCTTGGGCGAGCGCCCCTGGAAAATGATTCAAGCTGGCGGCGCCCGGACGCATCCAGTTCTCCAACTGGGCATTGGTGGGCACGTGCTGAGTGAGTTCAACGCCCAGTACCAGCGCGCCGCTGTCACGTCGCAGGACGATACGGCTATCGCCTTCAGTCAAGGTGATCTGCGGATCGGAACCGCTCAACCAGCGCGCCAGGTCATCCTCACCTTCAAGGGATTCCATCAAAGACGATCTTCCCTTTATCGGCCATGTGATTGGTCATCGCGAAGGTTGAGGTCACCAGTTGGTTGGCATCCATTTTTAGCTCGAGGGCTTCACCCAATAACGCCTCGAATGTTTCGTTATCGAGCGCCTCTTCCGTAGCTTTCTTCATCTGTTCGATGCGGCGGTTGACGGCATCCAGTTCCCTGTATTGCCGTTGCTGCTGGCGGTAATCAAAACTCATGGGCGGCTCTCCGGTGGCTTTGCCGTTATAAGTGGCTAAAGCCTGGTAACGGTTCCACGCCAAGAGTTTTGAAAGGCAATGTAATCAGCGCTGCCGGAAATTCCTTACCTGCCGCGGGACACGGGCTCAAGCAATAGCAGGCTATCAACAGTAGAGCGCCACTCGATGTGGAAGCGGCCCTCTTCGGTTTCCAGTATGAGTGTCTCGGCCGCCAGGGAGTCATCAAGGCGCAGGCACCAGGGGGCCTCAGTGTGAAGCTGCAGCCATTGCTCGACCTGCACATGGTCTTGCGGGTGGCAGACCAGGTTGGCGGCGATTGCCGGGACTTGCGTGTTCAGCAGTTTTTTAAGCAGTGCGCTGAGGCGCTCGGCGGGTGGTGTCAGCTCCAGCAAGCTGATCAGCGCTTGATTGGTGACGGAGGTGGCAATCTGCTCGAGGCGCTCGCAAATGGCCTGCCGCTCCATTTCCCAGCGTTCGAGCTGGCGATTGGCACGCTGCCAGAACTCGACCTGGGCCTGTTCAAGCAATTGCTCGCTGTGTGCCTGAGCCTGGCGCAGCAGCGCGTCGGCTTGGGCCTGGGCGTTTTCGAGTAACTGCTCGGCCTGTCGGCTGTCGGCAAGGACAGCTCGGGGAATCAAGGCATGCGGCAGGCTTGCGGTGGGCATCGACAGTTCAATCTTGCGTCGGCATAACATGGTGCGGGGGCACTCCGGAGGGGGCAGCGTGAAAGTCGTCTTCCGCCGCAGCGGTGGCACGCCAGATGACTGCCTGCCAGACAGTGTCCAGTTTGCTTCCCACTTGCGGCAGGTATTGGCTTTCGAGTTCCAGTACCCGACGTCGCGCAAAACTGAGGCGCAAGCGCTGCCACACGGTGTGATCGACCCAGGCGCGCAGATGATGCAGAGGGTCTTCGCCAGGTTGTCGGGACGAGGTGGGCAGGGCCATGGACAGACGGGCGCACCACTGGCGCTGGTCATGATCCAAAGCGGTATCGCGCTGTGGGTGGTAAATGCCGTCGACCAGGGTCAGCATCAACGCTTGTTGTTCCGGCGGTGCCAGTACCATCCGCAATAGCGCTGCAGAGGGCTGGATCGGCAGGCAGGGCGTGATGCCCAATGCGCGACTGATCAACTCATGTCGGCCACGGCATAACGCCAGGCTGGTGGGTGAGTTGAGATCGAAGGCGACCCATGGATGCTGCGAACGGCTCCAGGGGCAGGCCCACCAATGCACCCAGTCACGGATATCAGGCATGTGGTGGCGAGCTCGAAGGTGATGCGGTTCGCGTCTTGCGAAGCCATAGAGCAGCGGCAACGAGTGACACTATCAAGAGGATCAGCAAGACCGTCACACAGATCTGCCAAAAGGCCAGGTCAGCCTCGGGTACTAGAAACGCACCGAAGTAGACCAGGCGTTCGCGCTCGATGTAGGCCGCGGCCGGCACAAACGTAACGGTGAGTTTTTGCGGGTTGTCCGCCGTGGTACTCATGCCGGGGATGCTGCTGGCAACCATCCTGCGCACGCGTGGCCGGATGTTGTCCGGCTCCAGCCGTGGATCGTGCTTGATAAAGACCGAGGCTGATGCCGGTTGTACGGGTTCGCCCGGCGCTACCCGTTCGGGCAGCACAACATGGACGCGAGCAACGATGACCCCATCTATGTTGGATAGCGTCGCCTCCAGTTCCTGGGACAAGGCATAGATATAGCGCGCACGCTCTTCCAGCGGGGTGGAAATAACCCCTTCCTTACGGAAAATTTCACCGAGTGTGGTGCGCGCGGTTTTTGGCAGCCCTGCCGCCTCCAGCGTTCGAACCGCACGGGCGATATCGCTTGTGCGGACCCGTACCACGACACCGTCTTTCTCCAGCGCTTTCTGGGCACGAATGTGCTTGTCCGCCAGTTCGGCGATCACATCGTTGGCTTCCTGCTCGGACAGTTGGCGGTGAAGGTCAATGCGTTCGCCACAACCGCTCAGCATGAACATCAGCGCAACGAATAAATAAATGAAACGCGTGCGCATAAGCGGCCTACTGCAAGTTGGTGGTTTTTTCTACCATCGAAACGCAGTGCTTAATGATTTTCACCGACACGGTCAGGACCTCTTTGCTTTCAGCCAGCGCCTGCGGGACTTCAACTGATTTTATCGAGTTCTTGTCTTTCACCAGGTCGCTCAAGCCCTTGGAGACATCGTTGGCGCGCGCCCTCAGATAGTTGGATTGCTCGGCCAGAAAGTGCGTGCCGATGGTGGGGGGCGGTGTTTTGACGCTGTCATTGGTTGCCAGGGCTGACGCAAAAAAGTGGCTGTCGATGGTGCTGTCAGGGCCCGTCGTGGCTTCGGCGATTGGAAGCGGTGTGGAAGGCGGTGAGGCCCACTCGTTTTTTAAAAGCATGTAATCTCCACCCATTTCACGAGGTTGAAAACGAAAAGAGTTGCCTCCCTTGCTAAGCAAACAAAGGAGGCAGTAGGGTCATGGCCTGGCTGAGCCTATTTGTTGCATTATTTTGGTCGAATTATCGATATGAATGGTATTGATAGCGTGCTTGACGTTATCCCCATTCTTTTTCTTTTGCAGCTCAGCTAGTACCTGTTCCGTTTGCTCGTTTGAGATGAGGCCGTTGCTAGGAATGAGTGAGGATATGTTGTTGGTATCCATATGCAGTACCTTTTACAGTTGGAAATGTCTATGTGGTTAGCGAAGTTTACTTGTGCGAGTGTTAAGGGCTAACGCTCACATCGTGGGTGGCTGAATATGTTTCAATAGTTCCGGGCTTGCGCTTTTTAGTCGTTGCCAGATATTTCGTAAATGTTGTCTGTTGACGGGGCTAATTGAATATATTCAAGTGCTTCAAACGGTAGTACAGCGTCCGCTTGGGGATTCCCAGTTCCATCGCCACACTTTCCACACAATCGGCATGACGTTTCAGGGAGGCCTCAATCAGTGATTTCTCGATTTGTTGCAGTTTTTCCTTGAACGGTTGCGCCCTATGTTCCACCAGCGGTTCGCACAGCGGCGGCAGGCCCAACACAAAGCGCTTTGCCGCTGAACGCAGCTCCCGGATGTTGCCGAGCCAGCCGTGACACAGCAATTGTTGGAACAACGTAGGGGAAGGCGTCGGTGCGGCGCATTTGAAGTGCTCGGCTTCCTGTTGAACCATGCTCAAGAACAACGGAATGATTTGCTCCTGGCGAGTACGCAGCGGTGCGAGGCGGATGCTGACAACATTGAGTCGGAAGAACAGATCGCGCCTGAAGGTACCTTGTTCAACCATGTCATGCAGCGATTGCTGGGCAGAGGCGATCACACGCATGTCTACCGGGATGAAACGGGTCGACCCCAGGCGTTCCACTCCGCGAGACTCCAGTGCACGCAATAGCTTGGCTTGCAGCGCGAGGGGCATGCTATCGATTTCATCCAGATACAACGTGCCTAAATGCGCGGCTTCAATAAACCCGGCACGTGACTGCACCGCGCCGGTATAAGCGCCGCTGTTCACACCGAACAATTGGCTTTCCGCCAGGCTTTCCGGAATCGCCGCGCAGTTCACGGCGACGAAGTTTCCTCGACGCCCGGATAAACGATGAACGCGTTGGGCCAGTGTGTCTTTGCCAGTCCCCGTTTCTCCTAATAACAGAATGTCAACATTGAGTGTTGCAGTGCTATTGATTGTATGCTCGATATCGGAACTTTCAGTGAGTGGATGGTCTGTTTCGTGTTCTTCTTGAAAGACGGCCGACATAGTGTGGATGCTCTACTCTCACGTTTAATTCACTGTGGGTGGCGCAAATGATAAAGGCCACTCAGTAGAGCTTAAATTGCGAAGAATGTCATGAGTTCTTCAATGGATAATCGCAGGAAGTAGAGTGGGAAAAGTTGGATTGAGTGAGCGGTTAAGTTGTGCAAGTGTTTTTTTTGTTTTTAACGCCGCACAGCAAGTAAGAATAATCTTAAAGTGGTGATGAGTGGAGGGAAGTAACAGCTTGTTTGTGGTTTTAAATCCAACGCCCACAAAAAAGCCGATGCATTGCATCGGCTTGATGTTGTAGCGAAGTCTTGCGGTAATGCTTACACGTTAAAACGGAAGTGCATCACGTCGCCATCCTTGACGATGTATTCCTTGCCTTCCAGGCGCCACTTACCGGCTTCCTTGGCACCGGCTTCACCCTTGTACTGGATAAAGTCGTTGTAGGCGATCACCTCGGCGCGGATGAAGCCTTTTTCAAAGTCGGTGTGGATTACACCCGCAGCCTGTGGCGCGGTGGCACCGACCTTGACGGTCCAGGCACGGACTTCTTCAACACCTGCCGTGAAGTAGGTCTGCAGGTTGAGCATTTCGTAACCGGCACGAATCACGCGGTTCAGACCCGGCTCTTCCAGGCCCAGGGCCTCAAGGAACATGTCTTTCTCTTCGCCGTCTTCAAGCTCGGCGATTTCCGCTTCGATCTTGTTGCACACAGGCACAACCACTGCGCCTTCTTCCTCGGCGATGGCCTTGACCACGTCGAGCAGCGGGTTGTTCTCGAAGCCATCTTCGGCGACGTTGGCGATGTACATCACAGGCTTGGTGGTCAGCAGGTGGAAGCCTTTGATCACGGCCTTCTCATCCGCGCCCATGTTCTTCATCAGGCTGCGTGCCGGCTTGCCTTCGGTGAAGTGAGCGATCAGTTGCTCCAGCAGGCCCTTCTGGACCACGGCGTCCTTGTCACCGCCTTTGGCGTTGCGTGCGACTTTCTGCAGTTGTTTCTCGCAGCTGTCTAGGTCAGCGAAGATCAGTTCCAGATCGATGATCTCGATGTCGCGTTTCGGGTCGACGCTGTTGGAGACGTGAATCACGTTCTCGTCTTCGAAGCAGCGGACCACATGGGCGATAGCATCGGTTTCACGGATGTTGGCCAGGAACTTGTTGCCCAGGCCCTCACCTTTCGAGGCACCGGCCACCAGGCCGGCGATGTCGACGAATTCCATGGTGGTCGGCAGGATGCGCTTCGGATTGACGATAGCCGCCAGTGCGTCCAGGCGAGGGTCCGGCATCGGCACGATGCCGCTGTTGGGCTCGATGGTGCAGAAGGGGAAGTTCTCCGCCGCAATACCGGACTTGGTCAGGGCGTTGAACAGGGTGGATTTGCCGACGTTGGGCAGGCCGACGATGCCGCAATTGAATCCCATGGTGTTTTCCCCTCGGTAAGAGTCAGGCCTTCTGGCTGTGCAGGTTTTTCATCGCACGGTTCCATTCACCGGCGAAGATATCCGGCAGCACGCCGAGGGCAAAGTCGATGCTGGCATCGAGTTTTTCCTGTTCGGCGCGTGGCGCACGACCCAGGACGAAATTTGAAACCATACTGGCGACGCCTGGGTGGCCAATGCCGAGCCGCAAGCGGTAGAAATTATTCTGATTACCCAACTGCGCAATGATGTCGCGCAGGCCGTTATGCCCACCATGCCCGCCGCCCAGCTTGAGCTTGGCGACACCGGGAGGCAGGTCCAGTTCGTCATGGGCCACCAGGATTTCTTCGGGTTTGATCCGAAAGAAGCCCGCAAGCGCCGCGACGGCCTGGCCGCTGCGGTTCATGTAGGTGGTGGGAATCAGCAGACGAACATCCTGACCTTGATGCGAGAAGCGTCCGGTCAGGCCAAAATATTTGCGATCGGCCGCAAGGTTCACACCTTGTGCGTGGGCGATACGCTCAACAAAAAGGGCCCCTGCGTTATGCCGGGTCTGTTCGTATTCGGCGCCTGGATTTCCCAGGCCAACGATCAGTTTAATGGCAGTCACGACAGGGGCCCTTCCTTTGGAGTTGTGGATAAGATCGCCAGACCTGAGTGCGGCGAAAGTGGACGACATTACATCATTTACTCAAGAGTAAACGCCGCGTTATCGCCCGCTTTCTCGCTACGTCTCGGTCCGCGATGTTTCCTCAAGCTCCGGCAATACAGAGTGAATTACTCTGCAGCGCCTTCTTCAGCTTCTGGAGCAACGCGTGGAGCGTGAACGTTGGCAACAGCTTTGTCATCACCGTGAGCCAGTGCAACGAACTCAACGCCTTTTGGCGCCTTGATGTCGGACAGGTGAACGATGGCGCCGATTTCCAGAGCCGACAGGTCGACTTCGATGAACTCAGGCAGGTCTTTCGGCAAGCAGGTCACTTCGATTTCGTTCAGAACGTGCGAGATCTCGCCGCCTTTCTTGACCGGAGCTTCTTCACCAACAAAGTGCACAGGCACGATCGCGGTCAGTTTCTGGCCGGCAACAACGCGAACGAAGTCAGCGTGCATGATGAATTGCTTGGACGGGTGACGCTGCATCGCTTTAACGATGACGTTCTGCTTGGCGCCATCGACGTTCAGCTCGATCACGTGGCTGTAGGCAGCTTCGTTTTCGAACAGCTTGGCGATTTCTTTGGCCAGGATGGTTACGGATTCAGCTGGCTTGTTGCCACCGTAAACAACAGCAGGGATGTTGGCGGCGTGACGCAGGCGGCGGCTCGCACCTTTCCCCAGGTCAGTACGCGCTTGGGCGTTCAGAGTAAAGTCAGTCATTTTGTATCTCCAAAATAGCCATCATCGAGGGGCGTTTGCGACCAGCGCCGCACTCGATATGGGCAAAAAAGCCCCGCCCCGACAGGATGCCGGGGCGGGGCGCTTTTCGTCAGTGAGGTGTTCCGAAGGTTTGACCCTTAACGGAACATCGCGCTGATCGATTCTTCATTGCTGATGCGGCGAACCGCCTCGGCAACGACCGGTGCGATATCCAGTTGGCGGATACGCGCACAGGCTTGAGCGGCGGCGGACAACGGGATGGTGTTGGTCACCACCAGTTCGTCCAGCACGGAATTCTCGATGTTCTCGATCGCTCGGCCCGACAGCACAGGGTGTGTGCAGTAGGCGAAGACTTTAGCCGCACCGTGCTCTTTCAAGGCTTTCGCCGCGTGGCACAGGGTGCCGGCGGTGTCGACCATGTCATCAACCAGAATACAGGTACGCCCTTCGACATCACCGATGATATGCATCACTTCAGAGTGATTGGCTTTTTCACGGCGTTTGTCGATGATCCCGAGGTCCACGCCCAGGGATTTGGCAACAGCCCGTGCACGCACGACGCCACCAATGTCCGGGGACACGATCATCAGGTTTTCAAAGCGCTGATCTTCGATGTCATCCACCAATACTGGGGAGCCGTAGATGTTATCTACCGGAATATCGAAGAACCCCTGGATTTGGTCAGCGTGCAGGTCAACCGTGAGAACACGGTCGATGCCTACCACGGTCAGCATGTCAGCAACGACTTTCGCGCTGATAGCCACACGTGCGGAACGCGGACGGCGATCCTGACGGGCATAACCAAAGTAAGGGATTACAGCTGTGATTCGAGTCGCTGAGGAGCGGCGGAAGGCATCAGCCATCACGACGAGTTCCATCAGGTTATCGTTGGTCGGAGCGCAAGTCGGCTGAATAATGAAGACGTCTTTACCGCGAACGTTTTCATTGATCTCGGCTGTAATTTCGCCGTCGGAAAACTTGCCGACAGAGATGTCGCCGAGAGGGATATGCAGCTGACGTACGACACGTCGAGCCAGATCGGGGTTAGCGTTCCCCGTAAAGACCATCATCTTGGACACGCGCAGTACCTAGAGGCTGAGGGTAACCTGGATGAGTATTAGAAAATGGCAGGGGCGGCTGGATTCGAACCAACGCATGGCAGGATCAAAACCTGCTGCCTTACCGCTTGGCGACGCCCCTGTATCTGTTGCAACGAGTGCCTAACACTCGGTTCCTTTTAGAGCAGACTTTGCAGCTTGCGATGCAACATCGAAACGTTGCTTCCCTTTGCTACAAACCCTGTAAGGGTCTCTGTAAGAAGGGCCGAGACTTTATCAGCTTCAGCTTTGTTTGGGAAGCCCCCAAACACACAACTTCCAGTTCCGGTTAATTTTGCTTCGGTAAAATTACCTAACAAATTCAAAGCGTTACGTACCTCTGGATAACGCCTTGCTACAACCGGTAAGCAGTCATTTCGACTGTTTCCCTTGGGAACGGGGCGCACTTTAATGGGAGAAGAGTTACGTGTCAACAACGGATCTGAAAAAATTTCTGCTGTACTTACAGATACTTGCGGAACAAGCACGACGTACCACGGCTCTTCGGGGTATTCCGGCGTGAGTTTCTCCCCCACGCCCTCAGCGAAAGCGGCCCGTCCGTGCACGAAAACCGGGACGTCGGCGCCTAGCGTCAGGCCCAGCGCGGCCAGGCGATCAAGGTCCCAGCCCAGTTGCCACAAGTGATTCAGACCCAGCAGTGTGGTCGCGGCGTTCGAGCTGCCACCACCGATTCCGCCGCCCATGGGCAGAATTTTATCGATCCATATGTCGATGCCCAGTGAGCAACCGGATTGTTCCTGAAGTTTTTTGGCCGCTTTCACAATCAGGTTGCTGTCGTGGGGCACACCTTCGAATTCGGTGTGCAAGCGGATCACACCATCGTCGCGCACGGCGAAGGTGAGTTCATCGCCGTAGTCGAGAAATTGAAACAGTGTCTGCAATTCGTGATAGCCGTCTTCACGGCGACCGAGAATGTGCAGCATCAGATTGAGTTTGGCAGGCGAGGGTAGGGTCAACTTATCTACGGTCACGTTATTGCCCCAGCTTGCGCGGTTGCCAGTCCTTGATCACCAGGGTGACGTCCAGGTCTGTGCCATGCAGCTTGATACGCTCCGGCAGCCAGTAGCCGCCCTGTTCTACATAGCTGAGGTACTCGACCTGCCAGCCATCCTGCTCCAGTGACGCGAGGCGGCTGTCGCCATTGAGGCTCAGACGGCTCTTGCTGTCCGGTGCGGGCAAGCCGCGCACCCACCATACAAGGTGCGACACGGGCAGTTTCCAGCCAATCTGTTCTTCCAGAAGCGCCTCCGGCGATGCCGCTTCATAGCGCCCCTGGTTGGCCACTTCGAGGCTCACCTGGCCGGGCCGACCGGTCAGGCGAGCTGCGCCGCGACCGAGCGGGCCGGACAGGCGAATATCGTAGTAGTCCTGGCGTTGCAGCCAGAACAGCGTGCCGCTGCCCGAATCTTTCGGCGCGCGCACTCCGACCTTACCCTCTATCTGCCAGCCATCAATGCTGCTGAGCTGGTTTTTGTGCTGTTTCCATTGCCCTGGGTTGCCCTGGCCTTCAACGGATTCGCGGCTACCGACACCCGCGCAGCCGGCGAGCAGGGCAATAAGACTGAACACTACAATGTGGCGCAAGAACATAAGCTTAAAGGGTCTCGGATCCGGTCAGGCGCTTGATGGTGCCGCGCAGGATAGGGCTTTCGGGTTGTTCCTTGAGGAATTTTTCCCAGATTTGTCGCGCTTCGCGCTGCTTGCCGTTGGCCCACAGCACTTCACCCAGGTGGGCGGCGACTTCCTGGTCGGGGAAGCGTTCCAATGCCTGGCGCAGCAGGCGTTCCGCTTCGTCCAGGTTACCCAGGCGGTAATTCACCCAGCCCAGGCTGTCGAGTACGGCCGGGTCTTCCGGGTTGATCTTGTGCGCTTGCTCGATCAGCGCCTTGGCTTCGTCGTAGCGCGTGGTGCGATCAGACAAGGTGTAACCCAAGGCGTTGAGTGCCATGGCGTTCTCGGGGTCGCGCTTGATGATCAGGCGCAGGTCTTTTTCCATCTGCGCCAGGTCATTGCGTTTTTCCGCCTGCATGGCGCGGGTATACAGCAGGTTCAGATCATCGGGGTATTGCAGCAAGGCTTGTTGCAGCAATTTCCAGGCGCGCTCGCCCTGCTTGTTGGCGGACAAGGTTTCGGCCTGGATCAAGTACAGCTGGATCGCGTAGTCCGGTTCGGCATCGCGGGCCGCGGCCAGGCGTTTTTCCGCTTCATCGGTACGGCCGTTGCTCATCAGGATGTCGGCCTGGCGCAACTGGGCGGGCAGGTAGTCGTTACCTGGGCCGACCTGGGCGTATTCCAGCAGGGCGGCCTGGGGATCATTGCGCTCTTCGGCAATACGGCCAAGGTTCAGGTGCGCCGAATCGACGTGGCTTTCCCGCGCAATCAGCTCCTCCAGATAACCCTTGGCTTCGTCCCAGGCCTTGGCTTCCAGGCACACCAGCGCCAGGGAATAGCGCAGCTCGTCATCGTCCGGGTACTGCTGGACCAGGTTGGCGAACTGTACTTTGGCGTCTTCCATGCGGTCCTGCTCGACCAGCATTCGCGCGTAGGTCAGGCGCAGGCGCTTGTCTTCCGGGTATTTCTTGATGCTTTTTTCCAGCAGTGGAATCGCTTCCTTGCCGCGATTGAGGTTCTGCAGCAGGCGCGCGCGCAGCAGAATCGGAGCGATCTCGCCCTCTTCCGGCGGGTTCTGCTCCAACAGCTTCAGGGCTGCGTCGGCTTCGTCATCCTGTTGCAACAGCAATGCCTTGCCGAAAATCAGCTGGCTGTTCTTCGGATGCTTTTGCAGCAGGCGGTCGAAACCCTTCATCAGGCCATTACGCGTGTCCTGGTCGGTATCGGCGGCCGACAGCGCGAGGAAGTCGAAATGGGTGTCACCCTTGCCCTGCAGGACTTTCTCCATATAAACCATGGAGTCGTCATAGCGCCCGGCGCGTGCCAGTTGAACGGCCGCGGCCCGCTGGGCTTCCAGGTCGTCCGGGGCGTTTTTTGCCCAGATCAGCGAGCTGTCCAGCGCAGCCTGGTCGGCGCCCAGGTATTCGGCGATGCGAAACGCTCGCTCGGAAATGCCGGGGTCTTGGGTGTTGATCGCCTGGGTCACATAGTTATCCAGCGCGATATCGAAACGATTTCGCTGGCCGGCCAGTTCCGCCGTCAGCAGGCTGTAGACCGTCTCTTCACTGAACGAGGAGTAAACCTTGGGTTTTTCAGGGGCGGGAGTGCTGTCTTCCACCGGTGGCGTACCGTCCGGCGATACGGGTGCCATGGCTTGGCAGCCGCTGAGGAAGACAAAAGCAAGGAGCAACGCGGAGGATCTATTCATATAGGAAGAGGACGACTAACCTGCGGTCGGATCATCATGACACAAGCCTTCGGCCAAACATAACCGAGTCTCAGTGGATGCCTTTATAGACACAAGGCATTAGGACAATAGCCTACGGTGGTTGTTCTGAATCATTCGAAGTAGGACAATTGTCGGCTTCCCGACATCATCAGCGATATTGAATGGCCTTCCTCGCACTCGGTATTAACCACAAGACTGCTACCGTAGACGTGCGCGAGCGCGTGGCGTTTACGCCAGAGCAGTTGGTTGAGGCCTTGCAGCAGCTCTGCCGGCTCACCGACAGCCGCGAAGCTGCAATCCTTTCGACCTGCAATCGCAGCGAGCTTTATATAGAGCAGGAGCATCTTTCAGCGGATGGGGTACTGCGCTGGCTGGCCGATTACCACCATTTAAGCCTCGACGACCTGCGCGCCAGCGCCTATGTGCACGAAGAAGATGCGGCAGTTCGTCACATGATGCGCGTCGCCGCAGGGCTCGACTCGCTGGTATTGGGCGAACCGCAAATCCTCGGCCAGATGAAGTCCGCCTATGCCGTGGCCCGCGAGGCCGGCACCGTGGGGCCGCTGCTGGGCCGCCTGTTCCAGGCCACTTTCAATTCGGCCAAGCAAGTGCGCACCGACACGGCCATCGGCGAAAACCCGGTATCCGTGGCGTTTGCCGCCGTCAGCCTGGCCAAGCAGATTTTCAGTGACCTGCAGCGCAGCCAGGCGCTGCTGATCGGCGCCGGTGAGACCATCACGCTCGTCGCCCGGCACCTGCACGACCTGGGCGTCAAACGTATCGTGGTGGCCAACCGTACGCTTGAGCGCGCGAGCATCCTGGCCGAGCAGTTCGGTGCGCACGCCGTTCTGCTCTCGGACATTCCGGCCGAACTGGTGCGCAGCGATATCGTGATCAGCTCAACCGCCAGCCAGTTGCCGATCCTGGGCAAGGGCGCGGTGGAAAGCGCATTGAAGCTGCGCAAGCACAAGCCGATCTTCATGGTCGATATCGCTGTTCCCCGCGATATCGAACCCGAAGTCGGCGAGTTGGACGACGTTTACCTCTATAGCGTCGACGACTTGCATGAAGTGGTCGCCGAAAACCTCAAGAGCCGCCAGGGCGCTGCCCAGGCCGCAGAGGAAATGGTCAGCGTCGGCGCCGAAGATTTCATGGTGCGCCTGCGTGAACTGGCAGCGGTGGATGTACTCAAGGCGTATCGTCAGCAGAGCGAACGCCTGCGCGACGAGGAGTTGGCCAAGGCCCAGCGGTTGCTGGCCAACGGCAGCAGTGCCGAAGAGGTGTTGATGCAACTGGCCCGTGGCCTGACTAACAAGTTGCTGCATGCACCCAGTGTGCAGTTGAAAAAGCTTACCGCCGAAGGCCGCCTTGATGCGCTGGCCATGGCCCAGGAACTCTTTGCCCTCGGTGAGGGCGCGTCAGATAGCTCTTCGGATAAAAAACCGCAATGAAAGCGTCACTGCTCAATAAACTGGATGTGCTCCAGGACCGTTTCGAAGAACTGACCGCCTTGCTCGGCGATGGTGAGGTCATCTCCGATCAGACCAAATTCCGCGCCTATTCCAAGGAATACGCCGAAGTCGAGCCGGTGGTCGCCACCTATAAGAACTTGCTGAAGGTGCAGGCCGACCTCGAAGGCGCCCAGGCGCTGCTCAAGGACAGCGACCCGGACATGCGTGAAATGGCCGTGGAAGAAGTCCGCGAGGCCAAGGAAAAGCTGGCCGAGCTGGAAGGCGACCTGCAACGCATGTTGCTGCCCAAAGATCCGAACGATGGCCGCAACGTGTTTCTCGAAATTCGCGCCGGCACCGGTGGTGACGAGGCGGCGATCTTCTCCGGCGACCTGTTTCGCATGTACTCGCGTTATGCCGAACGTCGTGGCTGGCGCGTGGAGATCCTGTCCGAGAACGAGGGCGAACACGGTGGCTATAAAGAAGTCATCGCCCGGGTTGAAGGCGACAACGTCTACGGCAAGCTCAAGTTCGAGTCCGGCGCGCACCGTGTACAGCGGGTTCCTGCGACTGAGTCCCAGGGCCGCATCCACACCTCGGCGTGTACCGTGGCGGTGTTGCCCGAGCCGGACGAGCAGGAAGCCATCGAGATCAACCCGGCGGACTTGCGCATTGACACCTACCGTTCGTCGGGTGCCGGCGGCCAGCATGTGAACAAGACCGACTCGGCGATCCGGATCACCCACTTGCCGTCGGGGATCGTGGTGGAGTGCCAGGAAGAGCGTTCCCAGCACAAGAACCGTGCGCGGGCCATGTCCTGGCTGTCGGCCAAACTCAACGACCAGCAGACCAGCGCTGCCGCCAACGCGATTGCCAGCGAGCGTAAATTGCTGGTCGGGTCGGGTGACCGTTCCGAACGCATTCGTACCTACAACTTTGCCCAGGGCCGGGTCACCGACCACCGCGTCAACCTGACCCTTTATTCCCTCGACGAAATTCTTGCCGGCGGCGTTGAAGCGGTGATCGAGCCGTTGCTCGCTGAGTACCAGGCTGATCAATTAGCGGCGATCGGTGAATAAATGACCATCATCGCCAGCCTGCTGCGCGCCGCCGACCTGCCCGACTCGCCCACTGCGCGCCTGGATGTGGAACTCTTGCTGGCGGCTGCCCTGGGCAAATCGCGCAGTTACCTGCACACCTGGCCGGAGAAAATCGTCAGCAGTGAAGACGCGCTGACCTTCGCCGGTTACCTGCAGCGCCGCCGCAGCGGCGAGCCGGTAGCGTATATCCTCGGCCAGCAGGGCTTCTGGAAGCTGGACCTGGAGGTCGCGCCCCACACGCTGATCCCGCGTCCTGAAACCGAACTGCTGGTGGAAGCCGCCCTGGAACTGTTGCCCGCATCGCCCGCCAAGGTCCTCGACCTGGGCACCGGCAGCGGCGCCATTGCCCTGGCCCTGGCCAGCGAGCGGCCGGCCTGGCAAGTCACCGCCGTCGACCGGGTATTGGAAGCCGTGGCCCTGGCCGAGCGCAATCGCCAGCGCCTGCACCTGAAGAACGCCAGGGTGTTGAACAGCCATTGGTTCAGCGCCCTGCAAGGCGAGCGCTTTGATCTGATCATCAGCAACCCGCCGTATATCGCCGACAACGATCCGCATCTGGTCGCCGGCGATGTGCGTTTTGAGCCGGCCAGCGCACTGGTGGCGGGCCACGATGGCCTGGATGATTTGCGGTTGATCAGCCAAGCGGCGCCTGCTCACCTGAATGCCGGTGGTTGGCTGTTGCTTGAGCATGGTTACGATCAGGCGGCCGCCGTGCGTGACCTGTTGCTGAGCCAGGGGTTCGAACAGGTGCACAGCCGCATCGACCTTGGCGAGCACGAACGCATCACCCTGGGGCGCCGGCCATGCTGACCGACCAGGAGCTGTTGCGCTACAGCCGACAGATTCTGTTGCAGCATGTCGACATCGAAGGTCAGTTGCGCCTGAAAAACGGCCGGGCACTGATCATCGGCCTCGGCGGGCTGGGCGCGCCGGTCGCGTTGTACCTGGCGGCTGCGGGTGTGGGCCAATTGCACCTGGCGGATTTCGACACGGTCGACCTGACCAATCTGCAACGCCAGATCATCCACGACACCGACAGCGTTGGGCAGACCAAGGTCGATTCAGCCATGCGCCGCCTGACGGCCATCAACCCTGATATCACCTTGCTTGCCCACCGTGTGGCGCTGGATGCCGATTCCCTGGCGGCGGCGGTGGCGAATGTGGATGTGGTGCTCGATTGCAGCGACAACTTCTCCACCCGTGAGGCCGTTAACGCAGCCTGCGTCTCCGCTGCCAAGCCATTGATCAGCGGCGCGGCGATTCGGCTTGAGGGGCAATTGTCGGTGTTCGATCCGCGTCGCGCCGACAGCCCGTGCTACCACTGTTTATATGGGCACGGCAGCGATACCGAACTGACTTGCAGCGAGGCCGGCGTCGTCGGGCCTCTGGTGGGGCTGGTCGGTAGCCTGCAAGCGCTGGAGGCGTTGAAGCTGCTCGCCGGTTTTGGTGAGCCGTTGGTGGGCCGCTTGTTGCTGGTCGATGCCTTGACCACACGGTTTCGCGAACTGCGGGTCAAGCGCGACCCGGGCTGCAGCGTGTGCGGGACTCGGCGTGGATAAGGGCGCGCCTATCGGTGTGTTCGACTCCGGCGTCGGCGGCTTGACGGTGCTGGATGAAATTCAACGGTTGTTGCCCCATGAGTCGCTGCTGTATGTCGCGGACTGTGGGCATATCCCCTACGGCGAGAAAAGCCCGGCGTTCATTCTCGAGCGCTCCCGCACAGTCGCCGAGTTTTTCCGCAAGCGCGGCGCCAAGGCGTTTGTGATCGCCTGCAACACCGCGACTGTCGCCGCCGTTGCGGACTTGCGCCAGGACTACCCCGACTGGCCTCTGGTGGGAATGGAGCCCGCGGTCAAGCCTGCGGCTGCCGCTACGCGCAGCGGCGTCGTCGGTGTGCTTGCCACTACCGGTACCTTGCAAAGTGCCAAGTTCGCCGCCTTGCTCGACCGCTTCGCTACCGACGTGCGGGTGATTACCCAGCCTTGTCCGGGGCTGGTGGAGTTGATTGAAACCGGCGACCTCGTCAGCCCTGCGCTGCGCACTATGTTGCAGGGTTATGTCGAACCGCTGCTCAACGCCGGCTGCGACACCATTATTCTGGGCTGCACCCACTACCCATTCCTCAAGCCGTTGCTGGAGCAGATGCTCCCGCCGAGCATCATTCTGATCGACACCGGCGCCGCCGTGGCACGTCAGCTCAAGCGGTTATTGGGCGAGCGCGACCTGATAGGCACCGATAAGCCTGAACATGCGCAGTTCTGGACCAGTGGTGATGTCGATCATTTAAGAAATATCTTACCGACACTATGGAAATATCCTGGCGTTGTGAGTAGTTTTGGCTCGTGAAAAATTCGTGAAAAAACCTCGGTTAGAAGCTGAACTTCTGACACTACGCAGGCTTCTATACCGAGTTAGCCCTTACATATCACTCTAACTCCGTTCTTAAAGGACTGTTTCTTATGAAGCGTTTGTTCGCTTTGGCTACGATTGTGGCCGCTGTGGTGGGACACTCTGTTTCGGCCCAGGCCGCCGGCCTGGAATTCGGGGTGGGGGGCACGAGTGATTCGACGATGACCTATCGCCTGGGTCTGACTTCCGACTGGGATAAAAGCTGGTGGCAGAGCGATACCGGCCGACTGACCGGCTATTGGAGCGGCGCCTATACCTATTGGGACGGTGACAAGCGCGCCAGTGTAAGCAGCGTGTCGTTCTCACCGGTGTTTGTGTATGAGTTTGCCGGAGAGTCGGTCAAACCCTACATCGAGGCTGGGGTCGGTGTAGCGCTGTTCTCGCGCACGCGGGTCGAGGACAATAACATCGGCCAGTCCTTCCAGTTCGAAGACCGGTTGGGCTTTGGCCTGCGCTTTGCGGGTGGGCATGAAGTGGGTATCCGTGCCACGCACTATTCCAACGCGGGCATCAGCAGCAACAACGACGGGGTGGAAAGCTACTCGCTGCACTACACCCTGCCGTTGTAATTCTTCAGAGCACTGCCACACCCCTGTGGGAGGGGGCTTGCCCTAATGCCTGTCAGTTAAGCGATAGAGCGGACGATGGATAACCTGTGGGAGGGGGCTTGCTCCCGATAGGCCGCGCAGCGGCCTCAAAAATGGGCCTGCTACGCAGTCCATCGGGAGCAAGCCCCCTCCCACAATGACCGCGTTAAGCCTTAACTGACTGGCATCAGGGCTTGCCCCCGATAGCGCGGGTTCAGTCAATGCATCTGCAACTGACACCACGCAATCGACCGCAAGCCCTTCCCGCATTCTGCTCTGCGCTCATCTCAACATCAGCGATACGCGGTCGCAATCCCTTCACGCTCGGTCAGGCATTCCGGCGCTCCCATCTCGAACTCCCGGCAAATCAGCGGTCGCCTGTCGTAAATGGTGCACATCATCGTGTCCCGATCCAGCGCCGCACACCAGCCGTCGTCAAGGCGCAGCATGACTTCGCCGCCCCATTCATCGGTATCGATATAGCGCTCCGGCACACCGGTATCGGTGATCAGCATGACTTCCAGCTGGCAACAGCAGGCTGCGCATGTCGAACAGGTGACGGCGGGTTCGGTGATCTGGGTATGGGGGATGTGGGTCATAGGTGCGCAGTGTAAGGCAAGCGCATGATGTGCGTATGAATGCTCTGACAGACGTCACTGCTCCAGCTGCCGTGCGATCCAGTGCAGCAGTGGGAACAGCGCCGCCCACAGCAGCGCCAGGCCGATGAGGGTGAGTGTCGTGCCGTAACCGAAACGCACGCCCGCCAATTGGCTGCCGGCGTAATAAGACAACGGCCCGCCGATCGCCCCCAACAGGCTCGCCCGCCACCACGGCTGAGCGCTCCAGGCCAGGCAATGCCGCAGGGTGGTTGCCAGCAACGCCCACAGCAGCATCAGCCAAAAGGGAATCAGCGGCCCTGGAAAGCTGAAATGAAACACCCCAAATGTACGCAGGAAGGTATCGATCACGATGCCCAGCAAGGCCACGGCAAGAATCACCTGGCCTTCCTGGGACCATGAACTGGTCCATAACAAGTGGATGGCCAGCACTGCGCCGCCCACCAGTAACCAGCGACTGTCACCGCCGAGCACACAGGCAAACCAGCCGCACTGGAATAGCACGGCGTTTGCCAAGGGTTTAAGCACTGAAGCGCCCGAGCAAGGGCGGAGTGATCGCCGCGGGTTTGGCCAGCAGTAACTGCGCGGTGCCAATGGTTCGTTCCATGAAGCCTCCTTCGCAGTAGCACAAGTAGAACTCCCACAAGCGCAGGAAGTACTCATCGTAGCCCAGCTCGGAGAGCCGCGCGTGAGCGCGGCGCAGGTTCTCATGCCACAGGCGCAGGGTGCGTGCGTAATGCAGGCCGAAGTCTTCCATGTGCAGCAGGTTCATGTCGGTGTCGCGGCAGACGATCTGCAGCATGTTTTGCACGCACGGCAGGGCGCCACCGGGGAAAATGTAGCGTTGGATAAAGTCGACGCTGCGCTTGGCCTGTTCGAAACGCTGCTCGCGGATGGTGATGGCTTGCAGCAACATCAGGCCCTGCGGCTTGAGCAGGTGGGCGCATTGCTTGAAGTAGGTGGGCAGGAAACGATGGCCGACCGCTTCAATCATTTCGATGGACACCAGCTTGTCGTACTGGCCGCTCAGGTCGCGGTAATCCTGCAGCAACAGGGTGACCTGGCCCTGCAATCCCAGCGCCTCGATGCGTTTCTCGGTGTAGGCGAACTGCTCTTTGGACAGCGTCGTGGTGGTGACCTTGCAACCGTAGTGCTGCGCCGCGTACAGCGCCATGCTGCCCCAGCCAGTGCCGATTTCCAGCAAGTGGTCGGTGGGCTTGAGTGCCAGTTTCTGGCAGATGCGTGCAAGCTTGTTCAGTTGCGCCTGTTCCAGGGTGTCATCGGGCGTGAGGAATTGGGCTGCCGAATACATCATGGTCGGGTCGAGGAATGCTTCGAACAGGTCATTGCCCAGGTCGTAATGGGCCGCGATATTCTTCTGCGAGCCTTTGCGGGTATTGCGGTTGAGCCAGTGCAACGCCTGGGTGAACGGGCGGGCCAGGCGCGCCAGGCCGCCCTCCATGGCGTCGAGCACCTCCAGGTTGCTGACCATCACTCGCACCACGGCGGTCAGGTCCGGGCTGCTCCAGTAACCATGAATGAACGCCTCACCGGCACCGATAGAGCCGTTGGCCGCCACCAGGCCCCACACCGCCGAATCGAGGATGTGGATTTCCCCAAGCAAATGCGCTTCCCGTGCGCCGAATACCTGCCGTTCGCCGTCCTCGATCACCACCAGTTGACCGTGGCGCAGTTGGCTGAGTTGACGCAGCACGCCTTTGCGCAGCAGGGCGCCGGTCATGCCGTTGACGTTCATGCGGTGGGGCTTGACCGATAAGCTAGGGGATTTCATGGCGGTGATCCTTGGTATACCCGACTGCAGTGCGAGAGGCGCCATCGGCGGCCTGATGGGAAAAAATCGGTGTGCGTTTGAGCAGCAGCCGCAGCGCCTGCCAGTAAATCGCCAGGCAAGTCTTGGCGGTCATCCAGGGAAAGCGCCACAGGTAGCGATGCAGGCTGGCGCGATCCAGTGCTTGCCGTTGCAGGCTCAAGGTGGCGTCGAAGACTTTTTTCGCGCCCTGCCAATCAGCCATATGCACGCCCAGCCTGGCGCCGGGAGGGCTGAAACTCATGCGATATTCCAGGTCGCGGGGCAAAAACGGCGACACATGAAACGCCTTGGCTACGGCGAAGTGCTGGTGCTCACCGGCATCGAGGGCCTGGGCCGGCAGTACGTAGTGGTAGCGTTCGCGCCACGGGGTGTTGGTCACTTCACACAGGATGGCGGCCAGTGATCCATCGGCCTCGTAGCAATAGAAGAAGCTCACCGGGTTGAACGCCAGGCCCCAACTGCGGGCCTGGGTCAGCAGGCAGATAGCGCCTTGGGGTGTGCGCCCCAGCGCCTGGCCGACTTGCTGGCGCACGGCGTCGCTCAAACTCATGCCATGGCGAGTGAACTCACGCAGGTAATCCTGCTGACGAAAACCGAAGGGGGCCAGCCGGCCGGCGCCGGCCAAGGGGGACAGCCCGAGTACTTGGTGTTCTTCGTTCAAATCCAGGTACAGCAGGCCGATGCGGTAGCGAAAAGCATGGCCTCTGGGCGTAAACCGGCGATGGGCGATCCAGCCGCTGTACAAGGCGCTGTTCACAGGCTTTCTCCAAAGGCTTGCGCCACGCGCAGGGCGCTGACCACGCCGTCTTCGTGAAAACCGTTGGCCCAGTAGGCGCCGCAATAAAAGGTGTGGCGTGCGCCGTGCAATTCTTCCCAGCGCGCTTGTGCGGCCACTGCCGCGAGGCTGTATTGCGGATGGGCATAGGTGTAGCGCCCGAGGATCTTCAGTGGGTTGATCATCGGCGTCTGGTTGAGGCTGACGCAGAAGGTCGTCTCGCTGTCGATGCCTTGCAGGATGTTCATGTCATAGGTCACGGCCGCCTGCGTCTGCGCATCGCCGGCCAGCCGGTAGTTCCAACTGGCCCAGGCCAGCTTGCGCTCAGGCAACAGGCGCGTATCGGTGTGCAGCACCACATCGTTGTTGGCGTAGGGCAGGGCGCCAAGGATCTCCTGTTCGGCCTGGCTCGGGTCGGCGAGCAACGCCAGGGCTTGATCGCTGTGGCAGGCCAACACTACCCGGTCAAAGGCCTCGCTGCCGGCAGGGCTGTGGATAACCACGCCCTCAGGCGTGCGCTCGACCTTATGCACAGGGCAATTGAGGCGGATCCGTTCGCGAAAGCCTTGGGTCAACGGTTCTATGTAACGGCTGGAGCCACCTTCGATCACGCACCACTGCGGCCGTTTGTTTACCGACAGCAAACCGTGGTTCTTGAAGAAACGCACAAAGAACTGCAAGGGAAACCTGAGCATATCCGCCAGGGACATCGACCAGATCGCCGCGCCCATCGGCACAATGTAGTGCCGGATAAACCTTTGGCCATAACCGCCCGCTTCCAGATAAGCCCCCAGGGTCATCTCGGCGCTGATGCGCTGCTGTTGCAAGTCCAGCGGCGCCTGATGGTTGAAGCGCAGGATGTCGCGCAGCATGCCCCAGAATCCTGGCGACAGGATGTTGCGGCGCTGGGCGAAAAGACTGTTGAGGTTATTGCCGTTGTACTCGAAACCGGTGTTCTGATCGCACACCGAGAAGCTCATCTCAGTGGGTTTGAATTTCACCCCAAGCTGCTCCAGCAGGCGAATGAAGTGGGGGTAGGTCCAGTTGTTGAACACGATGAAACCGGTGTCCACCGCATAATGCTTGCCCTCGACCGTCACGTTGGCGGTGTGGGTATGTCCGCCAATACGGTCGCCGGCCTCGAACAGGGTAATGTCGTGGCGACGGTTGAGCAGGTAGGCGCTGGTCAGCCCGGCGATGCCGCTGCCGATAATGGCGATCTTCACAGGTCGTCCTTCTGCGGTGGCGGGCTGCGCAGCATGCGCTTGCCGATGATCAGTTGCGCGCGGTTGGGCAGTTTCGACAACGGCCACAGCGTGGCGATGAACAGCGCGGGAAAGGCGATTTCCAAAGGCCGTTTGGCAAGCCGGCCGAAGATATGCTTCGCCGCTTTGTCGGCGGACCAACTCAAGGGCATCGGGAAATCATTGCGTTCGGTCAGTGGCGTGTCGACAAAGCCCGGGCTGATCACCGTCACGTCGATATTCTCCGGCGACAGGCTGATGCGCAGCGCTTCGAACAGGTAGCGCAGCCCGGCCTTGGACGCACCATAGGCCTCGGCACGGGGCATCGGCAGGTACGTCACCGCGCTGGCTACCCCCACCAGATGCGGACTCTGGCCTTTGCGCAAGAGCGGCAAGGCGGCCTCGATGCAGTAACTGCTGGCCAGCAGGTTGGTGCGTATCACGTACTCGATGATCGATGAGTCGAACTGTTTGGCATCGACATATTCACAGGTGCCGGCGTTGAGGATCACCGTGTCCAGCGAACCCCAGGCCGCCTCGATCCGCTCGCCGATCTCGCGTACGGTCTGACTGTTGGTCAGGTCGCCGGCCACTACCAGCACCTGCCCCGAATAACGTTGGGCGAGTGCTTCCAGCGGGCCTTTGGTGCGCGCGCTCAGTGCCACGTGGGCACCGCTGTTGAGCAATTCCACGGCGAGCGCGGCACCGATGCCACTGCTGGCGCCGGTCAGCCAATAACGGCGGGGCGGTGTAGGGCTCATCCCAATCTCCTCTTCAGCCAACGGATCAATCGGCCGAATAGCGGCAAGTGTTCATAGAGCAGTGCGCCTGCATCAAAATAGTCGCGATGGCGGTAGACCTTTTCGTGCCACATCAGGTGTGAGCAGCCTTGTACCTTCACTTCCTCACCGTGGTTCAGGCGTGGGTGGCGAAAGCTCATGTTCCAGCGCAGGTAGCCTTCGCCTTCCGCCACTTGGTCAAACCCCTGGAAGTCAAAGCGCAACTGGTTGACATGGCTGTACAGCTGGGTGAAGTAACGGTGCATTGCGGGGAGCCCGTGGACTTCGTGCAGCGGGTCGGCGAACACAATGTCCGGGCTGTACAGGCTGTCGAGCCGGTGCAGGTTGTGCTTGTCCAACGCGGCGAAGGCCTCGGCGAACCGTTGCAGGAAATCACTCATGTTCAGCGGCCTCCTGGCGTTGCGGCAGGCTGCGGAACGCGGCCAGTGCGCGCTCGCGGGAGTGTTTCAGGTCGACCATCGGGCGCGGGTAATCGGCCACGCCGAACAGGCCGCCGACGGACTCCGGGTTGTGCACTTGTTTTTTATTCAGCGCGGCCAGTTCCGGCAGCCAGCGCTTGATGAACACACCCTCGCCGTCGAATTTTTCCGATTGGCTCAATGGGCTGAAAATCCGGAAGTACGGCGCCGAGTCGGTACCGGTGGAGGCGCTCCACTGCCAGCCACCGTTATTGGCGGCCAGGTCGCCGTCGATCAGGTGACGCATGAAAAAGCGCTCGCCCTCACGCCAGTCGATCAGCAGATTCTTGGTCAGGAACATCGCCACGACCATGCGCAGGCGGTTGTGCATCCAGCCGGTTTCCAGCAATTGGCGCATGGCGGCGTCGATGATCGGCAGGCCGGTGCGTGCTTGCTGCCAGGCGGCCAGCTCCTTGGGCGCGTGGCGCCAGGCCACGGCTTCGGTTTCGGGGCGGAAGGCGCGATGGCGCGACACGCGCGGGTAGCCGACGAGGATATGTTTGTAGAACTCGCGCCAGAGCAGCTCGTTGATCCAGGTGATAGCGCCGATGTCGCCGCTTTCGAATTCACCCTGGTTGGTTTGCAGCGCGGCATGCAGGCATTGGCGCGGCGACACCACGCCGGCGGCAAGGTACGCCGATAGCTGGCTGGTGCCGGGTTTGGCCGGGTAGTCGCGTTCGTCCTTGTAGTAGCTGATCTGTTGATCGGCGAAAGCATCGAGACGGCGGCGGGCCTCGTCCTCACCCGCAGGCCACAGGGCACGCAAGCTTTCACTGGGCGTTTCGAAGCCTTCAACGGTGGTCGGCACTGCATCACTGTCGAGCTTGAGTGGCGCCTGGGCTTCTGGTGTGGGCGCGATCGGCGGCAAGGCGCTGTGCAGGCGGGTATAGCAGACTTTGCGGAACTGGCTGAATACCTGAAAGTAGGTGCCGGTCTTGGTCAGTACACTGCCTGGCTGGAAAAACAGTTGGTCGAGGTAGCTGTGGAACGTCACGCCGTCGGCTTCCACGGCCTTGGCCACTGCGGCATCGCGGCGGCTTTCGTGGATGCCGTATTCCTCGTTGACATGCACCGACGCGACCGACAGCTCCCGACACAGTGCGTTCAGCACGCCCGGTACCTCTTCCCAGGTCGCAGCTGTGCGAATCAGCAAAGGAATATTCAGCGTGCCCAGCGCCTGGCTCAAGTGCTGCAGGTTGCGCAACCAGAAGTCGACTTTGCACGGTGCATCATCGTGCGCCAGCCATTGTTCGGGCGTGATCACGTAGATGGCCGCGGTCGGGCCTCGCCGGCATGCGGCAGCCAGGGCGGTGTTGTCGTGTAGGCGCAGGTCGGTGCGCAGCCAGATCAAATGCATTTAGACAATTCCACGCTGGATCAATAGCTGATGAGCCGACAACGGGTCTTCGGCCACGAACAATTGCGGGGTATCACGGCTCAACGCGACCAGTTCGGCCTGGTGGATGCATACCGTGGGGCCGGCAATCAATAGAGGGCAAGCAACGCCGCTGAAGTGTTTGGGCAGCGCCGCCAACTGAAGCGATTTGCTCGAATACAGCACCACGGCGCGGGGTTTCAGGTGAGCCACGGCCAGCGCCAGTTCGCCGGCCGGCAGTGGCCAGTCGAAGACTTCCACCGGGCAGTCGGCGCTGCTGGCCAGCCAGGCGCACAGCCACAAGTGCGGCTCAACGGGCAAGTCGGAATGGTTGATCAGCAGCAACGGGGCGCCATGCAGTTGGCGATTGTTGTGATAGATGCGCGCGCCGAACTTGCTGCGCAGCCATGACAGGAAAAACACCCGCTCCATTTGTGCGCCGAGTTGGCCCTGCCACTTTTGCTCCAGTTCATTGAGCAGCGGCAGCATTAATTGCTCGCACAAGGTCCGTGGCGGGTACAACGCCATGGCCTGGTTGAACGCATCGTCGACCCGGCGCTCGGCCAGCTCGCTGATGGCCTGCACCAGTGTCTGGCGCAGGGCGTGCCATTCGTTTTCGACGGCGTCAGGCGGGGATTGGGCGGAGTCGATCAGGGACTTCACCTGGCTGACCGGCACGCCGCGATTGAGCCAGGTCAGAATGGTGTGGATACGTTGGACATGCTCGGCGCTGAACAGCCGGTGGCCCTTGGGCGTACGCTGCGGCACGATCAGGCCATAACGGCGTTCCCAGGCGCGCAGGGTGACCGGGTTGACACCGGTCTGGCGCGCCACTTCACGGATCGGCAGCCAGCCATTTTGCAGGGCTTGCGCGATGTCCTCGCCGGGTTCGTCTAGCAGGGCAGCTTTCATATGAGTCAGATCGCGTTTCGCAGGCTGAGGTTTTCCGGGTGCGGTTGCAGGTACGCCTGCTGCGCGATATAGCGGTCCGGGTGTTGGCGAAAGTGATGCTTGAGCAAGGTCAGCGGCACCACCAGCGGTACGATGCCATGGCGGTATTGGCGGATGACCGTTTGCATTTCTTGCTTATCCTCGGCGCTGATGGCCTGTTTGAGGTAGCCGCTGATGTGTTGCAGCACGTTGGTGTGGGTGCCACGGGTGGCGCATTTTTTCAGGCCGGTCATCAACTCGCTGAAATACCCGGCAGCCAGGTCTTCCAAGTCGATGTCCTTGGTCATGCTGCCAAGGAGGTGGCCGAGGCTTTTGTAATGCGCCGGGCTATGGGCCATCAGCAAGTATTTGTAGCGCGAATGGAAAGCCAGCAGGCGATGGCGGGTGAGGCCCTCAGCCAATAGCTGTTGCCAACTGGCATAGACGAAGACGCGGGTCAGGAAGTTTTCCCGCAGCACCGGGTCATTCAGGCGGCCGTCTTCCTCCACCGGCAGGTTGGGGTGACGTGCGCAAAACGCCTGGGCATAAATGCCCCGGCCGCCGCCATCGACGGGCGTGCCGTTGTCGCGGTAGACCTTGACCCGCTCCAGGCCGCACGACGGCGATTTCTGCATAAAGATGTAGCCGCACAGGTCGGTATGTTGCTCAGCCATTTGCTGGCCATAATCATCCAGCGGCTGGGTGACATTCAGTTCGCGGCGCACGGTACCGACGGCTTGCGGCTGTGCCGGGTCGCCTACCAGGCGGATCGGTTCGCGGGGGATGCCCATGCCGATCGCCACTTCGGGGCAGAGCGGCACAAAGTCGAAATAGTCGGCGAGGGTCTGGCTGCACAACAGGGATTGTTTGTGTCCGCCATTGAAGCGCACGTTCTCGCCGAGCAGGCAGGCACTGATGGCGATCTTCGGTTTTGCAGTGCGGGACATGACCAAACCTCTGTGAAATTCCTGTACAAGCCTTGGAGGCTCGTACAACTACATTCATCATAGGTTTAATATTGTACAAATCAAATGTTTTGTACAATTTTTTAAGCGTGACCTACGCCATATGTTCGATCAGCCGTCGCGCTGCTTCCTGGCCACTGAGCCAAGCCCCTTCCACTCGACCCGACAGGCACCAGTCGCCGCATACGTACAGGCCCAGGTCAGCGTCGGCCAGTACGCCGAACTCATGGCTGCTGGACGGCCGGGCGTACAACCAGCGGTGCGCCACGCTGAACGACGGCGCGGGCATGGCACAGTGCAGCAGTTCAGCGAAGGCGCCGTGCAAGTGCTCGATCACGGCCTCCTTGGAGAGGTCCAGATGAGCTTTGCTCCAGGTGCTGGTGGCGTGCAGCACCCAGGTGTCGAGCGCGCTGTCGCGCCCTGGTTTGCTGCGATTGCGTGCCAGCCAGTCGAGAGGGCTGTCTTGGACGAAGCAGCCTTCCATGGGGGTATCCAGAGGCTGGTCGAACGCGAGGGCGATGGCCCAGGTCGGGTCCATTTTTACCCCGGCGGCGGCACTCGCCAGCTTGGGCGCGGCGGCCAGTAGAGCCGTTGCTTGAGGGGCCGGCGTAGCGATCACCACGTGGCTGAACGGGCCGTGATGGCCGCCGTCGGCGTCCAGCAGGTTCCAATGGTGTTCGCCTTGAAACACTTCGGTGATGCGGCAACCAAACTCGACCGGCAGGTCGTCGAGCAAGGCGCGGGTGATGGCGCTCATGCGCGGCGTACCCACCCAGCGGCTCTGTTCATCGGGGGAGGGGCTGAGCTGGCCGGACTTGAAGTTGTACAGCTGCGGTTTCCACTGTTCGGCCCAGCCATTGCTCTGCCAGCGCTGTACTTCGTTGACGAAACGTCGGTCGCGGGCGGTGAAGTATTGCGCGCCCATATCCAGTGAGCCGGCATCGCTGCGCTTGCTGGACATGCGCCCGCCACTGCCGCGGCTTTTATCGAAGAGTTGTACGGTGTGCCCCGCGTCTTGTAACGCTCGGGCGGCGGAGAGACCGGCGATGCCGGTGCCGATGATCGCGATGGGAACAGTCATGGAAGGCCTCGTTTACCGTTGGGTACAGCCTACGCCGACACTAATAGCTGTACAATATTGTTTTTTGGTATAAGTTTTGGCGTAACTGTTCTTACAACGTGACCTATGGTTAAAGCAGAGGCTTGGAACCCTGCGGTTCTAGGCCACGGCTACGCCCGATAACAAATGAACCCTGCTTATAAAATAGACCAGTGGCGGGCGGCAAACGTTACATGAGGAGCGTCTTATGCATATTTTGCTGACCGGCGGTACTGGTTTGATCGGTCGCCAACTCTGCCGCTATTGGCTCGCTCAAGGCCATCGCCTGACCGTGTGGAGTCGTGACCCGGAGCAGGTCGCCCGACTCTGTGGCGAGCAAGTGCTGGGTGTCGGCAGCCTGCAAGAGGTTATCGGCGCGGTGGACGCTGTCGTTAACCTGGCCGGCGCGCCGATTGCCGATCGCCCGTGGACGAAGAAGCGCAAGACGCTGCTGTGGAGCAGCCGTATCAGCCTCACCGAAACCCTGGTGGCATGGATGGAAAGTCTCGAGCAGAAACCGGCCGTGTTGATTTCCGGTTCTGCGGTGGGCTGGTATGGCGATGGCGGCGAGCGCGAACTGAGCGAGGCGAGCGGTCCGGTGCAGGATGATTTTCCCAGCCAGCTGTGTATCGCCTGGGAAGAAACGGCATTGCGCGCCGAAGCATTGGGACTGCGCGTGGTGCTGGTGCGCACCGGCCTGGTGCTGGCAGCCGAGGGCGGCTTTTTGTCGCGGTTGCTACTGCCGTTCAAGCTGGCGTTGGGCGGGCCGATCGGCGATGGTCGGCAATGGATGCCGTGGGTCCATATCAAAGATCAAATCGCCCTGATTGATTTTCTTCTGCACAAGCCTGACGCCAGTGGTCCTTATAATGCCTGCGCCCCTCACCCGGTGCGTAACCGCGAGTTTGCCAAGACGCTGGGCCAGGTGTTGCACCGCCCCGCATTCATGCCGATGCCGGCCTTGGCGTTGAAGGTTGGTCTGGGCGAGTTGTCCGGGTTGTTGCTGGGCGGGCAGAAGGCCGTCCCCGAACGGCTGCTGGCCGCCGGCTTCACTTTTCAGTTCACTGATTTGCACGCGGCCCTGGAAGATGTGTCCAGCCGCCTCTAGAGATAGGATGTTGCATGACGGATCACGCGTTGTTACTGGTCAACCTGGGCTCACCGGCGTCCACTTCGGTGGCCGATGTGCGCAGCTACCTCAATCAGTTCCTGATGGACCCCTACGTGATCGACCTGCCGTGGCCGGTGCGGCGTTTGCTGGTATCGCTGATCCTGATCAAGCGGCCCGAGCAATCGGCCCACGCTTATGCCTCGATCTGGTGGGAAGAAGGCTCCCCGCTGGTGGTGCTCAGCCGTCGCCTGCAGCAGCAGATGACTGCGCAATGGACCCAAGGCCCGGTCGAGCTGGCCATGCGGTATGGCGAGCCCTCGATTGAAAGCGTGTTGACCCGGCTGGCCAGCCAAGGTATCCGCAATATCACCCTGGCGCCGCTGTATCCGCAGTTTGCCGACAGCACCGTAACCACCGTGGTGGAAGAGGCGCGGCGCGTGATGCGGGACAAAAAGCTCGACGTGCGCCTTGCCATCCTGCAACCCTTCTACGACCAGCCCGAATACCTCGATGCCTTGGTCGCCAGTGCCAAGCCGCATCTGCAGCAGGACTACGATCACCTGCTGTTCAGTTTTCACGGCCTGCCGGAGCGGCACTTGAAGAAGCTCAACCCAAGCCATGCCTTTGACGGCGCCACGGACTGCTGTGCCAACGCGTCACCCGAAGTGCGGGCGACTTGTTACCGTGGCCAGTGCTTCAGTGTGGCGCGGGAGTTTGCCGCGCGCATGGGGCTGCCCGAAGACAAGTGGTCGGTGGCTTTTCAATCGCGGCTGGGCCGGGCGAAGTGGATCGAACCCTACACCGAGGCGCGCCTTGAGACCCTGGCTCAGCAGGGGGTTAAAAAGCTGCTGGTGATGTGCCCGGCGTTTGTCGCTGATTGCATCGAGACGCTGGAAGAGATCGGCGATCGCGGGTTGGAACAATTCCGCGAAGCGGGGGGCGAGGAGCTGGTATTGGTGCCGTGCCTCAATGACGACCCGCATTGGGCAGTGGCGCTCAACACACTGTGTGAAAGAGCGCCGTTGGACCTCTGAACACCCTCACTCGTGGTGGGGTTCGCCGAGGAACGTCAGCGAAGTGAATAACCCACGTGTTGCCACGTCGGGGTTGTCCTTGAGCGGCACGACCACCTGCGCGGCGATCACGTTCAAGCCCTCATTGCGCACCAGCACCTGGGCACGTCCGTCCTTATCGGTTTCGGTGCTCAAGGTGTTCGGTGCGTTGCGATAATCGCCCACCAACTTGACCCCGGCCACCGGCTTGCCGTCGAGCAGCACTCGCACGGGCAATGATCGACCCGGGCCGACAGTCAGCGGGTCGGCTTCCGGCAGGATCAGCAACTTGAGCGCGTCCAGCTTGGGCAGCTTGGCGCCAGGTGTGTAGATCGCCAGGCTGTACTTGAAGGTCTGCGTCGACTCAATGGCTCCAGGCACCTGGGTACGCCCTTTGTTGATCCACTGTTTATCCGCCGTTTGCGACCACATGCCGTTATCCAGCGCCACTGCCAATACTGCCGGTGCCTTGAGCGGCTTGAGGCGTGCGTGATCGTCAAGGCGCTGCACAGTCACCGGGATCATTTTGCCGCTGGCGTCGTAGGCCCAGGCGCCGCTGATTTTCTGGGCTTTGAAAGCGTTGTCCTCGGCGCCATGGCCGTAGATCACTTCGATGTTGCCGCGACGTTCTTCGGTCCACAGGCCGTGTGCCGATACCTGAGTGGCGAACAGCAGGCCAACCAGGGCGAGGGGTTTGAGTGGGTGCATGATGGGGTCCTTTTACAAGTTGAGTGTCAAGCTCAGGGTCAGGTTGCGCGGCTCGCCGGGTGTGACCCAGTAGGTGCTGTAGGAGCGCTCGTAGTATTTTTCATCGAACAGGTTGTTGAGGTTCAGGCCCACGGTCACCTGCTCGCTGGCCTTGTAATGGGCCAGCAGGTCGACGGTGTGATAGGCCGGCAATTCGAAGTGGCTGCCCGCTTCCCCGGAGCGGTCACCGACATAGGTGAATGCCGCGCCCAGGTCCGAACCGCGCAGCGCGCCATCCTGGAATTCGTACACGCCCAGCAGGCTGGCGCTGCGCTTGGCCACGCCGAGAATGCGGCTGCCGGTTGGAATGGCTTTGTCACCCTGGGTGACTTCGGCGTCGATGTAGGCGAAGGCGCCGATGACTCGTACGGCGTCGCTCACTTGCCCGCTGGCTTGCAGGTCAAAACCTCGGCTGCGGGCCTTGCCCATGGCGCGCTGGGTGTCGGTGGCCGGGTCCAGGGCCAGGACGTTTTCCTTGTCGATATGGAAGGCGGCAAGGGTGGTGCTGAGGCGGTCGTCGAACAGCTCGCTCTTGATACCCACTTCATAGCCCACGCCTTCTTCCGGCTTGAAGGATTTGCCACCGGCATCCAGGCCATTATTGGGTTTGAACGATGTCGAGGCGTTGGCAAACAGGCCGACTTGCGGTGTGAGTTGGTACAGCAGGCCGGCGCGCTGGGTCAGGGCGTCATGGGTTTGCCGGCTCTTGGCGTGGTTGCGCGTGAAGTCCTCGGTGCTTTGTTCCACATGCTCCAAGCGCGCGCCAAGCATGCCGCGCAGGCGGTCGGTGAAGACGATCTGATCCTGCAGGTTCAGCGCCTGGCTTTTGACTTGTTCATAGACGTCTGTGCCGGAGCGCGTGCCGTTGGGTTTGGGCTGGCCATACACGGGGTGGAAGACGTCTATGGCGTAAGGGCTGCCGGCAATCGCGGTGACACGTTCCTTCTTGCGGTAGTCCTCGTACTCGGTGCCGATCAGCAGTTCGTGTTGCCAACTGCCGATATCGAACCGGCCGCGCAGTTCCAGTTGGGTGATGCTGTCGTGCCAGCCGGTGGAGCGCTCACGGTAACGGCGGTTGACGGTGTGGCCGTCGGCGTTCAGTGCCCGGCTTTCCGAGGCATCGCCCCAAAGGCTGCCTTGTTTGTAATGGCTGGCCAGGCGCAATTGCCAAGTGTCGTCGAGGCTGTGTTCGATAGCGGCCTGGATCCGATTGTTGTGGTTGCGGATATTGCCGTCATTGGGTTCGCCGAGGAATGTGGAGCGGGACATGCCGGTGTTGGCGACGATGCCGCGATCGAATGTCGAGCTGTGGCGTACGAATTCACTTTCTACCAGCAGGTGGGTGTCCGGCGTCAGTTGAAAGCTGAAGGACGGTGCGACAAACACCCGCTTTGCATCCACGTGATCGCGGAAACTGTGGTTGTCCTCCACCGCCAGGTTGACCCGCGACAGTGCGTTGCCTTCGCTGTCCAGCGGCGTATTGACGTCTATGGCGGTACGGTAGCGGTCCCAACTGCCGGCGCTGGTTTGCAGGGTGGTGAAGGCATCCGGTTGAGGTTTCTTGGTGACGATGTTGACGGTGCCGCCCGGGTCTCCACGCCCATACAGGCTGGCAGCAGGGCCCTTGAGCACTTCAATGCGCTCGATATTGGCCGTGTCCGGTGTACTCGGGTAGCCGCGGTTGGCGCTGAAACCGTCCTGGTAGAACTCGGAGGTGGTGAAGCCTCGCACGCTGTATTCGTAGAGCGTCAGGCCGCCGAAGTTGTTTTGCTTGGACACGCCGCCTGCATATTCCAGGGCGCGTTCAACGCTGTGGCTGCCCAGGTCCTTGAGCACCGTGGCAGGAATCACGCTGATCGATTGGGGGATGTCGCGAATCGCGGTGTCAGTTTTGGTCGCGCTGGCGGAGCGCGTGGCGCGATAACCTTCAACCGGACCTGTGGCGGATTCATAGGCGTCGGTGGTGACGCTGATGGCATCCAGTTCAACGGTATTGTCTTCGGCGTAGGCGGGGTCCAGCAGCAAACCCAGGGCCAGGCCGGCCAAGGGCACAAACTTTCGAGACGACATGGTAGAGCGTTCCAATAGCGATATTGAAACAATATAACATGCCTAATGAGAATGAATTGCTTTGAAACATCCGTTTACAGGTGCCCGCGAACGGGCACCTGCGATGTGACTTATCCCTCTTCTTTCACCGGCGCGGGCGGCGGGCGCAGGCCAATTTCCGCCGACAGGTTGATCTCTTTACCGTTGCGCATGACCTGGATCGTCACCTTATCGGTCGGTTTGATCCGTGCCACCTGGTTCATCGACTTGCGGCCATCACCGGCCGGCTCGCCATCAATACTCAGGATCACGTCGCCCAATTGCAGGCCGGCTTTCTGGGCCGGGCCGTCGCGGAAGATCCCCGCCACGACAATGCCGGGGCGACCGGTCAGGCCAAAGGATTCGGCCAGTTCCTTGGTCAACGGCTGGACTTCGATCCCCAGCCAGCCGCGAATCACCTGGCCGTGCTCGATGATCGACTTCATCACTTCCATCGCCAGTTTTACCGGGATCGCAAAACCGATGCCTTGGGAGCCGCCGGACTTGGAGAAAATCGCGGTGTTGATGCCGGTCAGGTTGCCATTGGCGTCCACCAGCGCGCCGCCGGAGTTGCCCGGGTTGATCGCCGCGTCGGTCTGGATGAAGTCTTCGTAGCTGTTGAGCCCCAACTGGTTGCGCCCGGTAGCGCTGATGATGCCCATGGTTACCGTCTGGCCAACACCGAACGGGTTGCCGATGGCCAATGCCACATCACCCACGCGCAGCCCTTCCGAGCGGCCGATGGTGATCGAGGGTAGGCTCTTCAAATCGATCTTCAGCACCGCGAGGTCGGTTTCCGGGTCGCTGCCGACCACACGGGCCAGGGTTTCACGGCCATCGCGCAGGGCCACGACAATCTGGTCGGCGCCGCTGGTCACGTGGTTATTGGTGAGGATGTAGCCTTCGGGGCTCATGATCACCCCGGAACCCAGGCTCGACTCCATGCGGCGCTGCTTGGGGTCGTTGTCACCGAAGTAACGGCGGAACTGCGGGTCTTCAAACAACGGATGCGCCGGCTTGTTGATGACCTTGGTGGTGTACAGGTTGACCACGGCAGGCGCGGCGATGACGACAGCGTCCGCATAAGTCACCGGGCCTTGCACCACTGAACTGGTTTGCGGCGCCTGCTGCAGGTTGACATCAAGGCTGGGCAAGCCCACCCACTGGGGATAACGCTGAATAATCAGCATCGCGATCAGCACGCCAGCCAACAATGGCCATCCAAAAAAACGCAGTGCCTTGAGCATCAAGTAAGTCCTGACAGGTTGCAGGGGGCGGGAGAGCGCCCATAATGTCGCGCATTATACGAGGCTGCGAGCGCCTCGGAACGGGATATTTAGGAGTCTTTATATGGCCGTCCCCCTTACCACCCTCGTCGAGGAAGCGGACCGCTACCTTGCCAGCGCAAAAATTGCCGATTACTGCCCAAATGGCCTGCAGGTGGAGGGTCGCCCGCAAGTGCGGCGCATCGTCAGTGGCGTGACCGCAAGCCAAGCCCTGTTGGATGCTGCCGTCGAAGCCGAGGCTGACTTGGTGCTGGTGCATCACGGGTATTTCTGGAAGGGTGAGAACCCGTGCATCACCGGCATGAAGCAGCGCCGCCTGAAAACCCTGCTCAAACACGACATCAGCTTGCTCGCCTACCATCTGCCGCTGGACCTGCACCCGGATGTGGGCAACAACGTGCAGCTTGCCCGCCAACTCGACATCACCGTCGAAGGCCCGCTGGACCCGAGCAACCCCAAGGTCGTCGGCCTGGTCGGTTCCCTCGTCGAGCCCTTGTCGCCCCGTGATTTCGCGCGCCGTGTGCAGGACGCCATGGGCCGCGAGCCGCTGCTGATCGAAGGCAGTGAAATGATCCGCCGTGTCGGCTGGTGTACCGGCGGTGGCCAGGGCTACATCGACCAGGCGATTGCTGCGGGTGTCGACCTGTACCTGAGTGGCGAAGCGTCTGAGCAGACCTTCCACAGTGCGCGGGAAAACAACATCAGCTTCATCGCCGCCGGCCATCACGCCACCGAGCGCTACGGGGTGCAGGCGTTGGGTGATTACCTGGCGCGGCGGTTCGCCTTGGAACATTTGTTCATTGACTGCCCGAACCCGATATGAGTCATGCGACGGGGGGCTTGCCGGTGCTGGCAGTGTGTCAGTCTGAGAAGGGTGGCTGAGCCGCCGCTATCGGGAGCAAGCCCCCTCCCACATGCCAAACCTGGGGGCATATTCATATACCGTTTCGATCTAGTTGGCGCCCTGAATAGAAGAAGGTGCTGTGCTAGCATGCCTCGCTCGAACACGGCCCGCTGGCCGTCCATAAGATCGTTTTTCCGTGAGTAACCATGGTCGACAAACTGACGCATCTGAAACAGCTGGAGGCGGAAAGCATCCACATCATCCGCGAGGTCGCCGCCGAGTTCGACAACCCGGTGATGCTCTACTCGATCGGTAAAGACTCCGCCGTGATGCTGCATCTGGCGCGCAAGGCGTTCTTTCCGGGCAAGCTGCCGTTCCCGGTGATGCACGTCGACACCCGCTGGAAATTCCAGGAGATGTACAAGTTCCGCGACCAAATGGTCCAAGAGCTTGGCCTGGAACTGATCACCCACGTCAACCCGGATGGCGTGGCGCAGGGCATCAACCCATTCACCCACGGTAGCGCCAAGCACACCGACATCATGAAGACCGAAGGCCTCAAGCAGGCCCTGGACAAGCATGGTTTCGACGCAGCCTTTGGCGGTGCCCGTCGCGATGAAGAGAAATCCCGCGCCAAAGAGCGCGTGTACTCGTTCCGCGACAGCAAACACCGCTGGGACCCGAAGAACCAGCGCCCCGAGCTGTGGAACGTCTACAACGGCAACGTCAACAAGGGCGAGTCGATCCGTGTGTTCCCGCTGTCCAACTGGACCGAACTGGACATCTGGCAGTACATCTACCTGGAAGGCATCCCGATCGTGCCGCTGTATTTCGCCGCCGAACGCGATGTGATCGAGAAGAACGGCACGTTGATCATGATCGACGATGACCGCATCCTTGAGCACCTCTCCGACGAAGAGAAGGCCCGAATCGTCAAAAAGAAAGTACGTTTCCGTACCCTTGGCTGCTACCCGTTGACGGGCGCGGTGGAGTCCGAAGCCGAGACGCTGACGGACATCATTCAGGAAATGCTCCTGACGCGAACTTCCGAGCGCCAGGGCCGTGTCATCGACCACGATGGTGCCGGCTCGATGGAAGACAAAAAACGTCAAGGTTATTTCTAAGGGGCTGTCATGTCGCATCAATCTGATTTGATCAGCGAGGACATCCTCGCCTACCTGGGCCAGCACGAGCGCAAGGAAATGTTGCGCTTCCTGACCTGCGGCAACGTCGACGACGGCAAGAGCACCCTGATCGGGCGCCTGCTGCACGACTCCAAAATGATCTACGAAGATCACCTGGAAGCCATCACCCGCGATTCGAAGAAGGTCGGCACCACCGGTGACGACATCGACCTGGCCTTGCTGGTCGACGGCTTGCAGGCTGAGCGTGAGCAGGGCATCACCATCGATGTTGCCTACCGCTATTTCTCCACCGCCAAGCGCAAATTCATCATCGCCGACACTCCCGGCCATGAGCAGTACACCCGCAACATGGCCACCGGTGCATCCACCTGTGACCTGGCGATCATTCTGATCGATGCGCGCTACGGCGTGCAGACCCAGACCCGTCGCCACAGCTTTATCGCCTCGTTGCTGGGGATCAAACACATCGTGGTGGCCGTCAACAAGATGGACATCAATGGCTTTGACCAAGGTGTATTCGAGCAGATCAAGGCCGATTACCTGAAGTTCGCCGAGGGTATCGCCTTCAAGCCGAGCACCCTGGCATTCGTGCCGATGTCCGCGCTCAAGGGCGACAACGTGGTGAACAAGAGCGAGCGTTCGCCCTGGTACACCGGCCAGTCGCTGATGGAGATCCTCGAAACCGTCGAGATCGCCAACGACCGCAACTACACCGATTTGCGTTTCCCGGTGCAGTACGTCAACCGTCCGAACCTGAACTTCCGTGGTTTTGCCGGCACCCTGGCCAGCGGCATCGTGCACAAGGGCGACGAAGTGGTGGTGCTGCCTTCGGGCAAGAGCAGCCGCGTCAAATCCATCGTCACCTTTGAAGGCGAGCTGGAGCACGCAGGCCCGGGCCAGGCCGTGACCCTGACCATGGAAGACGAGATCGACATCTCTCGTGGCGACCTGCTGGTACATGCCGACAACGTGCCGCAAGTGACCGACGCCTTCGACGCCATGCTGGTCTGGATGGCTGAAGAGCCGATGCTGCCGGGCAAGAAATACGACATCAAGCGCGCCACCAGCTATGTGCCGGGTTCCATCACCAGCATCGTGCACCGCGTGGACGTGAACACCCTGGCCGAAGGCCCGGCGAGTTCGCTGCAACTCAATGAGATTGGCCGGGTCAAGGTCAGCCTCGACGCCGCCATTGCCCTGGACGGCTACGACAGCAACCGCACCACGGGTGCGTTTATCGTCATCGACCGTTTGACCAATGGCACCGTGGCTGCCGGCATGATCATCGCGCCGCCGGTGGGTCATGGCGGTGCGGCGCAGCACGGCAAATTGGCGCATGTTTCTACCGAAGAGCGTGCGTTGCGCTTCGGCCAACAGCCGGCCACCGTGTTGTTCAGCGGCCTGTCGGGCGCCGGCAAAAGCACCTTGGCCTACGCGGTTGAGCGCAAGCTGTTCGACATGGGGCGTGCAGTGTTCGTGCTGGATGGCCAGAACCTGCGTCACGACCTGAACAAAGGGCTGCCGCAGGACCGTGCCGGTCGCACTGAAAATTGGCGGCGTGCCGCCCACGTGGCGCGCCAGTTCAACGAGGCCGGCCTGCTGACCCTGGCCGCGTTCGTTGCGCCGGATGCCGAAGGCCGTGAACAGGCCAAGGCGCTGATCGGCGCCGAGCGCCTGCTGACCGTCTATGTGCAAGCGTCGCCGCTGGTGTGCGCCGAGCGTGATCCGCAAGGTTTGTACGCTGCCGGTGGGGATAATATCCCTGGCGAATCCTTCCCGTATGACGTGCCGTTGAACGCCGATCTGGTGATCGACACCCAGGCCCTGTCGCTGGAAGAGAGCGTCAAGCAAGTGCTGGAGCTGTTGCGTCAGCGCGGCGCGATCTAAAAATGTGGGAGGGGGCTTGCTCCCGATAGCGGTACATCAGCCATTACCATTTGTGGCTGATCCACAGCTATCGGGAGCAAGCCCCCTGCCACAGGTTTGATTACCTTTTGCCTGGGTGCTCTGTGTGCAGCTTGTCCAGCAGCGCATCCTTGTCCTGCCAGAGTTGGTTGATCCAGCCCTGGAATGCGGTTCGATACTCCCCATCCTGCTCGTAGTTCTTGCCGATGAACGCGGCGGGGATCTGCACTTCTTCAAACTGCACCACCACGTCCTTCACATTTCCGCAGAGCAAGTCCCAATACCCCGGGCTCCCGGCCGGGTAATGAATGGTGACGTTGACCAGTGACTTCAGTTGCTCGCCCATCGCATCCAGCACAAACGCAATCCCACCGGCTTTAGGCTTGAGCAGGTAGCGAAAGGGTGAGTTCTGCTGCGCGTGCTTGCCAGGGGTAAACCGTGTGCCTTCGGCAAAGTTGAAGATGCCCACGGGGTTGTCACGAAACTTCGCGCAGGTCTTGCGGGTGGTTTCCAGGTCTTTGCCTTTCTTCTCCGGGTGCTTTTCCAGGTAAGCCTTGGTGTAGCGCTTCATGAACGGGAAGCCCAACGCCCACCACGCCAGGCCAATCACCGGTACCCAGATCAGCTCCTGCTTGAGGAAAAATTTCAACGGGCGAATCCGCCGGTTGAGCACGTATTGCAACACCATGATGTCGACCCAGCTCTGATGGTTGCTGGTCACCAGGTAGGAGTGTTGGTAGTCCAGGCCCTCAAGGCCGGACAGGTGCCAGCGAGTACGCTGCACCAGGTTCATCCAGCCTTTGTTGTTGGTGACCCAGGCTTCATGGGTGTGGTTCATCAGCCACTCACTGAAGCGCTTGGCAAACGGCAGCGCCTTGAACAGGGCCACGATAAACAGGAACGAACACAGCAGGATCGTGTTCAGCGCCAGCAGCAGCGAAGCAATGACCCCGCGCACGGCGGCAGGTAGAAAATCCAGCATTTAAATATCCATGGGGCGGTTGGCGGCTTGGATCGCAGTCAGTGCGATGGTGTACACGATGTCGTCGACTTGAGCGCCGCGTGGCAGGTCGTTCACCGGTTTGCGCAAGCCCTGGAGCATCGGCCCCAGGCTCACACAGTCGGCGCTGCGCTGCACGGCCTTGTGCGTGGTGTTGCCGGTGTTCAGGTCCGGGAACACGAAGACGGTGGCTTTACCGGCGACCTGGCTATTGGGCGCCAGTTGCCGAGCGACGGTTTCGTTGGCGGCGGCGTCGTACTGCAACGGGCCATCGATCAGCAGCGAGCTTTGCTGTTCGTGGGCGAGCAGGGTGGCTTCGCGGACTTTTTCCACCTCCTCGCCGCTGGCTGAATCACCGCTGGAGTAGCTGATCATCGCCACGCGCGGGGTGATGCCGAACGCGGCGGCCGAGTCGGCGCTTTGCAGCGCGATCTCGGCCAGTTCGGCCGCGCTCGGGTGCGGGTTCATGACGCAGTCGCCGTACACCAGCACCTGTTCGGGGAACAGCATGAAGAATACCGACGACACCAGCGTGCAGCCCGGCGCGGTCTTAATCAGCTGCAGGGCCGGGCGGATGGTATTGGCGGTGGAATGAATGACGCCGGACACCAGGCCGTCCACTTCATCCAGCGCGAGCATCATGGTGGCGATCACCACGTTGTCTTCCAGTTGCTGCTCGGCCATCGGCGCGTTGAGGCTCTTGCTCTTGCGTAGCGCAACCATGGGTTCGACGTAGCGCTGGCGTATCAGGTCCGGGTCGAGAATCTCCAGGCCCTCGGGCAATTCGATACCCTGGGCCCGGGCGACGGCCTCCACATCCGAAGGCTTGGCCAGCAGCACACAGCGCGCAATGCCGCGGGCCTGGCAGATGGCGGCCGCTTGCACGGTCAGCGGTTCACTGCCCTCGGGCAGCACGATGCGCTTGTTGGCGGTCTGGGCGCGTTGGATCAGCTGATAACGGAACACCGCCGGCGACAGGCGCATTTCCCGTGGCGTACCGCAACGTTGGTGCAGCCAGCGTGCATCCAGGTGGCTGGCGACGAAATCGGTGATGATCTCGGCGCGCTCGCGGTCGTCGATCGGGATTTCCTTGTTGAGGCTGTTGAGCAGGTTCGCCGTGTCGTAGGAACCGGTGCTTACCGACAGCACCGGCAGCCCGGCCTGGAGCGCGCCACGGCACAAATCCATGATGCGCGGGTCGGGTAGGGTGTCGCTGGTCAGCAGCAGCCCGGCCAGGGGCACGCCGTTGATCGCCGCGAGGCTGACGGCGAGGATGATGTCGTCGCGATCACCTGGCGTCACCACCAGCACGCCAGGCTTGAGCAGTTCCACAGTGTTGCGCATGGTGCGCGCGCAGATGATGATTTTGGTCATGCGCCGGCTTTCATAGTCGCCGGCGTTGAGGATCTGCGCGCCCATCAGGTCGGCGACGTCGCGGGTGCGCGGAGCGTTGAGCTCGGGCTGGTAGGGGATGCAGCCGAGCAGGCGGAAGTCCCCACTGCGCAGTAACGGCGAATGTTCTTTCAGGCGCGCCGAGAAGGCTTCCATGCTTTCGTCGGTGCGCACTTTGTTGAGGATCACGCCCAGCACCTTCGGATCCTTCGGGCCGCCGAACAGTTGCGCCTGCAATTCGACCCGGCCGGAAAGCTCGGTGAGCACCTCGTTCTCCGGAGCCGACACGAGGATCACCTCGGCATCGAGGCTTTTGGCCAGGTGCAGGTTGACTCGCGCCGCGTAGCTGGCGCTGCGGGTCGGCACCATGCCTTCGACGATCAACACGTCCTTGCCCACGGCGGCTTGCTGATACAGGGTGATGATTTCCTCGAGCAGCTCATCGAGCTGGCCGTCGCCAAGCATGCGCTCAACGTGGGCCAGGCCCAGGGGTTGGGGTGGTTTCAGGCCGTGGGTGCGCGCCACCAGTTCGGTGGAGCGCTCGGGGCCTGTGTCGCCAGGGTGCGGCTGGGCAATCGGTTTGAAGAAGCCGACTTTCAATCCGGCTCGCTCAAGGGTACGCACCAGCCCGAGGCTGATGGAGGTCAGACCCACACCAAAATCGGTGGGCGCGATAAAAAAAGTCTGCATGCGAATTCTCTGGAGGTGCATGGCTTCGGTGGTGCTCTATGGTTGAGCACCTGCCGGGAATCAGGCATCAAGATTATCGTTATTCGACCCTTGCGCACACCAGCCGCAGGCAAAGGGTTGGCCTATTTTTTCAAGGCGTTGCGTGGTATCGAGTACCCAGCCTCGGGACTGCCAGGGCGGCTGGTGGCGCAGGTGCTGGGTGTGGCCGCAGGAGAGCTCGGCGACCCAATGCTGATCGTCATCCAGGTGGAACCCGATGATGAGGGATACCGTTGGTCGGTCCCGTTGGTCCGGGTTCTGTTCGCTTTCGGGCAAATCCTTGTTTAGACTTGTCCGTTCTTCATTCTTATGCAAAAGGTCTCGCCCCCATGACGATCGCCGCTAACAAGGCTGTCTCCATCGACTATACCCTGACCAACGACGCTGGTGAGGTCATCGACAGCTCAGCCGGCGGCGCGCCGCTGGTCTACCTGCAAGGCGCAGGCAACATCATCCCGGGCCTGGAGAAGGCCCTGGAAGGCAAGAGCGTCGGCGATGAGCTGACCGTTGCCGTTGAACCTGAAGATGCCTACGGCGAATACTCCGCCGAGCTGGTCAGCACCCTGAGCCGCAGCATGTTCGAAGGCGTCGACGAGCTGGAAGTGGGCATGCAGTTCCACGCCTCCGCACCGGACGGCCAAATGCAGATCGTCACTATCCGCGATCTGGATGGCGATGACGTGACTGTCGACGGTAACCACCCTCTGGCTGGCCAGCGCCTGAACTTCAAAGTGAAGATCGTTGCCATCCGCGACGCCTCCCAGGAAGAAGTGGCTCACGGTCACGTCCACGGTGAAGGCGGTCATCACCACTGATTGATGCATTGATCGGCTGGTAGCAAAAACGCCCCGACTGGTTCGGGGCGTTTTTTTGCCTGCATTTCATGGTGGGCGGGTTTCCATGATTTTCAGGCACAAACAAAAATGCCCCGAACCTTTCGGTACGGGGCATTTCTTAACTGTTACGCCGGTAAACCAGCGTTGCAGTTGTTACCACTTAGGCAGCAGCAGCGACGTTCAGAGCCTTGATGTGGCCATTCAGGCGGCTCTTATGACGAGCGGCTTTGTTCTTGTGGATGATGCCTTTATCGGCCATACGGTCGATAACAGGCACAGCCAGAACGTAAGCAGCTTGAGCTTTTGCAGCGTCTTTGGTGTCGATGGCTTTAACTACATTCTTGATGTAGGTACGAACCATGGAACGCAGGCTGGCGTTGTGGCTGCGACGCTTCTCAGCCTGTTTTGCACGTTTTTTGGCGGAAGGTGTGTTGGCCACCGTCGAGCTCCTCGAAAGACTTTTTAGGAAATAGCAAACAAAATAGGCCGCGAATCATGCCGATGACTTGTTGGGTTGTCAAGGGCGGCTGATGCGAACTGCTGAGTGGTCGATCTGAAGAGGCGGGTGATTTATTTCCGGCGCTTGACCTGTAAACTCGCGAGCTTTGGCTCTGTGCTGTTGCAGGCGCGCAGTATCGCATAAGTGGGCGCTTTGTTCGCCTGCTGTTTATCTATAGGCGCAAACTCTTTCGATGAATCTGCTCAAATCGTTGGCTGCGGTCAGCTCTATCACGATGATCTCCCGGGTATTGGGGTTTGTGCGTGACACTCTGTTGGCGCGCATTTTCGGCGCCAGCATGGCCACGGACGCCTTCTTTATCGCCTTCAAACTGCCCAACCTGCTGCGCCGGATCTTCGCCGAGGGCGCATTTTCCCAGGCCTTCGTGCCGATCCTGGCGGAATACAAGACTCAGCAGGGCGAAGAGGCAACCCGTACCTTCATTGCCTACGTCTCGGGCCTGCTGACGCTGGTTTTGATGTTGGTCACCATTGCCGGCATGCTCGCTGCACCCTGGGTGATCTGGGCCACGGCGCCGGGTTTTGCCAATACGCCGGAAAAATTCGCGCTGACCACTGATCTGCTGCGGGTGACCTTTCCTTATATATTGCTGATCTCGCTGTCATCCCTGGCCGGCGCCATCCTGAATACCTGGAACCGGTTCTCGGTGCCGGCGTTCGTGCCGACCTTGCTCAACGTGAGCATGATTATCTTCGCAGTACTCCTCACGCCGTACTTCGATCCACCCGTGATGGCTCTGGGCTGGGCGGTGCTGGCCGGTGGCCTGGCGCAGTTGTTGTACCAACTGCCGCACCTGAAAAAGATCGGCATGCTCGTTCTGCCGCGCTTGAACCTGAAGGACACCGGTGTCTGGCGCGTGAGCCGCAACATGTTGCCGGCAATCCTGGGGGTATCGGTCAGCCAGATTTCCCTGATCATCAACACTGCCTTCGCCTCGTTGCTGGTGTCGGGTTCGGTGTCGTGGATGTACTACGCCGATCGCCTGATGGAGTTGCCGTCCGGCGTGCTCGGTGTGGCCCTGGGCACGATTTTGCTACCGACCCTGTCGCGCACCTATGCCAGCAAGGACCGCCAGGAGTACTCGCGTATTCTCGACTGGGGGCTGCGCCTGTGCTTCGTGCTGGTGCTGCCCTGTGCCCTGGCCCTGGGAATCCTGGCTGAACCGCTGACGGTGGCGTTGTTCCAGTACGGCCAATTCAGCGCGTTTGACGCCTCCATGACCCAGCGCGCATTGATTGCCTATTCGGTGGGTCTGCTCGGCATCATCGTGATCAAAGTGTTGGCGCCGGGCTTCTATGCTCAGCAAAACATCCGTACGCCGGTGAAAATCGCGATCTTTACGCTGATTGTCACGCAATTGCTCAACCTTGCATTCATCGGCCCGCTGGCGCACGCCGGGCTGGCCCTGGCCATCAGTGCCGGCGCCTGTATCAATGCCGGCCTGCTGTTCTATCAACTGCGCAAGCAGCAGATGTTCCAGCCGCTACCGGGCTGGGGCCTGTTTGCGCTCAAGCTGGTGGTTGCGGTGGGCGCGATGTCGGCGGTGCTCTTGGGTTTGATGCACTTCATGCCCGCCTGGGATGAAGGGCATATGCTGGAACGCTTCCTGCGCCTGGGCCTGCTGGTGGTCGCGGGCGTTGTGGTTTACTTCGGCATGTTGCTGCTGCAGGGCTTCCGGCTGCGGGATTTCAATCGCAAGTCCCTGAGCTAGGGACTTTGCCTCAATAAAACCGGTGTTTTATCGAATCAACCCACTTGGCCTGCGCTGTTGCCTGTCGTCCGGGGCCGGGTGTGGTTATAATCGACCACTTTATGAGCAAGAAGCGCGTTATGCAGCTGGTTCGAGGTCTCCACAACCTGCGCCCCCAGCATCGGGGCTGCGTCGCCACTATTGGCAACTTTGACGGTGTTCACCGTGGTCACCAGGCTATCCTGGCCCGGCTGCGTGAGCGAGCGGTCGAGTTGGGTGTGCCCAGCTGTGTGGTGATTTTCGAGCCACAGCCGCGGGAGTTTTTCACCCCGCAAACGGCGCCGGCCCGCCTGGCCCGCTTGCGCGACAAACTGCAACTGCTGGCTGAAGAGGGCGTGGACCGAGTCCTCTGCCTGGCCTTCAATCAGCGTTTGCAAAGCCTTAGCGCCGCCGAATTCGTCGACCGTATCCTGGTGGATGGCCTGGGTGTGCAACACTTGGAGGTCGGCGACGACTTCCGTTTCGGTTGCGACCGTGTCGGGGATTTCGATTTCCTGCAACAGGCCGGCGTCAACCAGGGCTTTACCGTCGAAGCCGCGCAAACCGTCGAACTGGACGGGCTGCGCGTCAGCAGCACCCAGGTGCGTAATGCACTGGCCGCTGCCGACTTCGCCTTGGCCGAGCGTCTGCTCGGTCGTCCGTTCCGCATTGCCGGACGGGTATTGCACGGCCAGAAGCTGGCGCGCCAACTGGGCACGCCGACCGCCAACGTGCAACTCAAACGCCGCCGTGTGCCGCTGACCGGGGTTTATCTGGTGAGCGTCGACATCGACGGCCAATCGTGGCCGGGAGTCGCCAACATAGGCGTCAGGCCCACGGTTGCAGGTGATGGCAAGGCCCACCTGGAAGTACACCTTTTGGATTTTGCCGGTGATCTGTATGACCGGCGTTTGACGGTGGTTTTCCACCAGAAGCTGCGTGAAGAGCAGCGTTTCGCCTCACTTGAGGCGTTGAAAACGGCGATCAATGCGGATGTCGCCGCCGCCCGTGCACTAGCCGCACCTAGCGCCCATCGCTAACCGAAGAGCCTTAAATGACCGACTATAAAGCCACGCTAAACCTTCCGGACACCGCCTTCCCAATGAAGGCCGGCCTGCCACAGCGCGAACCGCAGATCCTGCAGCGCTGGGACAGTATTGGCCTGTACGGAAAGTTGCGCGAAATTGGCAAGGATCGTCCGAAATTCGTCCTGCACGACGGCCCTCCTTATGCCAACGGCACGATTCACATCGGTCATGCGCTGAACAAAATTCTCAAGGACATGATCATCCGCTCGAAAACCCTTTCGGGTTTCGACGCGCCTTATGTCCCGGGTTGGGACTGCCACGGCCTGCCGATCGAGCACAAAGTCGAAGTGACCCACGGCAAGAACCTGGGCGCGGATAAAACCCGCGAACTGTGCCGTGCCTACGCCACCGAGCAGATCGAAGGGCAGAAGTCCGAATTCATCCGCCTGGGTGTATTGGGTGACTGGGCCAACCCCTACAAGACCATGGACTTCAAGAACGAGGCCGGTGAAATCCGTGCCTTGGCCGAGATCGTCAAGGGTGGCTTCGTGTTCAAGGGGCTCAAGCCCGTGAACTGGTGTTTCGACTGCGGTTCGGCCCTGGCCGAGGCGGAGGTTGAGTACGAAGACAAGAAGTCCTCGACCATCGACGTAGCCTTCCCGATCGCGGACGACGCCAAGCTGGCCGAGGCCTTTGGCCTGGCGAGCCTGGGCAAGCCAGCGGCCATCGTGATCTGGACCACCACCCCGTGGACCATCCCCGCCAACCAGGCGCTGAACGTACACCCGGAGTTCACCTACGCCCTGGTGGACGTTGGTGACCGTCTGCTGGTGCTGGCCGAGGAAATGGTTGAAGCCTGCCTGGCCCGTTACGAGCTGCAGGGTTCGGTGATTGCCAACACCACCGGTTCCGCGCTGGAGTTGATCAATTTCCGCCATCCGTTCTATGACCGTCTGTCGCCGGTTTACCTGGCTGACTACGTCGAGCTGGGCTCGGGTACCGGCGTGGTCCACTGCTCGCCCGCCTATGGCGTGGACGACTTTGTGATCTGCAAGAAATACGGCCTGACCAACGATGACATCATCAACCCGGTGCAAAGCAACGGCGTGTATGTGCCATCGCTGGAGTTCTTTGGCGGCCAGTTCATCTTCAAGGCTGACCACGCAATCATCGAGAAGCTGAGCGAAGTCGGTGCGTTGATAAAGTCAGACACCATCAAACACAGCTACATGCACTGCTGGCGCCACAAGACCCCGCTGATCTACCGCGCCACCGCGCAGTGGTTCATCGGCATGGACAAAGAGCCGGCCAGCGGCGACACCCTGCGTGTGCGCTCGCTCAAGGCCATCGAAGACACCGGCTTCATCCCGGCCTGGGGCCAGGCGCGCCTGCACTCGATGATCGCCAACCGCCCGGACTGGTGCATCTCGCGTCAGCGCAACTGGGGCGTGCCGATCCCGTTCTTCCTCAACAAGGAAAGCGGCGAGCTGCACCCACGCACCGTTGAACTGATGGAAGCCGTGGCCCAACGCGTTGAACAGGAAGGCATCGAAGCCTGGTTCAAGCTTGACGCTGCCGAGCTGTTGGGCGACGAAGCACCGTTGTACGACAAGATCAGCGATACCCTCGACGTGTGGTTCGACTCGGGCACCACCCACTGGCACGTGCTGCGTGGTTCGCACCCGATGGGCCACGAGACCGGGCCTCGTGCCGACCTGTACCTGGAAGGTTCGGACCAGCACCGTGGCTGGTTCCACTCTTCCTTGCTGACCGGTTGCGCCATCGATAACCACGCTCCGTACCGCGAGCTGTTGACCCACGGTTTCACGGTGGATGAAAACGGCCGCAAGATGTCCAAGTCGCTGGGCAACGTGATTGCGCCGCAAAAGGTCAACGACACCCTGGGTGCCGACATCATGCGTCTGTGGGTGGCCTCGACCGATTATTCGGGCGAGATGGCTGTGTCCGAGCAGATCCTGCAGCGCAGTGCCGACGCCTACCGCCGTATCCGTAACACCGCACGCTTCCTGCTGTCGAACCTGACCGGTTTCAACCCGGCCACCGACATCCTGCCGGCCGAGGACATGCTCGCCCTGGACCGTTGGGCCGTGGACCGTACCCTGTTGCTGCAGCGCGAGTTGCAGGAGCATTACGGCGAATATCGCTTCTGGAACGTTTACTCGAAGATCCACAACTTCTGCGTGCAGGAGTTGGGTGGTTTCTACCTCGACATCATCAAGGACCGCCAGTACACCACCGGCGCCAACAGCAAGGCCCGTCGCTCGGCGCAGACCGCGCTGTACCACATCAGTGAGGCGCTGGTGCGCTGGATCGCGCCGATCCTGGCCTTCACCGCCGACGAGCTGTGGGAGTACCTGCCAGGCGAACGCAACGAATCGGTGATGCTCAACACCTGGTACGAAGGTCTGACCGAATTGCCGGCTGATTTCGAATTGGGCCGCGAGTACTGGGAAGGCGTGATGGCCGTCAAGGCTGCGGTGAACAAGGAGCTGGAAGTTCAGCGCGCGGCCAAGGCCGTCGGTGGCAACCTGCAAGCCGAAGTCACTCTGTTTGCCGAAGAAGGCCTGACTGCCGATCTGGCCAAGCTGAGCAACGAACTGCGTTTCGTGCTGATTACCTCCACCGCGAGCCTGGCGCCATTCGCCCAGGCCCCGGCGGATGCAGTCGCCACCGAAGTGCCAGGTCTCAAGCTCAAAGTGGTCAAGTCGGCCTTCGCCAAGTGCGCCCGTTGCTGGCACTGCCGTGAAGACGTCGGTGTGAACCCTGAGCATCCGGAAATCTGTGGTCGTTGCGTCGACAACATCTCGGGTGCTGGTGAGGTTCGCCACTATGCCTAACACCAGTCGTTTCGGACGTCTGGGCTGGCTCGTGCTGAGTGTGCTGGTCCTGGTCATCGACCAGGTCAGCAAGGCTCATTTCGAAGGCTCCCTGCAGATGTTCCAGCAGATCGTGGTGATCCCGGACTACTTCAGCTGGACCCTGGCCTACAACACCGGCGCCGCTTTCAGCTTTTTGGCTGATAGCGGTGGCTGGCAGCGCTGGCTGTTCGCGCTGATCGCGGTGGTGGTCAGTGCGGTGCTGGTAGTTTGGCTCAAGCGTCTTGGCCGCGATGACACCTGGCTGGCTATCGCCCTGGCCCTTGTGTTGGGCGGGGCGCTGGGCAACCTCTACGACCGCATTGCCTTGGGCCATGTGATCGACTTTATCCTGGTGCATTGGCAGAACCGCTGGTACTTCCCGGCGTTCAACTTTGCCGACAGCGCCATCACCGTCGGTGCGATCATGCTGGCGTTGGACATGTTCAAAAGCAAGAAAACCGGAGAGACCGTCAATGACTGATCAGGTATTGGCTGAACAACGTATCGGCCAGAACACGGAAGTCACTTTGCATTTCGCACTGCGCCTGGAAAATGGCGACACGGTCGACAGCACGTTCGACAAGGCCCCCGCGACGTTCAAAGTCGGTGATGGCAACCTGCTGCCGGGTTTCGAAGCCGCGCTGTTCGGCTTCAAGGCTGGCGACAAGCGCAACCTGCAGATCCTGCCGGAAAATGCCTTTGGCCAGCCCAACCCGCAAAACGTGCAGATCATCCCGCGTTCGCAGTTCCAGGACATGGACCTTTCGGAAGGCTTGTTGGTGATCTTCAACGATGCGGCGAATACCGAGCTGCCGGGTGTGGTGAAAACCTTCGATGACGCGCAAGTGACCATCGACTTCAATCACCCGTTGGCCGGTAAAACCTTGACCTTTGATGTTGAAATCATCGACGTTAAAGCGATCTGATCAACGACGCGGTTAAAAATGTGGGAGCGGGCTTGCTCGCGAAAGCGGTCTATCAGTAACACATGTGTTATCTGGCCCACTGCTTTCGCGAGCAAGCCCGCTCCCACCTTTGATCTCTACTGTCAGGTGGGTTAGCGTCTAGCTTGAACCCAAGTGGCTGCAAGACACGAGGCACAGCATGCAAATCAAACTCGCCAACCCCCGTGGCTTCTGCGCCGGCGTGGACCGGGCGATCGAAATCGTCAATCGCGCCCTGGAAGTCTTCGGGCCGCCGATTTATGTGCGCCATGAAGTTGTCCACAACAAGTTCGTGGTCGAAGACCTGCGCGCACGCGGTGCCATCTTTGTTGAAGAGCTCGACCAGGTGCCGGACGACGTTATCGTCATTTTCAGCGCCCACGGCGTTTCCCAGGCCGTGCGTACCGAAGCTGCCGGCCGTGGCCTGAAAGTATTCGATGCCACCTGCCCATTGGTCACCAAGGTGCATATCGAAGTCGCACGCTACAGTCGCGACGGGCGTGAATGCATCCTGATCGGTCATGCCGGCCACCCGGAAGTTGAAGGCACCATGGGCCAGTATGACGCCAGCAACGGCGGTGCCATCTACCTGGTGGAAGATGAAAAGGACGTCGCCGATTTGCAGGTACACAATCCTGATCGGTTGGCTTTCGTGACCCAGACTACCTTGTCCATGGACGACACCAGCCGCGTTATCGACGCTTTGCGCGCGCGTTTCCCTGCCATTGGCGGTCCGCGCAAGGATGACATCTGCTACGCAACGCAAAACCGTCAGGATGCGGTCAAGCAATTGGCCAACGAATGCGACGTGGTTTTGGTGGTCGGCAGCCCGAACAGCTCCAACTCCAATCGTCTGCGCGAGCTGGCTGAACGCATGGCCACACCGGCCTACCTGATCGACGGTGCTGAAGACATGCAGCGCAGCTGGTTCGATGGCGTTGAGCGTATCGGTATCACGGCGGGAGCCTCGGCTCCGGAAGTGCTGGTGCGGGGCGTGATCCAACAGTTGCAGGCTTGGGGCGCGACCGGCGCCGATGAGTTGGCCGGCCGTGAAGAGAACATCACGTTCTCCATGCCCAAGGAACTGCGGGTTCGCTCGTTGCTCTGAGCCCTGGTGCCGGATCAGTCCCGGCATAACGCCTGCTCGGTTTTATCACTGCGCAGGCTGATGCGGCCGCTGGGGGCCAGCACTACCTGATGCAGGCTTTGTGCCTGGCCCGTGTCGCATATGTGCACGGTGCCGGCACGGAAGCCTCCCCCCGTAAATACCGGCTCGCCCAATCCGCTGAAGCGCACTTGGCTCTTGACCGGCCCATTGCCGACCAGCGTTGCACGCCCGCTGTCCTGTCGCTCCAACAGTATCGGGTTGTCTTTGTCCATATGACCGCGCCCGCTGACATCCTCGATGACTCGCCAGCCTAGGCTCCAATCGTCCTCCAATGCATGAACAATCACCGCGCGATTGCGTGTGAGCGCTGCGCTGCGGGCGAAGCGCAGGCCCTGCGCCAGTGATTCGGCTGCGCTGTGTTGCTGGTGTGCGTCGAGCAATCCTTTGAAGCTGGGCACCGCCAAATGCGCCAGCAGGCCGCTCAGCATCAGGCCCAATAGCAACTCGATCAGGGTGAAGCCTCGTTCTGTCATATGCCGTCCCTCCGTGGACGCAGCTGGTAATCCAGCGGGTAGAGACAGGTATAGCCAGCGGATGCCAGGGTTGGATGATGGCCTTTATGTCCAAAGTATTTCCCTTTGTTCCGCAAGCGGCACCGATTAAAAACCGCCGCTAGTCTTGGGTCGCACAACAGGTTTTGCCTGTTTTTCGCCCCTCGACATGGATGACGACGGTGATGCTAATCCGTACACACAGGTTTTTTCTTCGCGCCGTCCAGTGGCGCCAAACCGGCATGACCCTGATCGAGGTGTTGGTGGCGGTGTTGATTCTGGCTGTCGGTTTGTTGGGCGCTTCGGCCCTCCAGCTCAATGCGCTCAAGTACACCGAGAGCGCCAGGATGACCAGCCAGGCCAGTTTCATTGCCTACGACATGCTTGATCGAATTCGCTCCAATCCCGGGATCGATTATTCGTGGTCGCGAGCTGGACCTTCGATGGCCAATGTCCCGACCGCCAGCGTGCGTGATCTGGACCTGCATGATTTCGAGGCCAATATCCTGGGTTTTGCCGGCGCAGATGCCAAAGGAGCGGTATCGACCAGCGGGCCTGAGGTCACTATCACCATCAGTTGGCAGGCGGGCAGGGGCGCAGGCGGCCCGGAAGCAAGGGAGACGTTCGTTCTCACCAGTCGCATGGTCGATGAACAAGGCGCGTTGCAATGAGCCGTCTTGTGCGCGGATTCAGCCTGGTGGAAATGCTGGTGGCGTTGGCCGTTGGGCTCTTGTTGGTGCTGGGCGCAAGCCAGGTGGTCATCAGCACGCGGCTGACGCATGCCAGTCAATTGGCGGCAATGGTCCTGCAAGACGATGCACGATTTGTACTGGGCAAGCTGACGCAGGATATTCGCCAGGCGGGCATGTTTGGCTGCCTGGCCAGCGCATTTATCGACGACGCCCCCGCCGCCCTGGAGCGACCGTTGGGGTGGAGTACCTCGGGGAATGCGACGTCGCTGACCCTGGTCACTGCGGATGTCGGTAGTGGGGGGGGCAAGCCTGATTGGACGGTGGTATCCGACTGCAAGACGGTTGCCCGGGCATATACTGGAGCATCACCCGCGCCGGCGCCTGGGCAGATCCGCTTTGCGCTGCGCCAGCTCACCTACACCTTTGAATCCGGCCAACTGAAAGTCAGCACCCCGGCGGCGCCGGCCAAAGCGGTGCTTGTGGATAACGTGCGGGCGTTCGACATCAGTTTTGGCATGGCGGCCAAGCCCGCATCAACAAGCGTGGTGCGTTACGACAGCAACCCTGCCGACGAGTCGTTGATACGCAGTGTGCGCATCCTCATGACATTGCAAGACCCGACAGGGCGTGTCAGGGACCAGACCTACAGCGTTGTGGCTGCGCTGCGAAATCGCCAGGGGTAGGGCCGTGATGAAGATAAGTGGCGGTATTCATTGGCGTCAGGCAGGGATGGTGTTGTGGATCAGCCTGGTATTCCTGTTGCTGTTGTCACTGGTTGGTTTGTCATCGATGCAAGGTGCGATATCCCAGCAAAAAGTCGCGGGCAGCTTGTGGCATCGCAACCAATCTTTTCAAAGCGCCGAAAGCGGCCTCAGGTTGGGGGAGCTGGCGGTAAAGCGCGGTGGCGGTGGGCTGCCCGAATGTCACTCGATCATCACATGCTCGCCACCTGAGGAGGCGTTTACGTTGATGGGGGCCGGGGCGAATCCGGTCTCGGCGGTTACCTGGGTTGCCTTCGACGCGGGGTTCTATGGCATTCAATCCATAGGCGAGGGCTTGGGGCTGGCGCATTTGCCGGCGCAAACCGCGGCACGGCTGTTTCGAGTGACGGCCATCGGGCTAGGGGGCCAATCGCGCACGGTCCTGGAGAGCGTGTATGTCCAGGTGGACGAGGGAGGGCGGGCGCGGTTTCAACGAATCCTGTGGCGGCAACTTCAGTAAAGGAGCAAACGGATGAGCACGGATAGCCAGGGATTTACCCTGATCGAGTTACTGATTGCGATGGCAATCATTGCGGTGTTGGCCGCGGTCGCTTATCCCGGATATACCGGGCATGTGAAAAAGGTCTATCGCAGTCAGATTGCCGCACTGTTGACCGAACAGGCCCAGTACCTGGAGCGCTTTTACGCCCGGAACGGTACTTTTATTGATGCAGAGGACGTCAGTGCGGGTAATGATCACTATAGAATCAGCGCTGTATTGAGTGCCCAGGATTTTGCCCTGCTTGCCACGCCCTCCGTCTATTCAGTCATGGCGGACGACGCATGCGGTGAATTCAGCTTGAGCAGTACCGGCGTGCGAAGCAACCCGGGAGCCAAGCCGGAAATGTCGCGCAAGACGTGCTGGGGGCAGTGATGAGAGTGCTGGATGAATGTGCGCTGTGTGCGCCAATCCCTATATATCGGCTGGATCAAATGATGGCAGAGCAACAGCGAGTGGTGATTGTCGGCGGCGGAGTAATCGGGTTGTTGACGGCGTTCAACCTGGCCACCCAGGGGCAGTCGGTAGTATTGCTGGAGCGTGCGGGGCTTGGGCAAGAGTCTTCGTGGGCCGGGGGCGGGATCGTTTCACCGTTGTACCCCTGGCGCTACAGCCCGGCAGTGACTGCTTTGGCCCATTGGTCCCAGGACTTTTACCCACAGCTGGCGCAGCGGTTGTTTGCCGCCACCGGGGTTGATCCAGAGGTGCATACCACGGGCTTGTACTGGCTTGATCTGGACGATGAAGCCGAGGCTTTGGCCTGGGCTGCTCGCGAGGGACGGCCGCTGAGCAAGGTGGATGTGTCGGCCGCGCACGATGCCGTGCCGGTGCTGGGGCGCGGTTATTCCCAGGCCATTTACATGGCTGATGTGGCCAATGTTCGCAACCCGCGCCTGGTCAAATCCTTGAAGGCGGCGTTGCAGGCATTGCCCGGTGTGACGATTCACGAGCAGTGTGAAGTGGCCGGTTTTGTTCTGGAGGGCGATACCGTAGTGGGCGTCGAAACGACGGCTGGCCGGGTGCTCGGCGATCAGGTCGTGCTTGCGGCGGGAGCCTGGAGTGGGGAGCTGCTGGGCACGTTGGGTCTGGCGCTGCCTGTTGAGCCGGTCAAAGGCCAAATGATCTTGTACAAATGCGCCTCGGACTTTTTGTCGAGCATGGTCCTGGCAAAAGGACGTTATGCGATCCCACGCCGTGACGGCCACATATTGATTGGCAGCACGTTGGAGCATGAGGGGTTCGACAAGACGCCGACCGAAACCGCGCTGGAAAGCCTCAAGGCTTCGGCAGTGGAATTGATTCCTGCCTTGGCTGGCGCTGAGGTGGTGGGGCATTGGGCGGGCTTGCGGCCTGGCTCGCCGGAAGGTGTGCCGTACATTGGCGAAGTGCCCGGCTTCAACGGGCTGTGGCTCAATTGTGGGCATTACCGCAATGGCCTGGTGCTCGCACCCGCGTCCTGTCAGTTGTTCACTGACTTGCTGCTGGGCCGTGCGCCGATTATCGAGCCCGCACCTTATGCGCCGGCTGGTCGTCTCAGCGCTGGCTAGGCTTCGGACCTTGTTCCAGGTGCGCCTGGGTGCAGTACCACTCTTGGCGTACGCTCAGTGCGCGATCCTGCGGCAGGTGTACGCCACAGTGCGCGCAACGCACCATCGGCGTGGCATCGGGCTCACTGGACCGTTGCTGTTTGGCGGCCGGGCTTTTGAATTTGCGCCAGAACCATACTGCGGCAGCAATGACGGCAATCCAGAACAGTAGACGAACCATGGTAAGCAGCTTCTCGACAAGGAATGCGCCAGTTTAGCCAAGGACGCAGCAGGCGCACAGCGCAATAATGCTCGCCCACAAAAAAGGGAGCCCATAGGGCTCCCTTTCTCTGATTGCCTGGACCGATCAGTCGAAAATACCGAAGGTCATGTAGCTGAACCACGAACGATCTTCCTTGCTGCCAGCGGCTTGTGGTGCCTGCTCTTCGATCACATCGCCGTTTTCGTCATGAGGCTTGAGGTCGGAAGGAATGGCGTCTTTCGCGTCCTGGAACTGCTTGATCACGTCCTGGTTGGCGCGGGTTTCGCCCGGCGGCAGCGGTGGACGGGATTCGATCAGGCCCAAGGTGTACTTGCTCAGCCACGAACGGTTATCCGCTTCGGCAACCTGAGGCACGAACTGGCCGTCTTTCAGGCTCGGGTGATCCGGGTAGTTGAGCTTCAGGGTTTCCAGGCTGGTGCTCGCCAGGGCGTCCAGGTGCAGGCGCTGGTAAGCCTCGGTCATTACCGCCAGACCGTCACCCACGGATGGGGTTTCCTGGAAGTTTTCCACCACATAGCGGCCACGGTTGGCAGCGGCCACGTACGCCTGACGGGTCAGGTAGTAGTGGGCTACGTGGATCTCGTAGGACGCCAGCAGGTTACGCAGGTAGATCATGCGTTGCTTGGCATCCGGGGCATAGCGGCTGTTGGGGTAGCGGCTGGTCAGCTGGGCGAACTCGTTGTAGGAGTCGCGGGCAGCGCCCGGGTCACGCTTGGTCATGTCCAGCGGCAGAAAACGCGCCAGCAGGCCGACGTCCTGGTCGAACGAGGTCAGGCCCTTCATGTAGTAGGCGTAATCCACGTTCGGGTGCTGCGGGTGCAAGCGGATAAAACGCTCTGCGGCGGACTTCGCGGCTTCCGGCTCGGAGTTCTTGTAGTTGGCGTAGATCAGTTCGAGCTGGGCCTGGTCGGCGTAGCGCCCGAACGGGTAACGCGACTCCAGGGCCTTCAGCTTCGCTGTGGCGCTGGTGTAGCTATTATTGTCCAAGTCTTTCTGAGCTTGCTGGTAAAGCTCGACTTCGCTCAGGTTTTCGTCGACGACGTCCTTTGTTGACGAGCAAGCAGCAGTCATGGCGAGGATGGCGATCAGCAGCAGGTGTTTCACTTGCATGGCGGCTTGCGTCCCTATGACGGCCGCTGTCTTGGGCGGGGCCGTCCTGTTATGATGAGCGCCCCGTTGAAAGCCTCGGGGCAAAAGACGCCGTATTTAACCACAAGCGCGCAGCCGAAACCAAAGGCTGTGCCACGCCTAGTCTGAGCATGTCCGATAAAATTGAACTTCGCGCAGAGGTGCCGTCCGAAATGGGTGGCCAACGCCTCGATCAAGTCGCCGCACAATTATTCGCTGAGCACTCGCGCTCGCGCCTTTCCGCCTGGATCAAAGACGGCCGCCTGACTGTGGATGGAGCGGTTATCCGCCCGCGAGACATAGTTCATGGCGGTGCGATTCTTGAGCTGACTGCCGAGCAGGAAGCCCAGGGAGAATGGGTTGCCCAGGACATCGAGCTGGACATCGTCTATGAAGACGACGACATCCTGGTCATCAACAAACCCGCAGGGCTGGTGGTTCACCCGGCTGCCGGGCACGCTGATGGCACTTTGCTCAACGCCCTGTTGCATCACGTCCCGGACATCATCAATGTCCCGCGCTGCGGCATCGTGCACCGTCTGGACAAGGACACCACCGGCTTGATGGTGGTGGCCAAGACCATTCAGGCGCAGACGCAGTTGGTCACCCAGTTGCAGAGCCGCAGCGTCAGCCGGATCTACGAGTGCATCGTGATCGGCGTCGTGGTGGCGGGTGGCAAGATCAACGCCCCAATCGGTCGCCACGGCCAGCAGCGCCAGCGTATGGCGGTGATGGAAGGCGGCAAGCAGGCCGTGAGCCATTACCGCGTACTGGAGCGTTTTCGCTCCCACACCCACGTGCGGGTCAAGCTGGAAACCGGTCGTACTCACCAGATTCGCGTGCATATGGCGCACATCAACTTCCCGTTGGTCGGAGATCCTGCTTACGGTGGCCGCTTCCGCATTCCGCCGGCGGCCAGTGCAACCATGGTTGAATCGTTGAAAAACTTCCCGCGCCAGGCGCTGCATGCACGCTTCCTGGAACTGGATCATCCGACGAGCGGTAAGCGCATGAGCTGGGAATCGCCTCTGCCAGACGACCTGGTGTGGTTGTTGTCGCTGCTCAAGCAGGATCGCGAGGCGTTTATCGGATGAGTGACTGGCTGATTCCTGACTGGCCCGCGCCGGCTCAGGTGAAAGCCTGCGTCACCACCCGTGCGGGCGGCGTCAGCCTGGCGCCGTTCGACAGCTTCAACCTGGGCGATCATGTCGAGGACAGCCTGGACGCCGTCCTTGAAAACCGTCGTCGTCTCTCCGAGACCTTCAAGATTCAGCCGGCCTGGCTGCGCCAGGTCCACGGCGTGAGCGTGGTCGAGGCCGATCCCGGCCGCGTTGCCGAAGCTGATGGCAGTTGGACCAGTACTCCAGGCATTGCCTGCACCTCAATGACCGCTGACTGCCTGCCGGCGTTGTTCTGCAACCGTGCCGGCACTCGTGTCGCGGCTGCCCATGCCGGTTGGCGCGGGTTGGCGGCAGGGGTGTTGGAGGCGGCGTTCGAAAGCCTGGATACCGAACCTGCCGACGTCCTGGTCTGGCTCGGCCCTGCCATTGGTCCGCAAGCTTTCGAAGTCGGTCCGGAAGTGCGTGAAGCCTTCATGCAGCAGCTGCCGATGACCGCCCAGGCCTTTGTACCCAGCCGCAATCCTGGCAAGTACATGGCCGACATCTATGAGCTGGCGCGCCTACGCCTGGCCGTACAGGGCGTTACCGCTGTCTATGGTGGCGGTTTCTGCACGGTGACCGACCCACGCTTCTTCTCCTATCGCCGCAGCCCACGCACCGGTCGATTTGTCTCCCTTATCTGGCTTGAGCGCTAGACTCTCCTGACTTACGTCAACTGTTCGTAGCTTGAATCTTCCAGAATTCACCCCATCTACTGGGTATCTGGCAGGTTTCTTCATTCAGGATGTGTTTATAGCTCCGGCCTGCTCAAAAGGAAGGTGACTAATGCGTATTGATCGTTTAACCAGCAAATTGCAGTTGGCTTTATCTGATTCCCAATCGTTGGCGGTGGGCCTTGACCACCCGGCCATTGAACCTGCGCACTTGATGCAGGCGCTCCTGGAACAGCAAGGTGGTTCTATCAAACCCTTGCTGATGCAGGTCGGTTTTGACGTCAACAGCCTGCGCAAGGAGTTGAGCAAAGAGCTCGACCAACTGCCGAAAATCCAGAATCCCACCGGCGACGTCAATATGTCGCAGGACCTGGCGCGCCTGCTTAACCAGGCTGACCGTCTGGCCCAGCAGAAAGGTGACCAGTTCATCTCCAGCGAGTTGGTGCTGCTCGCGGCCATGGATGAGAACAGCAAGCTCGGCAAGTTGTTGCTCGGCCAGGGCGTGAGCAAGAAAGCCCTGGAAAATGCCATCAACAACCTGCGTGGCGGCGACGCGGTGAACGACCCCAACCATGAGGAGTCGCGCCAGGCCCTGGACAAATACACCGTCGACCTGACCAAGCGTGCCGAAGAAGGCAAGCTTGACCCGGTGATCGGTCGTGACGATGAGATTCGTCGCACCATCCAGGTCCTGCAGCGACGCACCAAGAACAACCCGGTGCTGATCGGTGAGCCCGGTGTGGGTAAAACCGCGATCGCCGAGGGCCTGGCCCAACGCATCATTAACGGTGAAGTGCCGGACGGCCTGAAAGGCAAGCGTCTATTGTCCCTGGATATGGGCGCGTTGATCGCCGGCGCCAAGTTCCGAGGCGAGTTCGAAGAGCGTCTGAAGGCTCTGCTCACCGAACTGTCGAAGCAGGAAGGGCAGATCATTCTGTTTATCGATGAGCTGCACACCATGGTCGGCGCCGGTAAAGGTGAAGGCTCGATGGACGCCGGCAACATGCTCAAGCCGGCTTTGGCCCGGGGTGAGTTGCACTGCGTTGGCGCGACCACGCTCAACGAGTACCGCCAGTACATTGAAAAGGACGCGGCCCTCGAGCGTCGCTTCCAGAAAGTGCTGGTGGAAGAACCGAGCGAAGAGGACACCATCGCGATCCTGCGTGGCCTGAAAGAGCGCTATGAGGTCCACCATAAGGTGGCGATCACTGACGGTGCAATCATTGCGGCGGCCAAATTGAGCCATCGCTACATCACCGATCGTCAGTTGCCGGACAAGGCCATCGATTTGATCGACGAGGCCGCCAGCCGCATCCGCATGGAGATCGACTCCAAGCCGGAAGTGCTCGACCGTCTGGATCGGCGCCTGATTCAACTGAAAGTTGAGTCCCAGGCCCTGAAGAAGGAAGAGGATGACGCGGCGAAGAAACGCCTGGAAAAACTCCAGGAAGAAATCGTCCGCCTGGAACGTGAGTATTCGGACCTTGAAGAAATCTGGACCTCGGAAAAAGCCGAAGTACAGGGTTCTGCCCAGATCCAGCAAAAGATCGAGCAATCGCGGCAGGAGTTGGAAGCTGCGCGTCGCAAAGGTGACCTGAACCGCATGGCCGAATTGCAGTACGGGGTGATCCCGGACCTGGAGCGCAGCCTGCAGATGGTTGACCAGCACGGCCACAGCGAGAACCAGCTGTTGCGCAGCAAGGTGACCGAGGAAGAAATCGCCGAAGTGGTCTCCAAGTGGACCGGCATTCCCGTGTCGAAGATGCTGGAAGGCGAACGTGACAAGCTGCTGAAAATGGAAAGTCTGTTGCATCAGCGCGTCATTGGCCAGGAAGAAGCGGTGGTCGCGGTGGCCAACGCCGTGCGGCGGTCCCGGGCAGGTTTGTCCGACCCGAACCGTCCGAGCGGCTCATTTATGTTCCTCGGCCCGACTGGTGTGGGTAAGACCGAGTTGTGCAAGGCGTTGGCCGAGTTCCTCTTTGACACGGAAGAAGCCATGGTCCGGATCGATATGTCCGAATTCATGGAGAAACACTCGGTGGCCCGCTTGATCGGCGCCCCACCAGGCTACGTGGGCTATGAGGAGGGCGGTTACCTGACCGAGGCCGTGCGGCGCAAGCCTTACTCGGTGATCCTGCTGGATGAGGTCGAGAAGGCGCACCCGGATGTGTTCAACATCCTGCTGCAAGTGCTGGAAGACGGCCGCCTGACGGACAGCCACGGACGTACCGTAGACTTCCGCAATACGGTGGTCGTGATGACCTCCAACCTGGGCTCGGCACAGATCCAGGAGTTGGTGGGTGATCGTGAGGCGCAGCGTGCTGCGGTCATGGATGCGTTGACCAGCCACTTCCGTCCGGAATTTATCAACCGGGTGGACGAGGTGGTGATCTTCGAGCCTCTGGCGCGGGATCAGATCGCGGGCATCACCGAGATCCAGTTGGGTCGCCTGCGGGGTCGCCTGGCCGAGCGCGAGCTGGGCCTGAATCTGAGCGGCGAGGCCTTGGACAAGCTGATCGCGGTGGGTTACGACCCGGTGTATGGCGCACGGCCGTTGAAGCGTGCGATTCAGCGCTGGATCGAAAACCCGCTGGCTCAGTTGATCCTGTCGGGCCGCTTTATGCCGGGGACCAGCGTCGAGGCCACGGTGGAGAACGACGAAATCGTCTTCCATTAAGCTTGGCGAGTACGTTAATAAGAGAAGGCTCCGCATTGCGGAGCCTTTTTTTTCGATAGGGCGTTGAACTGTAAGGCAAAGGCTTGTAAAGTGCGCCCCGCAACAACGTCAGCCCAAGGGTTTCTTCTCCCCAAGAAGAAATCAGAAAGAAGCGCAAATCATTGTCTTAAAAGCAATTTAAAGGGTTGACAGGGGTTTTTAAGATTGTAGAATAGCGCGCCTCAGAGACATGAACGTAGCGATACGGACAGATCAAAGAGAAGGTTACATCGCAGTAAAAGTTGTAAATTTGAAATACGCAGTTCCGTGATAGCTCAGTCGGTAGAGCAAATGACTGTTAATCATTGGGTCCCAGGTTCGAGTCCTGGTCACGGAGCCATTTCAAAATCGGGGTATAGCGCAGTCCGGTAGCGCGCCTGCTTTGGGAGCAGGATGTCGGGAGTTCGAATCCCCCTACCCCGACCA
>NZ_JBNPJU010000012.1:0-119845 GCF_050312575.1 Pseudomonas sp. R11F | reverse complement strand
AGCTTCAAATGTGTAAACGATGTCCCCGGTTTCAGATGTAAACGATGTCTACGGTTCTACACCCGCGCTGGGCTGCGCAGCAGCCCCAACAAGGACGCCACGGTATTTCAGGAAAAACGAGGTGCCTGGATTTGGGGCGGCTTCGCCACCCAGCGCGGGGCAAGCCCGCTCACTACAGATGACCCGTTCTCATCTCACCGGTTAAAGGCGGCAGGGCTGCCCAGCAGTTGCTATACCAAGAACACCAACAAGGCCCACTATGAAAATAGTGGGCCTTTTTTTTTGCTCAAAAATCAAGCCGTCTCCGGCTCCACCCGCTGTTGGGTCCTACCCTGGGCCGGTGCCCAGTTCTCCGGCAAGTTGATGTAGTCCACCAACTCCCGCAGCCGGCCTTGATCCCGTCCATTGAAGTTGAACACCAGCCGTGTCAAATGGCTGAACCTCGGCTCGTCGTGGTCTTCGCCCGTGTAGGCAAGCTGCTGGAACTCACCACTCAGTCGCAGGCTGGCAAACTCGCTCTGCAAATGGGCCAGTGCACGATCACTCAGCGGATGATTCATGCGCACCACAAACTCGCGTTTCAGCCAGCGCGTGGAGTGGAAGTTGGCATAGAACCGGTTGATCTCTTCCACTGCTTCTTCGGCGCTGTACACCAGGCGCACCAATTTAAGGTCGGTGGGCAGGATGTAGCGATTGGCTTCCAGCTGGCTGCGGATAAAGTCCAGGGCGCCTTGCCAGAACCCGCCCCCCGGTGCATCCAGCAGCACCACCGGTACCAGTGGGCTCTTGCCGGTCTGGATCAGCGTCAATACTTCCAGCGCTTCGTCCAAGGTGCCGAAGCCTCCCGGACAGAGCACCAGCGCGTCCGCTTCCTTGACGAAGAACAGCTTGCGGGTGAAGAAGAAGTGGAATGACAACAGGTTCTCGGTGCCATCGATGGTGGGGTTGGCGTGCTGTTCAAACGGCAGGGTGATATTGAAGCCGAGGCTGTGTTCCAGGCCAGCGCCTTCGTGCGCTGCCGCCATTATGCCGCCGCCGCCGCCGGTGATCACCATCAAGTCTGACTGTGCCAGCATCGCGCCGACTTCCCGCGCCAAGGCATACAGCGGGCTTTCGACGGGGGTGCGGGCCGAGCCGAACACGGTCACCTTGCGCCGGTCCTTGAATTGTTCCAGTACACGGAAGGCGTTATCCAGCTCACGGATCGCCTGCAGGGTGATTTTGGCGTTCCAGCGGTTACGATCGTCTTGAGCCATGCGCAAAACGGTGAGAATCATGTCGCGATAAAGGGGGATATTTGGGCTGTTGGCGGCTATCAGCTGGAGCTGCGCGTCGACCTGCTGTGTGAGGTCAGTCCCGTGTTCTTCAAAATGGCGAAGCAGGCGATCATTCGATTCGTAAGGCATTCAACTTCTCCTTTTCTTGCAGGGCCTGGGTAGTCGACGAACGCATCGTCGGTGGCCACGACACTGCATGTGTCATGGCGTGCCGCAGTAAGGCAGGCCTCTTTTGCCCTGAAAATGTTACAGAACAGCAGGTGAAACGGCTGTGAGCGACAATAAGGGGATGGCTTGATCATGTGCCGAAAAACCCTTGGCTGGCAACCGCTTATTGGTCATTCAGCATGAAGTTTAGCGGGGGCGGGAACGCAAGCTGGGGGAAGAGCGCACCGCTGGACAGCAGCGCGCGGGGAACGAGCAAAGGTTACTTTTTCTTCTTGGCCGCAGCCGGTGCCGGGCAATCGGATTCTACGAACTTGACCGACGCCACTGGGCGATTGGTCTTGTTCTCGGTGATTTCATAACGCATCACCGCACCCTTGGCCATCAGTTCGCGGTAGCCCTGGTTCAGGCATACGCTTTGCCCCAACTGGAAATAGACGGCTTTCGGATTGTCACGCATTTGCTGCGCTCGATCAGGCTGCACGCTCAGGTGGTCGATCAGCTGCATGCCTTCAACGGTGTAGGCCACTTCCAGGGTTTTTTCATCGATTTCCCGGGGCAGGTCCTTGTTGCTCTCGGCCGCGACGCTTTGCAGCTTCCTGTTCATTTGGGCCTCCAGCAGCGAGGCCGCATGGGCGCCTGCGGGTATGACCAACGCAAGGGCGACGGATGGGGCGACAAGACGCAGCATGGAACGCAGCATGAAACTCTCCTGATTCGGTTACTGGTGCATAGACCAGCCACTGCGCTGTGCGTTCAGTGGCGCGCAATTATAGGTGACCCCTTGCCACTACAGCCAGGCGTATCGCTGGTAAACTGCTGCCACTTAAGCCTTCATCGAGTTCTCCTGTGTCGATTTATCCCTCCTTGCGGCGTATTCCATGAGCCACGCCGTCTCCCGCCTGCGCTCCGAGCGTCTGGCACGTGCTGTCAGGCCATTCCTCAATCGGGGTTCGCGTGCTGAGCGATGCCCAGGCTGCCGGGTTATTCCCCAGTATTGCCTATGCGCCTGGCGACCCCAGGTGCAGGCCCGGTCGGCGATGTGCCTGCTGATGCACGATGTGGAGCCAATGAAACCGAGTAACACTGGCTGGTTGATTGCCGATGTGATCGCTGACACCACTGCGTTCGCCTGGTCACGCACCGAAGTCGATCCCCAATTGCTCACGTTGCTGGCTGATCCGCAATGGCAACCGTATATCGTGTTTCCCGGCGAGTTCGTCGCGCCTGAACGGGTTGTCAGCGAAGTCAGGGTGGAGGAGGGCAAGCGTCCACTCTTTATCTTGCTGGATGGCACTTGGAGTGAGGCGCGTAAGATGTTTCGCAAAAGTCCGTACCTGGAGCACTTGCCGGTGCTGAGCCTTGCACCGGAACAGCTGTCGCGGTACAAGCTGCGTCGCTCCAAGCGCGATGATCATTTCTGTACCGCAGAAGTCGCGGCGCTGTGCCTGGAGTTGGCTGCCGATCAGGCGGCGAGCGAAGTGCTGGATGCTTACCTCGATGTATTCAGCACTCATTACCTGGCTGCCAAGTTCCAGATGCCCCTGGACCTGGGGGATAGCGTCCATAGGCGCCTGACGCCCTACATTGCGACGGTATCACCAGACGACGTTTGCATGATGGCACCGTAGCCGAATCCCCCGCTAAAATGCCTCCTCGGGCACCCCAAAAAACAGGATCATTTAATCAATGGCCACATACGAAATCCTGATAGCCGATGACCATCCGCTGTTTCGCAGTGCACTGCATCAGGCCGTAACCCTGGGCCTTGGCCCCGATGTCCGGTTGGTCGAGGTGGCCAGCATCGCCGAACTGGAGGTCCGCCTCACCGAAAAATCCGATTGGGACCTGGTGCTGCTCGACCTGAACATGCCCGGTGCCTATGGTTTTTCGGGTTTGGTATTGCTGCGTGGGCAATACCCGCAGATCCCGGTGGTCATGGTGTCCGCCCAGGAAGAGGCCGACGTGGTGGTGCGTTCCAAGGAGTTTGGTGCCAGCGGTTTCATTCCCAAGTCCAGTGCCATGGAGGATATCCAGAACGCCGTGCGCAAGGTGCTTGATGGTGATGTGTCCTGGCCGCCGCAGGCATTCGAAGAGGTCAACGTATCCGACGAAGCCAAAGCCGCCCGTGACGGTTTGGCCAGCCTGACCCCCCAGCAGTTCCGGGTGCTGACCATGGTGTGCGAAGGCTTGTTGAACAAGCAGATTGCCTACGAGTTGAGTGTGTCGGAAGCGACCATCAAGGCTCATGTCACCGCGATCTTTCGCAAGTTGGGCGTGCGTACGCGCACCCAGGCCGCGTTACTCTTGCAACAACTTGAGTCAATTTCACAGCATTAAGCTGCAACGCATTCACGCTTTTTTGACTTTGCGTGATCTAGTTTCCCCACTTCTTTGGTTCAGTTGCCTATCTCTATGTCGCCTTTCAAGGGTCAAACCGGTATTAAACGTATCTTCAACGCAGGGGGCTATTCCTTGGATGGCCTGCGTGCAGCTTTCACCGGCGAGGCGGCGTTTCGCCAACTGGTGTTGCTGAACGTCATCCTGATTCCGTTGAGCTTTTTCCTGCAGGTCAGCCGGGTTGAACGCGCCTTGCTGATCGCCGTGTGCCTGCTGGCGTTGATTGTCGAATTGCTCAACTCGGCGGTAGAGGCCGCCATTGACCGCATTTCCCTGGACCGTCACCCCTTGTCGAAAAACGCCAAGGACATGGGCAGCGCCGCGCAACTGGTGGCGCTGACCATGATCACCCTGGTGTGGGCAGTGATCCTGATCTGAGGATCAGGCAATGTTCGGCAGTACGATTTCGTCGCTGCGCTGAACCCCGGCGGTGAAAGCGCGGCATAGTTCCAGGAACTCGCGCATGGCGGAGGTCTGGTACTTCTGTTTATGCCAGATGAAGTAGAACTGCCGGGCCAGGTCCAGGTCCGGGGTTTCAACCGGCACCAGGCTGCCACGGCGGAATGCATCCCTCAGCGCAAGCCGGGAGATGCAGCCGATGCCCAGCCCGGACTCCACCGCCCGCTTGATCGCTTCGGTATGTTCCAGTTCCAGGCGGATATTCAGCGCGCTGCGGTGATGGCGCATGGCTTGGTCAAACGTCAGGCGCGTGCCCGAACCTTGTTCACGCAAGATCCACGCCTCATGGGTCAATTCTTCCATGCTCGCCACGCCGCGCTTGGCCAGGGGATGTTGCGGTGCGCAGAACACCACCAGCTCATCTTCTACCCAGGTTTGCACCTCGATGTCCGGGTGGCTGCAGTCGCCTTCGATTAGACCCAGGTCAATTTCGTAGTGCGCCACCTGGTGCACGATATGTGCAGTGTTCTGCACATGCAGCTTCACCTGGCTCTCCGGGTGCTGTTGCATGAAACTGCCGATCAGCAGCGTGGCCAGGTAGTTGCCGATGGTCAGCGTGGCGCCGACCGCCAGCGAGCCGAAGCCGGACTTGCCGTTGAGCAGGTCTTCGATCTCTTTGGCCTGGTCTAGAAGCGCGACGGCCTGGGGCAACAGTTGATGCCCGAGGGCGTTTAGACTCAGGCGCTTGCCGGCGCGGTCGAACAGTTGGCAACTGGATTGACGCTCCAGCTCGGTGATCGAGGTGCTGGCGGCGGATTGAGATAAGGCCAGAAGGCCAGCAGCGCGCGAGACGCTTTCCTGCTGGGCGACGGCGACGAAAACCTGCAGTTGACGGAGAGTAAATCGCATATCGATATAACCGATAACCCTTATCTTAATAATCCAGTTAACAGATATTGTCGCCGCCATTAGAATACGCTGCAATTGCGCACCTATTATTTCTGGCGCAGACCCATTTCCAGGAGTCCCCCGTACATGAGCAACATGAACCACGAGCGTGTCCTCAGTGTTCATCACTGGAACGACACTCTGTTCAGCTTCAAGTGCACCCGCGATCCGGGCCTGCGCTTCGAGAACGGTCAGTTCGTGATGATCGGCCTGCAACAGCCCAACGGCCGCCCACTCATGCGTGCTTACTCCATCGCCAGCCCGAACTGGGAAGAGCATCTGGAATTCTTCAGCATCAAGGTGCCCGATGGCCCGCTGACTTCCCAATTGCAGCACTTGAAGGAAGGCGACGAGATCATCATCAGCAAAAAACCGACAGGCACCCTGGTGCTCGACGATTTGAAGCCGGGCAAACACCTGTACCTGCTCAGCACTGGTACTGGCCTGGCTCCGTTCATGAGCGTGATCCAGGACCCGGAAACGTACGAGCGTTTCGAAAAGGTGATCCTGTGCCACGGCGTGCGTTACGTCAACGAAGTCGCCTACCGCGAATTCATCACCGAGCACCTGCCGCAGAACGAGTTCTTCGGTGAGGCGCTGCGTGACAAGTTGATCTACTACCCGACCGTGACCCGCGAGCCGTTCGAAAACGAAGGGCGCCTGACCGACCTGATGCGCAGCGGCAAGCTGTTCCGCGATATCGGCCTGCCACCGATCAACCCTGAAGATGACCGCGCCATGTTGTGCGGTAGCCCAAGCATGTTGGACGAAACCAGCGAAGTGCTGAACAGCTTCGGCCTGAAGGTTTCGCCACGCATGCGTGAGCCGGGCGATTATCTGATTGAGCGTGCGTTCGTCGAGAAGTAAGCGCGGTCAAAATGTGGGAGGGGGGCAAGCCCCCTCCCATATCGGGTTTACGGTTTATCCAGCGGCAAGCACTTCCAGCACGCAAATCACCCCAGCCTCGGGATAGTGCCAACGCACATCCACATCCCAGAACTGCGCGCCATACTCACGCTCAGGCCCAGGCGTCTGATAGGCCGGCCGTGGGTCCTGTGCCAGGCATTGCTCGATCAATTCCACCAACGGCTCATCCAGCCTGTGCGCATGGCCTTGTGCCTGATGCAGGGCGGTCTTTAGCCATTGCACCGGGATTAGCGGCGGCGCGCTGCTGGCGATGCTGTTGGTGGCGCTGCCGATAATGTCGGCGTAGGGCACATAAGGCTTGATATCCAACACTGGCGTGCCATCGAGCAGGTCAATTCCGGAAATCCACAGCCGACCCGGTTCCACCTTGTCCAGCTTCACCACTGATTGGCCGATGCCGTTCGGTCGGTGAGTCGCGCGGGTCGCAAACACGCCCATGGACGTGTTGCCCCCCAGACGCGGTGGGCGCACTTTCAGGCGTGGCTTGTCTTCCAGGGCCTGATGAAACAGGAACAGCAGCCACACATGGCTGACCTGTTCCAGGCCCTGCACCGCCTCACCGCCGTCAAACGGCGCCACCAGTTCCAGCACGCCACGCGCGGCAGGCGCCAATTGTGGCTGGCGTGGAATGGCGAATTTCTCCTTGAAGCAGGAGCGCACAAAGCCGACGGGGGAGACGTTGTAACCCATGGTTCAGGGGCGAACGCGCAGCGTCAGGCCCTTGAGGAAGTTACGCAGCAACTGATCGCCGCACGGGCGATAGTTGGTGTGGCCGAACTTGCGGAACAGTGCGCTCAGTTCCGGTTTGGACACTGGGAACTCGGCGGCCTTGAGGATCGCGTGCATGTCGTCTTCCTTCAGTTCGAAGGCCACACGCAGTTTCTTGAGGATGATGTTGTTGGTCACCGGGGTTTCGATCGGTTGCGGCGGACGACTTTCGTCCTTGCCGCGCTTGAAGATCACCAGGCCATCGAGGAAGTGAGCCATGACTTCGTCCGGGCAGAACACAAAGCCTTCTTCCTCATCCTTCTTGAGGTAGGTCAGCAAATCGTCCTTGGTCACGTCCATGCCGCCGAGCTTGATGATTTCGACCATCTTGTTGTCGCTGATGTCGAGCATGTAGCGCACGCTGCGCAGTACGTCGTTGTGAATCATGGTAGGCAATCCTGGTATTCAACTGAGGACACCGCCGCCATGGGGGCGATGTCGATAAAAAGGGGCAGTGGCTTAGAACTTCTCTTTGGCGGACAGGTAGCGCCATTGGCCCACCGGCACTTTGCCGATGGACACGCCGCCGATGCGGATGCGCCGGATGGCGATGACTTTCAAGCCGACCGCTTCGCAGAACAAGGCAATCACGCCCGGTTGCGGGTTTTTCATCGCAAAACGCAGGCGGTTTTCGTTCTGCCAGCTGGCTTTGACCGCCGGCAGTTCCTTGCCTTTGTAAGTCAGGCCGTGGTTCAGACGGTTCAGGCCATGGGCAACCATCTCGCCTTCGACCTCCACCACATATTCCTGCTCGATCTTGGCGGCGTCGGCGGTCAACTTGCGCAGAATTTTCCAGTCCTGGGTAAACACCAGCAGGCCGCTGGCGTTGGCTTGCAGATCGGCGCTGGCGGTCAGGCGCAGGAAGTGGCCCTTGAGCGGGCGTTTGCCGAAACGGTGTTCGTCCGACAAGGTTTCTGCGCTGATCGAGGCCATGGCGGTCTCGGCATCCACGCCGGCAGGCGCGTGCAGCAGGAGGGTCACCGGCTCTGGCGCGGTGGCCTTGGCCTCGGGGTCGAGTTCGACTTTTTGGGTGGTGACCTTGAACTGCGGTTCGTCGATCACTTCACTGTCCACCGAGACCCAGCCGCCTTCGATAAACAGCTCAGCCTCCCGACGGGAGCAGCCAACCAGTTCGATCAGACGTTTGGAGAGGCGTATGGGGTCAGTCATGACAAGGGCCGTAACAAAAGGGGGCAGCTATTGTACCTGTGTGGGCGCGGTTAATCCCGGCTCCATTTCATTTAGCCGGGTTGGGCTCGTTGCTGCACCTGGCGCAAACGCATGTGCAGCAGAGGATACGGCTGGCCCAAGCCATCCTGCTCTGCGCGTCCGATCACCTCGAACCCTTGTTTGAAGTAGAAGCCCAGGGCCTGCGGGTTCTGTTCGTTGACGTCCAATTCATCGGCATTCAGGTGCTCGATCGCGTATCGCAACAGTTGGCGGCCCAGGCCCTGGCCACGGTGCTGGGGGGCGATAAACAACATCTCGACCTTGCCGCCCGCTACCCCGGCAAACCCGGTGATGCGTTGGTTCCGGTCTTTGGTGCAGATCAGCATGACCGAGTCCAGGTAACGCGTCAGCACCAGTTCCTTAAGCAATACGATGTAACTGTCCGGCAGGAAATCGTGGGTCGCCCGCACCGAGTCTTCCCAGAGCTGCGCCAGGTGCGTGTAGTCGCTGCTTTTGGGTGTATGGATAACTGAATGCTGACGCATGCCCGCTGCCCCTTGCCGATGATCGGCGACGATGGGCAAACGATAGACCTAAAAAAGCCCCGCATCTTGTCCAGAGGCAGGGCTTTTTCAAAATATTTCAAAGGCGCTGATCAGTCGCGCTTTTCAGCCCACAAATCGTATTCGTCGGCATCGGTCACGGTGCACCAGACCTTGTCGCCTGGCTTCAAGCCGCTGGCATCGTCGATGAACACGTTACCGTCGATCTCCGGCGCATCGAAGAAGCAGCGGCCCACCGCGCCTTGCTCGTCGACTTCGTCGATCAGCACTTCGATTTCCTTGCCGATGCGCAGTTGCAGGCGCGCCGAGCTGATGGCCTGCTGGTGCGCCATGAAACGCTCCCAACGGTCCTGCTTGACGTCATCCGGCACCACGGCCAGGTCCAGCAGGTTGGCCGGGGCACCTTCGACCGGCGAGTACTGGAAGCATCCGACGCGGTCCAGCTGCGCCTCAGTCAACCAGTCCAGCAGGTACTGGAAGTCCTCTTCGGTTTCGCCAGGGAAGCCGACGATGAAGGTGGAGCGGATGATCAATTCCGGGCAGATCTCGCGCCAGTTCTTGATGCGCGCCAGGGTCTTGTCTTCGAAGGCCGGACGTTTCATGGCCTTGAGCACTTTCGGGCTGGCGTGCTGGAACGGGATGTCCAGGTACGGCAGGATCTTGCCGGCGGCCATCAACGGGATCAGTTCGTCGACGTGCGGGTACGGGTAAACGTAGTGCAGGCGCACCCACACGCCCAGGCTGCTGAGGGCTTCGCACAGTTCGGTCATGCGGGTTTTCACCGGCGCGCCGTTCCAGAACCCGGTGCGGTACTTCACGTCGACACCGTAGGCGCTGGTGTCCTGGGAGATGACCAGCAGCTCTTTCACGCCGGATTTGACCAGGCGCTGGGCTTCGTCGAGGACGTCACCCACCGGGCGGCTGACCAGCTTGCCGCGCATCGAGGGGATGATGCAGAAGCTGCAGCTATGGTTGCAGCCCTCGGAAATCTTCAGGTACGCGTAGTGGCGCGGGGTCAGCTTGATACCTTGCGGTGGCACCAGGTCGATCAGCGGGTTGTGGTCCTGCTTGGGCGGCACCACTTCGTGCACGGCATTGACCACCTGCTCGTACTGCTGCGGGCCGGTCACGGCCAGCACGCTTGGGTGCACGTTGCGGATGTTGCCTTCTTCCACGCCCATGCAGCCGGTCACGATGACCTTGCCGTTTTCCTTGATGGCTTCGCCGATCACTTCCAGGGATTCGGCCTTGGCCGAGTCGATGAAACCGCAGGTGTTGACCACCACTACGTCGGCGTCCTGATAAGTGGACACCACGTCATAGCCTTCCATGCGCAGTTGCGTCAGGATGCGCTCGGAGTCTACGAGCGCCTTCGGGCAACCCAGGGAAACAAAGCCGACCTTGGGATTGGCCGTTGCGGGAGTGGTGGACATGTCTAACCTCGGTATTGAATGACGCCGCCAGTCGGGCACGACAAGGCGGTAGACGGGCGCTTGGCGCGCCTCTGATCAAAAAGTGCGCAATTCTAGCGACGGGCAACGCACTTGACCAGCTTTATACAGGGAAATACGACGAGTGCTGCGCTATGCTTCGCGCCGTTGCGCACGGGTAAAACCCCGAGGTCAATAAAACGTCTGTTACGAGAAGTAAATCAGCGCATGCTAGGGTCAGCTCAGATGCGCTGGTTATATAAGACCTCAGGTCAAAGGGCAGGAGTGGTTGATGGGTCAGGCAAGTAGTCAGGCAGCAGGTGCCGAGCATTCCAACGCAAAGCCGATTGGCATGCTGGTGGCGGCGGTCGGGGTGGTTTACGGCGATATCGGTACCAGCCCGCTCTATACCCTTAAAGAAGTGTTCACAGGTGGTTACGGGGTTCAGGTCAACCATGACGGGGTCTTCGGCATTCTCGCGCTGATCTTCTGGTCACTGATCTGGGTGGTGTCGATCAAATATGTACTGTTCATTCTGCGTGCCGATAACCAGGGCGAGGGCGGCATCATGGCCCTGACGGCGCTGGCGCGGCGGGCGGCGTCGCCGTACCCGAAACTGCGTTCGGTGCTGGTGATCCTCGGCTTGATCGGCGCTGCGCTGTTCTACGGCGACAGCATGATCACCCCGGCGATCTCGGTATTGTCGGCGGTCGAGGGTCTGGAGCTGGCCTTTGACGGTCTCGAACGCTGGGTGGTGCCGCTGTCGCTGGTGGTACTGGTCGGGCTGTTCCTGATCCAGAAGCACGGCACCGACCGCATCGGCAAGCTCTTCGGGCCGGTGATGGTGGTGTGGTTCCTGGTATTGGCCGGGCTTGGCATCCACGGCATTTTGCAACACCCGGAAGTGCTCAATGCACTGAACCCGGCGTGGGGCGTGCGTTTCTTCGTGTCCCATCCCGGCATGGGCGTGGCGATTCTCGGCGCCGTGGTACTGGCGCTGACCGGTGCCGAAGCCCTGTATGCCGACATGGGCCACTTCGGGCGCAAACCAATCGCCCGTGCCTGGTTTGCCCTGGTACTGCCGGCGCTGGTGCTCAACTACTTCGGCCAAGGTGCTTTGCTGCTGGAAAACCCCGAGGCGGCGCGTAACCCGTTCTACCTGCTGGCACCGGACTGGGCATTGATCCCGCTGGTCGCGCTGTCGACGCTGGCCACGGTGATTGCGTCCCAGGCCGTGATTTCCGGGGCGTTTTCCCTGACCCGCCAGGCGATCCAGCTGGGTTACATCCCGCGCATGCACATCCAGCACACCTCCAGCGCCGAGCAAGGCCAGATCTACATCGGCGCGGTGAACTGGTCGCTGATGGTCGGCGTGATCCTGCTGGTGCTGGGTTTTGAATCCTCCAACGCCTTGGCTTCGGCTTACGGGGTGGCGGTGACGGGCACGATGCTGATCACCAGCATCCTGGTATCGGCGGTGATGCTGTTGCTGTGGAAATGGCCACCGGTGCTGGCGATTCCGGTCCTGATCGGTTTCCTGCTGGTGGACGGCCTGTTCTTCGCCGCCAACGTACCCAAGATCGTCCAGGGCGGCGCCTTCCCGGTGTTGGCGGGGATTGTGCTGTTCATTCTCATGACCACCTGGAAGCGCGGCAAAGAGCTGCTGATGGATCGCCTTGAGGAAGGCGGGCTGCCGCTGCCGATTTTTATCAGCAGCATCCGCGTGCAGCCGCCGCATCGCGTGCAGGGCACGGCTGTGTTCCTTACCGCGCGGCCTGACGCAGTGCCCCATGCGCTGTTGCACAACCTGTTGCATAACCAGGTGCTGCATGAGCAGGTGGTGATGCTGACGGTGGTCTACGAAGATATACCGCGCGTGCCCGCTTCACGGCGCTTCGAAGTGGACGCCTACGGGGAAGGGTTCTTCCGGGTGATCCTGCATTTCGGCTTTACCGATGAGCCGGATGTGCCCGAAGCCTTGAAACTGTGCCATCTGGACGACCTGGATTTCAGCCCGATGCGTACCACCTACTTCCTCAGCCGCGAAACGGTGATCGCCTCGCGTATCAAGGGCATGGCGCGGTGGCGTGAAAGCTTGTTTGCCTTCATGTTGAAGAATGCCAACGGCAACCTGCGCTTCTTCAAGCTGCCGGTAAACCGGGTGATCGAGCTGGGCACCCAGGTCGAGATGTAAGTTTTTGCAGCACGGGAGCCGGCAATCGGCTCCCGCTTTGTTTCTGAACCCTGTGCAATCCATCGTTGTCGACTAGGCTCTAAGCACTGTTATGCAGGAGCGCGCTTGCCCACGAAAAACGTCAACGTTAACGCGTTTATCCTGGATGAGCGCGGCGCCCGTGAGGCTTTCGCGAGCAAGCGCGCTCCTGCAAAAAGTGCCCAAAAAGTCCAGAAGAGGTGCGCCATGAGTCAGCTGCTCGAACCTTACACACTGCGCCAATTGACCCTGCTCAATCGTATTGCGGTGTCGCCGATGTGCCAGTATTCCAGCGAAAACGGCCTGGCCAATGACTGGCACCTGGTGCACCTCGGCAGCCGTGCCGTGGGGGGCGCCGGCCTGATATTTACCGAAGCCACCGCCGTCACTGCCGATGGCCGCATCACTGCCCAGGACCTGGGCCTGTGGAACGACGAACAGATCGAACCCCTGCAGCGCATCACGCGGTTTATTGCGGCCCAGGGGGCAGTGGCCGGTATTCAACTGGCCCATGCCGGGCGCAAGGCAAGCACCCATCGGCCGTGGATCGGCAAACACGGGAGTGTCACGCCGCAAGAAGGCGGCTGGGTGCCGGTGGGGCCGTCGCCGATCGCCTTTGATCCCAACCATACCCAACCCAAGCCGCTGGACGAGGGGCAGATCCAGCAGGTGATAGCCGATTTTGTCGCTGCCGCCAAGCGCGCCTTGACCGCCGGGTTCGAAGTGGTGGAAATCCACGCCGCCCACGGCTACCTGCTGCACCAATTCCTGTCGCCCCTGAGCAATCAGCGTCAGGACCGCTATGGCGGTTCCTTTGAAAACCGCATCCGGCTGGTGCTGGAGGTGACCGAGGCCGTCCGCGCCGTGTGGCCCCAGGAGTTGCCGTTGTTTGTGCGGGTGTCGGCCACCGACTGGGTGGAAGATGGCTGGAACCCCGATGAAACCGTGGAGCTGGCGCGCCGCCTCAAAGACCTCGGCGTGGACTTGATCGACGTGTCTTCCGGCGGCACCGCCGCCAATGCCGAGATTCCCACCGGCCCGGGCTACCAGACCCGTTTTGCCGAGCGAGTGCGCAAAGAGTCCGGTATTGCCACCGGCACTGTCGGCATGATCACGGAGCCGGCCCAGGCCGAACACATCCTGCGTACCTGCCAGGCGGACATCATTTTCCTCGCTCGTGAACTGCTGCGTGACCCTTATTGGCCGTTGCATGCCGACGATGATCTGGGCGGGCGCAAAGCCATCTGGCCGGCGCAGTACCAACGGGCGACCCATCGCGACCAGCCGATACACGAGTCGGATCTCAGGGACTGATCACCTGCACACGCAGCCAAAACCCACCCTGGCACGGTGGGTTTTTTCTTGCCTGCGTTTAACTGGCATGTCGATCCTGGATCGCTGAAAAGGGACTTCTCAATGTAGGTCGAAGGCGTATTAAAAGGTCCGCGCAGGCTTATGAACGCCCGCTGTATCGTCCTCTTCGTGAGAATGCCCTGTAGGTGTTTGTTACCGAAGAAAAATTTTAAGTGAATACTCTAAAAAAATCCCACGCATGGCGAGATAGTTTCTACGCTTAGGGGAAGCCCGGTTTCTGGCCCAGGGAATCAGGCTGTGAGTCCTTGAAGGCATTGCGTTTCACGGCAGGCGGGTAATGGGCATGAGGAATATTTGATCGATTTCAGGAGAAGCAGTCCATGGCCAAGTCCTATGGTGTAGCGGGTGTGGTGGTGTCTTTTCTGACCCGCAGGGTGTTCTTGCGTAGCCGAAGGTTGAGTTCGGATGAGGCCGAATTACTGGCGCAGTACCGCGCCTTGACCGAGAGCGATCAAGTGGCGATGCGGTATCTGATCGGGGCGATGAAGAGTGTTTCGCGGTTCTGAGCCACCCGCTTGATAATGTGGGAGGCGCGATGCCCCTCCCACATTATGGCAACCGGTGCGTCAGGTGTACTTGCGCTGTTCCGGTGCCGGCGGGAAGTATTGATACAGCCAGGTTTCACTCAGGGTACGGTCCTGCGTGCGGATAAACAGCCGCAATTCCACGGGCTCGACGCTGTCGCTGGTGGGGTACCAATCGAACAGAATGCGATAGCCCTTGATGTTGTCGAGCACCAGCACGCTGAAATCCTTCACCTGGCCATGGGAGCAGGTCACGACCGGCTCAATCCCGGTGCCGGCCGGCAGGCGGTCCAGGCCGCCGCCCTTGAAGTCCACGGCAAACCGGCGCGCCCACACTTCAGGGTAGTGCTCGCCCGGTGCCCAACCTTCGGTAAAGCCACCCATGCCTGAGCGTGTGGCGTCGACCTGCGCCAACGGTGTGCTGACCGGCGGTAATGCGCTCCAGTAAAGCTTGTAGCCATAGTTGAGCGAATCGCCGGCGGCCACGGGCTTTTTTGGGGTCCAGAAGGCCACGATGTTGTCCAGGGTTTCGCCGGTGGTGGGGATTTCCAACAGGTCAATGGAGCCTTCACCCCAAGCGGTCGTCGGTTCGACCCACAGGCTTGGACGCTTGCTGTACCAGTCGACGGTGTCCTGGTAACTGGCAAACTCATGGTCGGTCTGGACCAGGCCGAAACCTTTCGGATCGGTATCGGCAAAGGCGTTGAACTGCAGTTTGGCCGGGTTGTTCAGCGGGCGGCAGATCCACTCACCGTTGCCGCGCCACATCGCCAGGCGGTCCGAGTCGTGGATTTGCGGGTGAATGGTGTCGCACATGCGACGCTCGTGAGTGCCGCAACTGAACATGCTGGTCATCGGTGCGATGCCCAGCTGTTCGATGGCGGTGCGCGCATTGATATGCGCATCGATGGCCATCACCACTTGGTTGGCCTGGCAGTCGATATCGAAGCGGTAAGCCCCGGTGGCGCTCGGCGAGTCGAGCAGGGCGTACACCACAAAGCGCGTGGCGTCCTTGTCCGGCGTTTCAAACCAGAACTGCGTGAAGTCAGGGAATTCCTCGCGTTTTTTCGCGTAGGTATCTATCGCCAGGCCGCGTGCGGAAAGGCCGTATTGGCCAGTGGAGTCCACGGCTCTGAAGTAGCTGGCGCCGAGAAACGACAGCACGTCATGCCGATCCAGTTCCGGCGCCTTGAACAGCTTGAACCCGGAGAAACCCAGGTCGCCGGTCAACTGCTGGGTGTCCACGGTGGTTTTGGCATAGTTGAACAGTGAAGGGCGGAAATGCACCTCGCGCGCCTCACGGGTCTTGGGGTCGACGCTGTGCATGCGCACGGGCGTCTTGAAACCCATGCCGACGTGGAAGAACTGCACGTCCAGTTGGCCGTTCAATTCCTTCCACAGCGAATGGTTACCGTCGTAGCCGATGGCGTTGAAATTCTGCGGTGTCATGTTCGCCAGGGTCGGCGGCAGCACCTGCTTGGTGTCCTTGTATGCGGTCCCGGCGAGTTGTGTGGCCTGGGCCTTCAGCGACTCAAAATCGAAGGCCACGGCCTTGCCATCGGCGGCGCGGTTGCCGGCCCAAGCCTGTGCGGCCAACAGGCCGCTGGCCGACAAACCGGTGTAAGCCGCAATGGCCATGGATGCTTTGAGCAAATTCCTGCGGTGCATAGAGACAACCTGTCGTGAGCAAATCCCGCGCCGGCCTTGGCGCGTGCTGGATTAAAAATAACGGTTCGGACATGCCTTCGGCCAAACGCTACGGACAATAAACAGACGCTGGATAGCTTAAGCGGTTCGATGAGCCAGGAAAATTGATTGATGGCGGCATGATGGCTTTGCATGTGAAACAAAGCATTTCCGCCGCCCCGCTGTCGTTATCTCTGGCCTTACACCGGCGTTACATCTGGAAGCACTCTAGATCGGGGTTTTTTAGCACTTAGTTTTACGCTGGGGGCCTATTGGTCCTATGAACCCAAGTGTCTGGAGGCTGCGAATGAATACCCGTGGATTACTCGATCAGTTGCTCAAGTCTGGCCAGGATATGTTGCAGAACAAAGCTGGTGACCAACGTAAACAGGACGATAAAAGTGCCTTGGGCGGCTTGCTTGGCGGGGGTGGCCTGGGCAGCCTGCTCGGCGGTGCGGGCGGCGGCGCCCTGGCGGCGGGAGCCATGGGCCTGTTGCTGGGCAACAAAAAAGCCCGCAAGTTCGGCGGCAAGGCCCTGACCTACGGCGGGTTGGCGGCACTCGGTGTGATTGCCTACAAGGCCTACGGCAACTGGCAGGCGCAACAGGCCGGCGCAGCGCAAGGCGAACCGCAAACCATCGACCGCCTGCCGCCGGCCCAGGTCGAGCAGCACAGCCAGGGCATCCTCAAGGCACTCGTGGCGGCCGCCAAGGCCGACGGGCATGTCGATGAGCGCGAGCGGGCGCTGATCGAAGGGGAGTTCACCAAGCTGGACAACGACCTCGAGCTACAACGCTGGCTGCACGCCGAGCTCAACAAACCGCTCGATCCGACCGACGTCGCCCGCGCTGCCGCCACGCCGGAAATGGCCGCCGAGATGTACATCGCCAGCGTGATGCTGGTCGACGAAGAAAACTTCATGGAAAAAGCCTACCTCGACGAACTGGCCCGCCAGCTCAAACTCGAACCCGGCCTGAAAGCAGAACTGGAAAAGCAAGTGCGGTTGAACGCATAACCCCAGGTAGCACGCAAAACCAATGTGGGAGGGGCTTGCCCCCGATAGCGGTGGTCAATTATGCATAAACTGCCTGGCACGCTGCTATCGGGAACCAGCCCCTCTCACAACTATTCGCGTCCTCTGCCTGGTCCGGCAAAAGCTGTTGATAAATGCAGGCATCCGCTCAGCTATACTCCCCTGCATTTGAATGGGCCTTCGAGGAATTACTGTGAAGAACTGGACCTTGCGCCAAAGGATTTTGGCTAGCTTTGCGGTCATTATCGCCATCATGCTGTTAATGGTTGTGGTCTCCTATTCACGGTTGCTGAAGATCGAAACCAGTGAAGTCGCGGTGCGTGACGACGCGGTGCCGGGGGTTTACCTCAGTTCGATGATTCGTAGCGCCTGGGTCGACAGTTACCTGCATATCCTGGAACTGATCGGTTCGGGTCAAAACAAGGGGCTGAGCGACACCGACAAGGCTGAGTTCAAGTCCTTCGAAGCGCGCATCCTGCAACAGATGGCCAACTACCAGGCCACCATCAACGGTGGTGACGATCAGGCCGAGTTCGATAGATTCGAAGCCTACCACCAGAATTACAACAAGGCCCTGGCTGCGGTGGTGGATCGCTTGCAAAACAACGACGTCGCCGCTGCGCGCAAGTTGTTTGACACCGAAATGACACCGGCCTGGACCGCAGGCCGCATGAAGCTCAATGACATCATTACCGAAAACAAGAACGTCGCCGACCATGCAACCAACGCGATCGACGCTGCTGTAGAGGCCGCAAAGATCAGCATGTTCGTCTCGCTGGGCCTGGCCATTCTCGCCGCCGCCCTTTGTGGCCTGTTGTTGATGCGCGCGATCACGGGGCCGATGCAGCGCATTGTTTCGATCCTGGGCACCATGCGTGACGGTGACCTGAGCAAACGCTTGAACCTGGAGCGCAAGGACGAATTCGGCGCAGTCGAAACCGGCTTCAACGACATGATGACCGAACTGACTGCGCTGGTGTCCCAGGCCCAACGCTCGTCGGTGCAGGTGACCACCTCGGTGACCGAGATCGCCGCGACCTCCAAGCAGCAACAGGCGACCGCCACCGAAACGGCTGCAACCACCACCGAAATCGGGGCCACTTCTCGCGAAATTGCTGCAACGTCCAAGGACTTGGTCCGCACCATGACCGAGGTATCCACCGCCGCCGACCAGGCTTCGGTCGCTGCCGGTTCCGGTCAGCAAGGGCTGGCGCGCATGGAAGAAACCATGCATTCGGTGATGGGCGCCGCCGACCTGGTCAACGCCAAGCTGGCGATCCTCAATGAGAAGGCCGGCAACATCAACCAGGTGGTGGTGACCATCGTCAAGGTTGCCGACCAGACCAACCTGTTGTCGCTCAACGCGGCTATCGAAGCCGAGAAGGCCGGCGAATACGGCCGCGGCTTTGCCGTGGTTGCCACCGAAGTCCGTCGCTTGGCCGACCAGACCGCAGTGGCCACGTATGACATCGAACAGATGGTGCGCGAGATCCAGTCGGCGGTGTCGGCGGGCGTGATGGGCATGGACAAGTTTTCTGAAGAAGTGCGCCGTGGCATGTTCGAAGTGCAGCAAGTCGGCGAGCAGCTGTCGCAGATCATCCACCAGGTACAGGCCCTGGCGCCTCGGGTGTTGATGGTCAACGAAGGCATGCAGGCCCAGGCCACCGGTGCCGAGCAGATCAACCACGCGTTGGTGCAACTGGGCGATGCCAGCAGCCAGACCGTGGAGTCCCTGCGCCAGGCCAGTTTTGCTATTGATGAATTGAGCCAGGTTGCGGTCGGTCTGCGCAGCGGCGTATCGCGTTTTAAAGTCTGATGAGCGACTTTGCGGCTAAACGCGGCGCCGTCCCGGCAGCGAAAAAGACGTTGTTCCTGGTGTTTCACATCGGCGGCGAACGTTATGCGCTCAAGGCCACGGAAGTGGCCGAGGTGCTGCCGCGCGTGCCGCTCAAACCCATCGCTCATGCGCCGACGTGGGTGGCAGGCATATTTGCCCATCGCGGGGTGTTGGTGCCGGTGATCGACCTCAGTGCGCTGACCTTCGGTACAGCGGCCCAGGTGCGTACCAGTACTCGTCTGGTGCTGGTCAACTACCAGCCGCAACCCTGGATCGAGGCGCGCAGGCTGGGGCTGATCCTGGAGCAGGCTACCGACACCTTGCGTTGCTACCCGACCGAGTTTCAACCCTATGGCCTCGACAATCGGCAGGCGCCTTACCTGGGGCTGGTGCGTGAAGATGCCCAGGGCTTGATGCAGTGGATCGGCGTGTCCGAGTTATTGACCGATGAAGCCCGCGCTTTGCTATTTTCTGCCGAGCTGAGCCTATGAACAGCGACCCCCGTTTCTTTACCTTCCTGAAAGAACGCATTGGCCTGGACGTCGCTTCGGTGGGCGAGGCCATTATCGAGCGCGCCGTGCGCCAGCGCAGCCAGGCCGTGCAGGCGGTGACACTGGAGCACTATTGGCAGCGACTGCAAAGCTCGCAGGACGAGCAGCAAGCGCTGATCGAGGCGGTGATTGTTCCCGAGACCTGGTTTTTCCGGTACCCGGAGTCTTTTGCCACCTTGGCGCGCCTGGCCAAGGCGCGTCTGGCCGAGATCAACCAGCTGCGCGCGTTGCGCATTCTCAGCCTGCCATGTTCGACCGGCGAAGAGCCCTATTCGATTGCCATGGCGTTGCTCGATGCCGGCCTGGCCCCACATCAGTTCAAGGTGCAGGGCATGGACGTCAGCCCGCTGTCGGTAGAGCGGGCGCGGCGCGGGGTGTACGGGAAGAATTCCTTTCGCGGTGGCGACCTTGAGTTTCGCCAGCGCCATTTCACCGAGCAGGCCGACGGTTACCACATTGCCGATCGAGTGCGTGAGCAGGTGCGCCTGCAAGTCGGAAACTTGCTGGACCCTGCGTTGCTGGCGAATGAGCCCAGCTATGACTTCGTGTTCTGCCGCAACCTGCTGATCTACTTCGACCAGCCGACCCAGAAACAAGTCTTCGATGTGCTCAAGGGCTTGACCCATGTCGATGGTGTGCTGTTTATCGGCCCGGCCGAAGGCAGTTTGCTGGGGCGCCATGGCATGCGCTCGATTGGCGTGCCACAGTCCTTTGCCTTCAGCCGACATGTGGAACCGGTGAAGCCTGCGCCGGTTTTCGTGCCGATGCCGGCCCCCGTGCCGGCGCGCAGCGCAGCACCGATCCCGCCCAAACCGCGCCCGTTCAGCACGGTCAGCGCCCAGGTGCTGCCGATCAAGGCACCGCAGACGGACGCGGGTGATTTGCTCAGCCGGATCGCCACTCTGGCCAATGAGGGCAAAAGTGCTGAGGCACGGGCTGCCTGTGAACAGTATTTGAGCAACCACCCGCCGGTCGCCCAAGTGTTTTACTGGCTGGGCTTGCTCAGCGATGTGGCCGGCAGCGCCTTGGAAGCCCAGGGGTATTACCGCAAAGCCCTATACCTGGAACCGCAGCACCCGCAGGCCCTGATGCATCTGGCCGCGTTGCTCGAGTCCCAGGGCGACAGTGCGGGGGCGCGCCGTTTGCAGGCGCGGGCCGCGCGTAGCGAGCGAGCTGACAGTGAGTCCAAACGATGAGTACCTCCGACGAGCTCGACACTGCGGGTCTTGACCTGACCCTGACCGACACCCAACGCATCGACGATTGCTGGAACCGTATCGGCATCCATGGCGACAAATCCTGCCCGTTGCTGGCCGAACATATTCACTGCCGCAACTGCTCGGTGTATTCCGCCGCCGCCACGCGCTTGCTCGACCGCTATGCGTTGCAGCAGGACGATCGCCACGCGATCGCCGCCGACGCCGTCGACGAGAACGTGGCCACCCGTTCCCTGTTGATGTTCCGCCTCGGCGACGAATGGCTGGGCATCGCCACCCGCTGCCTGGTGGAAGTGGCACCGCTGCAACCGATTCATTCCCTGCCGCACCAGCGCTCACGGGCATTGCTCGGCGTAGCCAACGTACGCGGCGCGCTGGTGGCGTGCCTGTCGCTGGTCGAGCTGCTTGGCCTGGACGTCACCGATCATGGCGCGACGGGCGGGCGCATCATGCCGCGCATGTTGATCATCGCCGCGCAGGACGGTCCGGTGGTGGTGCCGGTGGACGAAGTCGACGGTATCCATGCCATCGATGAACGCGCCTTGAAGGCCGCGTCCGCCTCCGGCACCCAGGCCAGCGCGCGCTTCACCCAGGGTGTGTTGCAGTGGAAGGGCCGCAGCCTGCGTTGGCTGGACGAGGCGCAATTGCTGTCCGCCGTGACCCGGAGCCTCACATGACCCCCGACCAGATGCGCGATGCCTCGTTGCTGGAACTGTTCAGCCTGGAAGCCGATGCGCAGACCCAGGTATTGAGCGCGGGCCTGCTGGCCCTGGAGCGTAACCCGACCCAGGCCGACCAGCTTGAGGCCTGCATGCGCGCCGCCCATTCGCTCAAGGGCGCGGCGCGCATCGTCGGCGTGGACGCCGGGGTCAGCGTGGCTCACGTCATGGAGGACTGCCTGGTCAGTGCCCAGGAAAGCCGCCTGTACCTGCAACCTGAGCATATCGACGCTCTGCTGCAGGGCACTGATTTGCTGATGCGCATTGCCACCCCCGGCAATGATGTGGGAGCGGCCGATATTGATGCCTATGTGGCCTTGATGGAACGGCTGCTCGATCCGTCGCAGCCGACTGCCAACGTCGCGCCACCGCCACCACCGCCCGAGCCTGCCCCGGCGCCGATCATTGAAGCGCCTGCACCCGAGCTCGAGCCGGCGTTGCCGCGCCAGAGCAAACCGATGACCGAGGGTGGCGAGCGCGTGCTGCGCGTGACCGCCGAGCGCTTGAACAGTCTGTTAGACCTGTCCAGCAAGTCCCTGGTGGAAACCCAGCGGCTCAAGCCTTACCTGGCAAGCATGCAGCGCCTCAAGCGTATTCAAAGTAACGGCGCACGCGCACTGGATACGCTGGACGGCCAGCTCAGGGCGCTGGATTTGAGCCTCGAAGCCGAGGAGGCGCTGGCCGATACCCGGCGTTTGCTGAGCGAAGCCCAGGCCCTGCTGGCGGAAAAAATCGTCGAGCTGGATGAGTTCGGCTGGCAGGCCGGGCAGCGTGCCCAGGTGCTTTACGACACCGCGCTGGCCTGTCGCATGCGGCCCTTTGCCGATGTGCTGGCCGGGCAGGTGCGCATGGTCCGCGACCTCGGGCGCAGCCTGGGCAAGCAGGTGCGCCTGGAAATCGAAGGCGAAAAGACCCAGGTCGATCGCGACGTGTTGGAAAAGCTCGAGGCGCCGCTCACTCATTTGCTGCGCAATGCCGTCGACCACGGCATCGAAATGCCCGAGCAGCGTATCCTGGCGGGCAAGCCGGCCGAGGGCCTGATCCGTCTGCGTGCCTCCCATCAGGCGGGGTTGCTGGTGCTGGAACTGAGCGATGACGGCAATGGCGTCGACCTTGAGCGCCTGCGCGGGACCATCGTCGACCGGCATCTGTCACCGCCGGAAACCGCCTTGCGTTTGAGCGAGGAGGAACTGCTGACGTTCCTGTTCCTGCCCGGTTTCAGCCTGCGCGATAAAGTTACCGAAGTGTCCGGACGCGGCGTGGGCCTGGATGCGGTGCAGCATATGGTCCGGCAATTGCGCGGCGCGGTGGTGCTGGAGCAGGCGGCGGGGCAGGGCAGTCGCTTCCATCTGGAAGTGCCGTTGACCCTGTCGGTGGTGCGCAGCCTCGTGGTGGAAGTCGGCGGAGAAGCCTATGCTTTTCCGCTGGCGCATATCGAGCGCATGTGCGACCTGTCGCCGGACGATATTGTCCAGTTGGAAGGCCGCCAGCATTTCTGGCACGAGGGCCGGCATGTCGGTCTGGTTGCCGCCAGCCAGTTGTTGCAGCGCCCGGCGGCGCAAAGCAATGACGCGACATTGAAGGTCGTGGTCATCCGCGAACGCGATGCGGTGTATGGCATTGCGGTGGAGCGTTTCATCGGCGAGCGCACCCTGGTGGTGTTGCCGCTGGATGATCGCTTGGGCAAGGTCCAGGACATCTCCGCCGGCGCCTTGCTGGATGATGGTTCGGTGGTGTTGATCGTGGATGTCGAAGACATGCTGCGCTCGGTGGACAAGCTGCTCAACACCGGCCGCCTGGAGCGCATCGCGAGGCGCAGCCAGCAGGCCACCGAAGTTGCGCGCAAGCGGGTGCTGGTCGTGGATGACTCGCTGACCGTACGTGAGCTGCAACGCAAATTGCTGTTAAACCGCGGATATGAAGTGGCCGTTGCAGTCGACGGCATGGACGGCTGGAACGCATTGCGTTCCGAAGACTTCGACCTGCTTATCACTGACATTGATATGCCTCGCATGGACGGTATCGAATTGGTCACACTTCTGCGTCGTGACAGTCGCCTGCAATCGTTGCCGGTGATGGTGGTGTCGTACAAGGATCGCGAAGAAGACCGGCGCCGTGGACTGGATGCCGGCGCCGACTATTATTTAGCCAAAGCCAGTTTTCACGATGACGCCTTGCTCGACGCCGTGGTCGAACTGATCGGAGGAGCCCGGGCATGAGGATTGCGATCGTCAATGACATGTCCCTGGCGGTGGAGGCGCTGCGCCGCGCACTCAGTTTCGAGCCTGCCCACGAAGTGGTGTGGGTGGCCAGCAACGGCCTGGAAGCCGTGCAACGTTGCGCCGAACTGACCCCGGACCTGATCCTGATGGACTTGATCATGCCGGTGATGGATGGCGTGGAAGCCACCCGTCAGATCATGGCCGATACTCCGTGTCCGATCCTGATCGTCACCGTGGACCGCCAGGCCAACGTCAGCCGCGTGTTCGAAGCCATGGGCCATGGTGCCCTGGACGTAGTGGACACACCGGCGCTGGGCGTGGGCAACCCCAAGGATGCAGCGGCGCCGCTGCTGCGCAAGATCCTTAACATCGGCTGGCTGATTGGTCAGCGCGGCAGCCGCGTGCGCGCCGACGCCACGCCGCAACGTGCTACCGGCAAGCGTCAGAGCCTGGTAGCGATTGGCTCGTCGGCGGGAGGGCCGGCTGCCCTGGAAACCCTGCTCAAGGGCTTGCCAGGCGACTTTCCCGCCGCCATTGTGCTGGTGCAGCATGTGGATCAGGTGTTCGCCGCCGGCATGGCCGAGTGGTTGAGCAGTGCGTCCGGCCTGCCGGTGCGCCTGGCCCGTGAAGGCGAACCGCCACAAAGCGGCGTAGTCTTGCTGGCCGGCACCAATCACCACATCCGCCTGCTGAAAAACGGCACGCTGGCCTATACCGCCGAGCCGGTGAACGAGATTTATCGACCTTCCATCGACGTGTTTTTCGAGAGCGTCGCCAGCCACTGGAATGGCGATGCCGTCGGCGTATTGCTGACCGGCATGGGGCGCGATGGCGCCCAAGGGCTCAAATTACTGCGTGAACAAGGATATTTGACCATCGCCCAGGACCAACAGAGTTCGGCGGTGTATGGCATGCCCAAAGCGGCGGCGGCGATTGATGCCGCTGTTGAAATTCGCCCACTGGATAGAATTGCGCCCCGATTGCTGGAGGTCTTTGCAAAATGATCAAAACCTCCCGTGCTGCTGGTTTGCAGGTGGTAATTCAGGTGACTGCACATGAATGATTTACAGCTCGACGACTTCAAGACCGATGAAAATGCCGCCATGGTGTTGCTGGTTGACGACCAGGCGATGATCGGCGAAGCCGTGCGACGCGGCCTGGCCCATGAAGAGAACATCGACTTCCACTTTTGCGCCGATCCGCATCAGGCGATTGCCCAGGCGATTCGCATCAAGCCCACGGTGATCCTGCAAGACCTGGTGATGCCGGGGCTGGACGGCCTGACCCTGGTTCGCGAATACCGCAACCACCCGGCCACCGCGAATATCCCGATCATCGTGCTGTCCACCAAGGAAGACCCGCTGATCAAGAGCGCTGCCTTTGCTGCGGGCGCCAACGACTACCTGGTGAAGCTGCCGGACAACATCGAGCTGGTGGCGCGCATTCGCTATCACTCGCGCTCCTACATGACGCTGCTGCAACGGGATGCGGCCTACCGTGCGCTGCGGGTCAGCCAGCAACAGTTGCTGGACACCAACCTGGTGCTGCAACGCCTGATGAACTCCGATGGACTCACCGGGCTGTCCAACCGTCGCCACTTCGACGAATACCTGGAGCTGGAGTGGCGCCGTGCCATGCGTGACCAGACCCAGCTCTCTCTGTTGATGATCGACGTGGACTTTTTCAAGAGCTACAACGACAACTTCGGCCATGTCGAAGGCGACGAAGCCCTGCGCAAGGTCGCTGCCACCATTCGCGAGGCCAGCAGCCGTCCTTCCGATTTGCCGGCGCGTTATGGCGGTGAAGAATTTGCCCTGGTGCTGCCGAGCACCTCGCCGGGCGGCGCCCGACTGGTCGCGGAAAAGCTGCGCATGGCGGTGGCGGCCCTGAAAATCCCGCACATCGCGCCGACCGAGGGATCGTGCCTGACCATCAGCATCGGCCTGTCGACCCTGACGCCAAAGCAGGGCACGGATTATCGGCAGTTGATCATGGCGGCGGACAAGGGGTTGTATACGGCCAAGCACAACGGGCGCAATCAGGTCGGTATCGAATAACCGGGTGGCAGGGAGCAAACCCTGCCTTTTCGCCAAGCGGGCTGCCGTTTCAGCCCGATTGCCGTTATACTCGCCGGCTTTCAAAAGTTCGCCAACGAGTGCTGCCCGCCATGGAAATCAACCCGATCCTTAACACCATCAAGGACCTGTCCGAGCGCTCCGAAACTATTCGGGGGTATCTTTGACTACGATCAAAAGCATGAGCGTCTGACCGAAGTCAATCGCGAGCTTGAAGATCCGAGTGTCTGGAACAAACCTGAATACGCCCAGGAACTGGGCCGCGAGCGCGCTGCGCTGGCGCAGATCGTCGACACCCTCGACGAATTGAATGCCGGTCTGGCCGATTGCCGAGACCTGCTGGACATGGCCGTCGAAGAAAACGACGAAGGCGCAGTGGGCGATGTCGTCGCCGAGCTGGCCCGTCTCGAGGAAAACCTCGCCAAGCTTGAATTCCGTCGCATGTTCAGCCACGAAATGGACCCGAACAACGCCTACCTGGATATCCAGGCCGGTTCCGGCGGCACCGAAGCCCAGGACTGGGCCAACATCCTGTTGCGCATGTACCTGCGCTGGGCCGACAAACGCGGTTTCGACGCCACCATCATGGAATTGTCGGCCGGTGAAGTCGCCGGTATCAAGGGCGCGACCGTGCATATCAAGGGCGAATACGCCTTTGGTTGGCTGCGTACCGAGATCGGCGTGCACCGCCTGGTGCGCAAGAGCCCGTTCGACTCCGGCAACCGTCGCCATACTTCGTTCTCTGCGGTGTTCGTCTCGCCGGAGATCGATGACAAGGTGGAAATCGAGATCAACCCGGCCGACCTGCGGATCGACACCTATCGCTCCTCCGGCGCCGGTGGCCAGCACGTAAACACCACCGACTCGGCCGTGCGTATCACCCACGTGCCGACCAACACGGTGGTCAGCTGCCAGAACGAACGTTCCCAGCACGCGAACAAGGACACCGCCATGAAAATGCTGCGGGCCAAGTTGTACGAGCAGGAAATGCAGAAGCGCAACGCCGCTTCCCAGGCGCTGGAAGACACCAAGTCGGATATCGGCTGGGGTCACCAGATCCGCTCCTATGTGCTCGACGCGTCGCGGATCAAGGATCTGCGCACCAACATCGAACGCAGCGATTGTGACAAGGTACTCGACGGTGATATCGACGAATACCTGGAAGCCAGCCTGAAATCCGGCCTGTAATCCCTTGCCGGCGATCCCCGGCCGCAGGCCGGGGACAACGAACCTGATGGAAGATTTAAAGACATGAGCGACCAACAACTCGACCCGCAAGCCCTGCAACAGGAAGAAAACTCCCTGATCGCCCTGCGCAAGGAAAAGCTTGCTGCCGAGCGCGCCAAGGGCAATGCCTTCCCCAACGACTTCCGCCGCGACAACTACTGCGATGCCTTGCAGAAACAGTACGCGGACAAGACCAAGGAAGAGCTGGCAGAGGCTGCAATCCCGGTCAAGGTTGCCGGTCGCATCATGCTCGACCGTGGTTCGTTCCTGGTGATCCAGGACATGACCGGGCGTATCCAGGTCTACGTCAACCGCAAGACCTTGCCTGAAGAAACCCTGGCCGCGGTGAAAACCTGGGACATGGGCGACATCATCGCCGCCGAAGGCACCCTGGCCCGTTCCGGCAAGGGTGACCTGTACGTCGAAATGACCAGCGTGCGCCTGCTGACCAAATCCCTGCGCCCGCTGCCGGACAAGCACCACGGCCTGACCGACACCGAACAGCGCTACCGCCAGCGCTACGTTGACCTGATCGTCAACGAAGACGTGCGCCAGACCTTCCGCGTGCGTTCGCAAGTCATCGCGCACATCCGCAGCTTCCTGATGAAGCGCGACTTCCTTGAAGTCGAAACGCCGATGTTGCAGACCATTCCTGGCGGCGCTGCAGCCAAGCCGTTCGAAACCCACCACAATGCGCTGGACATGGAAATGTTCCTGCGTATTGCCCCCGAGCTGTACCTCAAGCGCCTGGTGGTGGGCGGCTTCGAGAAAGTTTTCGAGATCAACCGCAACTTCCGTAACGAAGGCGTTTCGACTCGTCACAACCCAGAATTCACCATGTTGGAGTTCTACCAGGCTTACGCCGACTACGAAGACAACATGGACCTGACCGAAGAGCTGTTCCGCGAGCTGGCGCAGTTGGTCCTGGGCAGCACCGACGTACCGTACGGCGACAAGGTGTTCCACTTCGGCGAGCCGTTCGTGCGCCTGTCGGTGTTCGATTCGATCCTCAAGTACAACCCTGAGTTGACCGCTGACGACCTGAACGACATCGACAAGGCCCGTGCCATTGCCAAGAAAGCCGGCGCCAAGGTGCTGGGTTTCGAAGGCCTGGGCAAACTGCAGGTGATGATTTTCGAAGAGCTGGTGGAGCACAAGCTCGAACAGCCGCACTTCATTACCCAGTACCCGTTCGAAGTGTCGCCGCTGGCCCGTCGCAACGACGACAACCCGAACGTCACCGACCGTTTCGAGCTGTTCATCGGCGGCCGCGAAATCGCCAACGCTTACTCCGAGCTTAACGACGCGCAAGACCAGGCCGAGCGCTTCATGGCCCAGGTGGCCGACAAGGACGCCGGCGACGACGAAGCCATGCACTACGACGCCGATTTTGTCCGCGCCCTGGAGTACGGCATGCCGCCGACGGCGGGCGAAGGTATCGGCATCGACCGCCTGGTGATGTTGTTGACCAACTCACCGTCGATCCGCGATGTGATCTTGTTCCCGCACATGCGGCCACAAGCGTGACCGTAGCGTAATCCGAAGCCGCCTTATATAAGGCGGCTTTTTTATGCGGCGTCTATAAGCGTCAAGCGAACAGCGCCAGATTTTGATCAATGCAAGGATGTGTGTGGTGAACCGCGTAATGGCTCAAGAAGGCGCCGCCGGCATTGCGGCTGCCGTGGCTGAAAGTGTCCAGTACCAGGGCCGCAAGGCCAGTCGCCGGGGCAGCGAGCAACGTCGGCAAGACATTCTCGATGCGGCGATGCGCATCGTGGTGCGTGACGGCGTGCGCGCCGTGCGCCATCGCGCCGTGGCGGCGGAGGCGGGAGTGCCGCTGTCCGCAACCACCTATTACTTCAAGGATATCGATGATCTGCTCACCGACACGTTTGCCCAATACGTCGAACGCAGCGCGGCCTACATGGGCAAGCTGTGGGTGCGCAATGAGGGCCTGCTGCGCGAAATGGTCGCTTATGGTGACGGCAGCCCCGAATCCCGTTCGCAATTGGCCGATGATATTGCGCGGCTGACCGCCGATTACGTCTTGCGCCAGTTGACCAACCGTCGCGAGTACCTGATGGCCGAGCAGGCGTTTCGTCAGGAAGCGCTGCTCAACCCGCGCCTGGCCGAGCTGGTGCGTTCCCACCAGCAGATTCTGTTGCAGGGCACCGGGCAGTTTTTCCAGGTACTGGGCTCTCGCGAGCCGCAACAGGATGCCAAAGTGTTGACGGCGATTATCGGTCGGATGGAGTATCAGGGCCTGCTTGACGGTCTGGAGCCGCTGACCGGTGAAGAGATGCTCGCGATTCTCAAGCGATACATGCATTTGGTGTTGGCCTCGGTCTGACACTACGCTCCAGGTAAAACTCACCTTGCACCTGCAGCGCGCGAGCCGATAACGTTTATAGAGGAAGCACCAGGTGGACGATTACCAGCAGACGATACGCACCTTGTCTGATCGCATTGTGCTGGCGCAAACACCGATTCGCGTCCTTGACGCCGTGAAGTGGGACGAAAATATTCGCCAGGGGTTTCTCAAGGCCAAGGGCAAGGCCATGCCTGCCGTGGATCGTGATTACTACCTCAACCGACCGTTGTCGTTCGATTCCAGCGCCGTGAAGCTGGAGTTCCAGAACATCGAGCGGGACATTACCCGCCGTCTCGGCCAATTCAGCCCGGTCGGGCAGATCATGCGCCGCATGTGCCGCGAGTACCGCATGGTCGTGCGCATGCTCGAAGCCCGCGGCACCGAGGATTTCGGCCTGATTTCCCAGGAGCTGTACGGTGCCGCCTCCGATGCGTTCCATGCCGGCGACCCGACCCTGGCGGACCTCGGCCTGATGCTCTCCGACTACCTGAACAATATCGACGGCCGTGGCGACCTCAAGGACGAAGCCAAGACCCTGACGGCCAAGGATGCCGTCGCCTTGCTGCAAACCCGCTTGAATAAAGTGTTTGGCGAGGCCGAGGAAACCATCCGTGTGTTCGAGTCCGACGGTATCGTCGCCGACGCTGCGGCGGGGGCCGACTACATCAAGATCCGCGCCGACGCGATGTTCAACGAGCGCGATGTGCGCGCCCTGGAGGTGCATGAAGGTCTGGTCCACGTCGGCACCACCCTTAACGGCCTGAACCAGCCGATCTGCACGTTCCTGTCCAAGGGCCCACCGTCGTCCACCGTGACCCAGGAAGGCTTGGCGATTCTGATGGAAATCATCACCTTCGCCTCTTACCCAAGCCGCTTGCGTAAATTGACCAACCGCACCCGCGCCATCCATATGGTGGAAGAGGGCGCCGACTTCCTGCAGGTGTTCGAGTTCTTCCGCGAGCAGGGCTTTGAGATGGCTGAAAGCTACGGCAATGCCAGCCGGGTGTTCCGAGGTTCGGTGCCGACCGGCTTACCGTTTACCAAGGATCTGTCCTACCTCAAGGGCTTTATCATGGTCTACAACTACATCCAGCTCGCCGTGCGCAAAGGCAAGCTGGAGCAAGTGCCGCTGCTGTTCTGCGGCAAGACCACCCTGGAAGACATGCGCACCTTGCGCCAACTGGTCGACGAAGGCCTGGTGGTACCGCCCAAATACCTGCCCGAGCAGTTTCGCGACATGAACGCGTTGGCGGCCTGGATGTGCTTTTCCAACTTCCTCAACCACTTGAGCCTGGACCGGATCGAGGCCGATTACTCCAATATTCTTTAGGGTATTGGCCTGTGGAGGCTTTAACGGATGAGAGTCCTCGGCATTCTGTGCCTGTTACTGACATTGAGCGGCTGCAGTTCGCTGCTGTTCTATCCCGAACCCGGCCTGCCGTTCACGCCGGAAAAAGCGCACCTGCACTACCGTGACGTCACCCTCACGACCGCTGACGGGGTAAAACTTCACGCCTGGTGGTTGCCGGCCAAGCCCGGCGTGCCGCTCAAGGGCACGGTGCTTCACCTGCACGGCAATGGCGGCAACCTGGCCTGGCACCTCGGTGGCAGTTGGTGGTTGCCGGAGCAGGGCTATCAGGTGTTGATGCTCGACTACCGTGGCTACGGGTTATCGGAGGGTAAACCGTCATTGCCGGCGATTTACCAGGATATCGATGCGGCCTGGCAATGGCTCGATCAAGCGCCTGAAACCCGGGGCCAACCCCTGGTTATCCTGGGGCAAAGCCTGGGCGGTGCGCTGGCTGTGCATTACCTGGCCGCGCACCCGGAGCGCCAACCCCAACTGAAGGCCTTGGTGCTGGATGGCGTGCCCGCCAGTTATCGTGACGTAGGGCAATTCGCCTTGAGCACTTCCTGGTTAACATGGCCATTCCAGGTGCCGCTGTCCTGGCTGGTGCCCGACGCCGACAGTGCGATCAACGCCATGCCGGCGCTGACCGGTGTACCCAAGCTGCTGTTCCATAGCCTGGATGACCCGATTGTGCCGCTGGCCAACGGTATCCGCTTGTATCAGGCCGCGCCGCCGCCGCGTGTATTGCAACTGACCCGTGGCGATCATGTGCAGACCTTTGCCGACACGACCTGGCAGACCGTGATGCTGCGTTATCTGGACGACCCGCAGCACTTCAACGGCCTGCGCCGCCTGGGCGAGATCCCGAATTATCCGACTCCTAAAGTTGATTCATCAGAGAGCCCGCAATGAGTGAAGAACGCAACATGATCCCACTGATCCTCACCGGTATCGGCACCATCATCGGTACCGTCGGTTGCCTGTGGTTTTATGGCTACCTGCATTTCGCCAAGCCGGAGGACGCATTGCTTCTGAGCGATTTCACGATGCTCAAGACCGTGCCGGGAGAGGATTACAAAATCTCCCTGACCCCGGCCGCGCAGGTGGCGCAGTGCGTTGACGGTGTGCTGGTGATGTTCGACACCGAACAGAAGGGCCTCAGCGGTGTGCTGGTCAACAACAAGAAACAGGCTGTGCGCTGCCTCGGCCAGGAAACACCGCAACTTCAGCAGTAAATCGCTCCAATTAACCGTTTCTGAAATATCTGGAACCGTATTCCGTAAGACGCCACTCAATGCCCAGTCAGCGGTGCTGACGGGTAACTTACGAATAGTCAGCCAGGGGGGAAGTCACGGTGAATATCGGTGCGATCAGTAGGATGTTGGACATGGCCCGGGCGCAGCAGATTCTGGATGAGTGCAGCGAGTGCGAGGCTGAGTCGCCCCAAGCGAAGCGAGATGAACTGAAGCGCAAGCTGGAGTTTGATCCTTTCGGCGCCGACGAAAATAAACCCCAGATCCAGTACTGAACGAAAAAACCCACCGTCTCCGGTGGGTTTTTTTATCCAGCTTCAATCAATCAGTTAGCCAGGCTGGAGCGCGGCTTGACTGGCTGGTTGTCGTTGGAGATGGTCACTTCAACGCGACGGTTCATGGCACGGCCCGATGCGCTGCCGTTGTCGGCAACCGGGTATTCCTTGCCGTAACCCTGGGTCACGATGCGCGAGATATCCACGCCTTGTTGAGCCAGTGCACGTTGTACCGAAGCGGCACGACGCTCGGACAGGCTCTGGTTGTACGAATCGGAACCGGTGCTGTCGGTGTAGCCTTCGACGATCACTTTACGGTCCGGGTTATCGCGCAGGAACTGCGCCAGCTTGGTGATGTTGACCAGGCCGCTGGATTTCAGGTCGGACTTGTTGGTGGCGAACAGCACGTCACCGAAAGTCACCAGGGTGCCACGATCAGTCTGCTTGGCGTTCAAGCTGTCTTGCAATTGCTTGATCTGCGCATCACGGGCTTGCAGCAGGGCGCGGGCACGTTCGTCACCGGCGTTTTTCAGCTTGGCTTCGGATTCACGCAGCACGATGGTGTCTTTGGCCACTTCAACGCGCTGGTTGGTCAGGTAGGCCAACTGGTCGACTTTCTTCTCGTCTTCCTTGTCACGGTAGGCTTTTTCAGCCTTGTCCAGCCAATCGCTGGCGTCCTTGGTTTCCAGGGCCGCCAACTTGGTGGCTTGCGGGTTGGTCTGCAAAGCCGCGAAATTGGTCTTGGCGTTTTCCAGGTTCTGGTTCGGTGGGGTGGAGCACGCCGCCAGAGCAACGCTCATTGCCAACAGGGCAGGGATCATCAGTTGTTTACGCATAATCGTGTCGTCCTTTCAATTCGATTTCGGGTGCATTGCAATCAGGGGCGGCGGCTTATTGCTGCTTGATAACAGCTGGGCGCATGCCTTCCTGACGCAGCTCCTGAACAGCTTTCTCGGAGTCCTTCACGGCCTGTTGAGCTTTGGCGGCCTGGGCTTTGCGCTCTGCAACGCGAGCGTCCCATTCGGCTTGTTCAGCCAACTGACGGGCTTTGTCGTAGTTCTTGTCGTGCATGGCGATTTCGGCTTCTTTGAGCTTGTCCTGGGCCGATTTCATTTCCACAGCCGCGAACTCGGTACCGCCAGCGCTGACTGCGCTGTTAACAGCCGATTGAGTCACCGCGTATTGCTCAGTCGGAGGGTTGCCTGCGCAACCCGCCAGTACGAAGCTGGTGCCGATCGCCAGCGCGGCCAATTTGAGCCCGCGCAGGTGGTTAAACGAGGATTTGGCAGTGCTGGTTTTCATCGTCTTCAACTCCATTGGATAACTCCTGAAAAACATCAAAATCCACTTCGTTGGTCAGCGGTTGGGGCCCGGCGGTAAAGCTCGAAATGCCCTTTCAAACGGCCGTTCCAAGTTGATGGCTTACTGGCTGTGACCTGAGGCTTTTTTCAAAAGTTCAGAGAAGATGGCGATTTGCCTAAAAAAATATTTGACTGACTGGTCAGCGTTTTTAGGATGGAACTTTCTTCGCGCGCAGCGGTACTCCGAGCCTGTGAAAGGCCCGGAATACAAGGGTTTTACCGGTTTTTAGAGTGGTCCGTCAGTGCTTCTGTTTATCGGCACTCGCCGAAAAATCATGCAGATAGCGTCGCGACAGGCTGAGAAAACGTGGGGTAGGGCCGACGTCCTCATACAACGGATCGCCCTCTTCATCGGTGGCAATCACCTGTTGACCCTTGATGTACGGAAAGCTGGCTTCGAGCTCTTCAAGGGCGGCGCCGATCAGTTCGCCGAGCAGTTCTTCGGTGTGGCGCTTGGGGTACATCTCGGCAATGGCGGCCAGCCTCGCGGCGGCCTCCACATCCAGATGGATCGCGTATTCGGTTTTGGTCATGCGACCCTTGGCGGTTTCTTCCCAATGCTGGGCCAGTTCTCGAATTTTCATGGCTACCTCAATATGCCCGCGGGTTGCGGGCGCTGATGAGTGACCAGTCGCCGATGTGGATAACACGGCGACTCATAGTTGAGACTAGCTGCAATTGATAAGGTTTAAAGCCTTGTCAGAAACCGACGTCGGCGGCACTCTTGAACCCCTGCGCGTCCCGGATTTCTGGCTGGAGATTGGCTGATGAGTGATATCGATGCACGCTTGCGCGAGGATGTTCACCTGCTGGGTGAGCTGTTGGGCAACACCATTCGAGAGCAGTACGGTGATGATTTTCTCGACAAGATCGAGCAGATCCGCAAAGGCGCCAAGGCTGACCGGCGAGGGGCTGGCGATGAATTGAGCGCCAGCCTGAACCAGTTGCAGGAAAATGAACTGCTGCCTGTAGCGCGAGCCTTCAACCAGTTCCTTAACCTGGCCAACATCGCCGAGCAGTACCAGCTGATTCATCGACGCGATGAGTCGCAGCCGGCACCCTTCGAGTCCCGGGTGCTCCCGCAATTGCTGGCCCGCCTGCAGCGCGAAGGTCACAGCAACGAGTCCCTGGCCCGCCAATTGGCGCGGCTGGAGATCGAACTGGTGCTCACGGCCCACCCCACCGAAGTCGCCCGTCGTACCCTGATCCAGAAGTACGATGCGATTGCCGCGCAACTGGCCCTGCAGGATCACCGTGATCTCACCACGGCCGAGCGCGAGCAGATCCGCGAGCGCCTGCAACGGCTGATCGCTGAAGCCTGGCACACCGAAGAAATCCGCCGCGTACGACCCACCCCGGTGGATGAGGCCAAATGGGGCTTTGCGGTGATCGAGCATTCGTTGTGGCACGCCATTCCCAATTATCTGCGCAAGGCCGACAAGGCGTTATTCGCCGCTACCGGATTGCATCTGCCCCTGGAGGCGGCGCCGATTCGTTTTGCCTCGTGGATGGGCGGGGATCGCGACGGTAACCCCAACGTCACCGCACCGGTCACCCGTGAAGTGCTGCTGCTGGCACGCTGGATGGCGGCCGACCTGTATTTGCGTGATGTCGACCACCTGGCCTCGGAGTTGTCGATGCAGCAAGCCAGCCCGGCATTGCAAGCCAGGGTCGGTGACAGCGTTGAACCCTATCGCGCCTTGCTCAAGCAACTGCGTGAACGGCTGCGCGCCACGCGCCAATGGGCGCACACCGCGTTGACGGCCGCCACGCCGGCCACCGCCGAAGTGCTGCAAAACAACCGCGAGCTGCTGGAGCCGTTGGAGCTGTGCTACCAGTCGCTGCATGAGTGCGGCATGGGCGTGATCGCCGATGGGCCGCTGCTCGATTGCCTGCGTCGTGCGGTGACATTCGGCTTGTTCCTGGTGCGTCTCGATGTGCGTCAGGATTCCAGTCGACATTCGGCGGCCATGACCGAAATCACCGATTACCTTGGCCTCGGCCGCTATGAGGACTGGGACGAAGAGGCCCGTATCGCCTTCCTGATGAAGGAGTTGGCCAATCGCCGGCCCTTGTTGCCGGGCTACTTCAAACCCTCTGCGGAGACCGCTGAGGTGTTGAATACCTGCAAGGAAATCGCTGCCGCCCCGGCGGCGTCGCTGGGCTCCTATGTCATCTCCATGGCGGGCGCCGCGTCGGATGTGCTGGCGGTGCAATTGCTGCTCAAGGAGTCGGGCGTTCAACGCCCGATGCGTGTGGTGCCGCTGTTTGAGACCCTGGCCGACCTGGATAACGCCGGGCCGGTGATGGCAACGCTGTTGCAGTTACCGGGCTACAGGGCGCGCCTGCAAGGGCCGCAGGAAGTGATGATCGGCTACTCGGACTCGGCCAAGGACGCGGGCACCACAGCCGCTGCCTGGGCGCAGTACCGGGCGCAGGAACGCCTGGTGGATATCTGCCGCGAGCAACAGGTGGAACTGCTGTTGTTCCATGGTCGCGGCGGCACCGTCGGCCGTGGCGGCGGCCCGGCTCACGAGGCGATTCTGTCGCAGCCGCCGGGTTCGGTGGCGGGGCGCTTTCGCACCACTGAACAAGGCGAAATGATCCGCTTCAAGTTCGGCCTGCCCGACATTGCCGAGCAAAACCTCAACCTTTACCTGGCGGCCGTACTGGAAGCCACCCTGCTGCCTCCGCCGCCACCCGAGCCTGCCTGGCGTGATTTGATGGACGAACTGGCCGCCGACGGTGTCAGCGCCTACCGCGCCGTAGTGCGGGAAAATCCGCAGTTCGTCGAGTACTTCCGCCAATCCACGCCGGAGCAGGAGCTGGGGCGTCTGCCACTGGGCAGTCGCCCGGCCAAAAGGCGTGCGGGGGGCATTGAAAGCCTGCGCGCCATTCCGTGGATCTTCGGCTGGACCCAGACCCGCCTGATGTTGCCGGCCTGGCTGGGCTGGGAGGCCGCCTTGAGCAAGGCGCTGGAACGCGGCGAAGGTGAGTTGCTGGGGCAGATGCGCGAACAGTGGCCGTTCTTCCGCACGCGCATCGACATGCTGGAAATGGTGCTGGCCAAGGCCGATGCCGACATTGCCCGCCTGTATGACGAGCGTTTGGTGCAGCCTGACCTGTTGCCGCTGGGTGCGCACTTACGCGACCTATTGTCGCAGGCATGCAGCGTGGTACTTGGCCTGACCGGTCAGTCGCAACTGCTGGCCCATAGCCCGGACACCCTGGAGTTCATCCGTCTGCGTAACACCTACCTCGACCCTCTGCACCTGCTGCAGGCCGAGTTGCTGGCACGCTCGCGTCAACAGGAAGCCGAGCAAGACAGCCCTCTGGAACAGGCGCTGCTGGTGTCCGTGGCCGGTATTGCCGCCGGCTTGCGCAATACCGGCTGAAGTTTTCCAAGTGTTCTCAACGGCTTGCAGATAAACCACGACGGCCGCCCGGAAACGGGCGGTCGGCGTTTGTGCCGGCGGGTTGCACTCAGGCATACCCTACCTATGACGCATGTTCGGCGCGGGTTCCTGCGACTTTTGGCGGCTTGTATGGTGACGGCCCGCTGTGTATCTTGATCAGCCTTTGGCCGTTTGATTCGGCCTGGACCCACATATTCAAGCTTCATATTTCTACGAGATTTGCCCCTACGCGGCGAATCCGGGCACCATCTCTATAAAAAATTGAGGAGCACATCGATGCGCGTCATTCTGCTGGGAGCTCCCGGGGCCGGTAAAGGTACTCAGGCGAAGTTCATCACTGAGAAGTTCGGCATTCCACAAATCTCCACCGGCGACATGCTGCGTGCTGCCGTCAAGGCCGGCACCGAGCTGGGCCTGATCGCCAAGAGCGTGATGGACAGCGGCGGCCTGGTCTCCGATGACCTGATCATCAACCTGGTCAAGGAACGCATCAGCCAGGAAGATTGCAAGAACGGTTTTCTGTTCGACGGCTTCCCGCGCACCATTCCCCAGGCTGAAGCCTTGGTGAAGGCCGGCGTGGAGCTGGATGCGGTGGTTGAAATCGCCGTCGAGGACGAAGAGATCGTGCAACGTATCGCCGGTCGTCGCGTTCACGAAGCCTCGGGTCGCGTGTACCACACCGTCTACAACCCGCCCAAGGTTGAAGGCAAGGACGATGTCACCGGCGAAGACCTGGTGCAGCGCAAGGACGATACGGAAGAAACCGTGCGCCATCGTCTCTCGGTCTACCATTCCCAGACCAAACCGCTGGTGGACTTCTACCAGAAGCTGTCCGCTGCACAGGGCAAGCCGAAGTACAGCCACATCCCTGGCGTCGGTTCGGTAGAAGCCATCACCGCCAAGGTGCTGCAGGCTCTGAGCTGATTCATTGATCAGCTTCATCTACAACGGCCCGCTTGCGGGCCGTTGTTGTTTATACTGGCGCACTTTTTTTCGACTTGGACACCCACACCGATGAGCACCCTGCTGGCCCTGGACACCGCGACTGAAGCTTGCTCCGTCGCCTTGCTGCACGATGGCAAGGTAACGAGCCACTACGAGGTGATCCCGCGCCTGCATGCGCAGAAGCTGTTGCCGATGATCAAGCAACTGCTTGAGGAGGCGGGCACCACGCTTGCTGCCGTGGATGCCATCGCCTTCGGCCGTGGCCCTGGTGCATTCACCGGCGTGCGTATTGCCATCGGCGTGGTACAGGGCCTGGCGTTTGCGTTGGAGCGCCCGGTGTTGCCGGTCTCCAATCTCGCGGTGCTGGCCCAGCGCGCGCTGCGTGAGCACGGTGCGACCCAGGTCGCGGCGGCCATTGATGCGCGCATGGATGAAGTGTATTGGGGATGCTATCGCGAAACCGCCGGGGAAATGCGTCTGGTGGGGAGTGAAGTGGTTCAGGCGCCAGAGGCGTCCGTATTGCCCGATGACGCCCAAGGCGATTGGTTCGGTGCCGGCACCGGCTGGGGTTACGGTGAGCGTCTCGGCGTGAAGACCGTCGGCCAGGCCGCCGATATGTTGCCCCATGCGCAAGACTTGCTGACCCTGGCGCGTTTCGCTTTCGAGCGCGGCGAAGCGATCCCGGCCGATCAGGCGGCACCGGTTTATCTTCGCGATAAAGTGGCGCAGACCAAGGCCGAACGCGGGATTATTTGACGTCAAAAAGGCGGGATTTGGCCGACAAATTTCGCCAATCGTCAGAATTTGCGCGGGTTTCTAAACCTTTTACAAATTATGTGTTCTAGTTAGCACCAGAGCATTTGCGCGCCATGGAAAGTGCCGCTAAATTGCCATCATCGATTCCGAGTCTGCATGTATGCGTATAGACGGATTTTCCTCACAGTCCTACCCCATCAAACGCAAGCCACGTAAGGCGAGCGTGACGGTAGACGAGTCCGTTGAAGATTCGCCGGACTTCATTGAGTTACAGTCCGACTCGCCCTCCAACGCCCAGGGTTCCACAGGCTCGCGTATCGGCGGTCTGCCTGCCCGCCAGCAAGACATGGTCTTCCCGCGCTCCATGAGCAAAAGCGTCGCCACCGCCCTGGCCAGCTACCTGACCACCGCCGGCTTTGTCGAATGGGATATGGAAGTGCTGGGTCTCGATATCCACATCTGATGCGCCTGCCTTACTACATCGGTTGCCCTTCCTGGAGCGAAAACGCCTGGCGCGAGTATTTGTACCCGGCCGATGCGCGTTCCGGCGATTACCTCGCGCTGTACTCCCAGGTTTTCAACGCCGTTGAAGGCAACACCACATTTTATGCCCGCCCCTCGGCCGCCACGGTGCAACGCTGGGCTGAAATCATGCCTGCGGATTTTCGCTTCACCGCCAAGTTCCCCGGCGATATCAGCCACGGTGGTGACTTGCGTGAGCAATTGCCGGCGGCGGAAAGCTTTGTCGGCTTGATGAGCCCGTTGGGCGAGCGCATTTCACCGTTGTGGCTGCAACTGCCGGCGACCTTTTCGCCACAGCGCCTGGGTGAACTGGCTGGGTTCATCGATGGCCTGGAGCGCCCGCTGGCGGTGGAAGTGCGTCATCCGGAATTCTTCGCCAAGGGTGATGCCGAGCGGATGCTCAACCGTTTGTTGCGTGACCGTGGTGTCGAGCGTATCTGCCTGGATCCCCGCGCCCTGTTCAGTTGCACCTCCACCTCGGCCGCGGTGCTGCATGCCCAATCGAAAAAGCCCAAGGTGCCACCGCGCCCGGCGGCGCTCACCCAGTTTCCTCAGGTACGGTTTATCGGCCATCCGGAACTGGAGGCCAATGACCCGTTCCTGATCCCTTGGCTGGAAAAGATCGCCGGCTGGATCGAGGAAGGGCGCACGCCCTACGTGTTTTTGCACACGTCGGATAATCGCCTGGCCGCGCAACTGGCACTGCGTTTTCACGCCAAATTGATGGTGCGCCTGCCAGGCCTGCCGCCTTTGCCGACCTTGCATCGAGAACCCGCAGCGGAGCAACTGGGGTTACTCTAAGGCTCCTTTTTCCGACAGGAGTCAGCCATGGACGCACAAGCCCTGCGCGCCGATACCTTCAAGGCCCTGTATGAAGGTGATCGCGCCTTCGTCATGCCCAATCCGTGGGACGCCGGTTCCGCCATCATGCTTGCCAGCCTGGGTTTTGAAGCCTTGGCCACGACCAGTGCCGGGTTTGCGTTCAGCCTGGGACGGCCGGATGCCGAGGGCGCGCTATCGCTGGAAGACACCCTTGGCAATGCTTCAATGATTGTCCGGGCGACTTCCCTGCCGGTGGCGGCCGACCTCGAAAACGGCTTCAGCGACACCCCCGAAGGCTGCGCCCAAACCATTTTGCGGGCGGCGGCCACGGGCATCGTCGGTGGCTCTATCGAAGACGCCACCGGCATCGCGGCCGACCCGATCTACCCATTCGATTTATCGGTTGAGCGTGTTGAGGCGGCTGCCGCGGCTGCGCGCAGCTTGCCCTATGCCTTCACGCTGACGGCCCGCGCAGAAAACCTCCTGCACGGGCGCCTGGATCTGCCTGACACCATTCGCCGCCTGCAAGCCTACGCCGAAGCCGGCGCCGATGTGTTGTATGCCCCGGCGTTGCGCACTGCCGAAGAGGTGTTGGCAGTGGTCAAGGCGGTCGCGCCCAAGCCGGTGAATGTGTTGATGTCCGGTGGCTTGAAATTGAGCGTGGCGCAGTTGAGCGAGATGGGAGTGCGGCGTATCAGCGTCGGTTCGGCTTTGGCCCTGGCGGCCTATGGCGAGTTCTACCGGGCGGCGCAGGAAATGTATGAGTCGGGCACGTTCGAATTCACCGAGCGCAAGATGCCGTTCAGCCAGGCCAATGGGTTTTTCAAGCGTTGAATCAGGCGGCCAGGCGCAGGTTGTTGAGGATCAGTGGGCGCGCCCAGTGGTAATCGAAGTCCAGCGCCTTCTGTTGCGCCTCCAGCTCTTGCGGTGGGTACGGCGTGGCTGGCGGTGGCAGCAGGTCCAGCTCGAACTCGGCAATCGGCAGATGCAGTGGGCGCGGTTGCGGTGCGGGGCCAGGTTCAGGCAGTGGTTGGCCGGCGTTCAGCACGAGCGGGCGAACCCAGCCGCTGTCGAAATTCTGCTGGCGCTGCTGGGCGACAATTTCTTCTGGCGCAAAGGGCGTGGCGGGGGGCGGCAGCAACTCGGTTTCGAATTCGGCGATCGGCAGGAACAGCGGCTCAGGTGGGGCGATTTCGGTGTCTTTTACGTCGCATTCACGCTGGGTGAGGATCTGCGCCAACAGATCGGCGCCTTCGCTGGGTTCTACCGCAGGGTCCAGGGTTGCAGGCGCCTTGATGGCCAGCGCGTTCGGTGAATCGCCAAGCTGTTCGGCCAACGCTCGGGCGAAGAAGTCCTGCCACACATGACTCACCCCGGCCAGCGCTTGGGTATTGCGCAGGCCGTAATGGTTATGGGTCGGCAGTACACCGATGGTTAGGGGAAGAATGTCTGACATTTTTCTCGGTCGACGCTCAGCTCTGGCAAAATACCTGACTGTTGGTTTTATCGGCCAGTGTTGGCCGATCCTTAATATTTTTGAGCGTAGCGATTGATGAGCGAACAACCAGCGGCCAGCCGCATTCGGGTCGAGGCCTTGGCCGAAGGTTTCCAGGCGCGTGCCGAGCAATGGGCTGAGCAGCTTGGGCTGCCGTTGCAGCTGGAGGCGGCGGACTTTTCCCTGCAGGTCGGGGAACAGGGACTGCAACTGCAACAGCTTGGGCCCGACGCACCGGGGCCGGTGCGTGTGGATTTTGTCGAAGGCGGCGCGGCGCACCGGCGCTTATATGGCGGTGGCAGCGGGCAGATGATCGCCAAGGCCGTGGGCATCGCCCAGGGCGTGCGCCCGCGTGTGCTGGATGCCACGGCCGGGCTGGGCAAGGATGCGTTCGTACTGGCGAGCCTGGGCTGCGAGATGAGCCTGATCGAGCGTCAACCGCTGATCGGCGCTTTGCTCGAAGATGGCCTGGCACGCGGCGCGGATGATTTCGAGGTGGCGCCGATCGTGGCGCGCATGCAACTGCTCAAGGGCAACTCCATCGACGTGATGCTCAATTGGCAAGGCGAGCCACCCCAGGTGATCTACCTGGACCCGATGTTCCCCCACCGTGAGAAAACTGCCCTGGTAAAGAAAGAAATGCGCCTGTTCCGCCCCTTGGTGGGCGATGATCCGGACGCGCCGGCGTTGCTCGCGGCCGCACTGGCCCTGGCCAGCCACCGTGTGGTGGTCAAGCGCCCACGCAAGGCGCCGTGTATTGAGGGGCCCAAGCCGAGCCATGCGTTGGATGGCAAGTCCAGCCGGTATGATATTTACCCGAAGAAAGCGCTCAAGCCCTGACTCTTCATTGGCCTTGAGGGCCTCATCGGGAGCAAGCCCCCTCCCACACTTGAGTGTATTCACAAATCAAATGTGGGAGGGGGACTGCCCCCCGATGAGGCCACCCGGATAACACCCGGGCTCAGGCCCGATAAGCCCGCATAAACAACCCCACCACTTCCTGCACATGGGCTTCGGCGGCTTCCTCGCTCAGTTGTCCGCCGCAGCCGTATAGCAAACAGAAGTTCGCCGTGCCCTTGAGCAGGCAGAAGAAATGTTCGGCTGCCGTAAACGGCTTATCGATGCTCAGGGCGCCGCTCTGGTCGATCTTGCCGAGCAGGCGCTCCATCCCCTGGAGCATGCGCATGGGGCCGGCTTCGAAGAAGATCTGTGAGAGTTTCACGTCCTGATTGCCGGTGGTCATCATCAGGCGGTGCAGGTTCACCGATTCTGCGCTGTTGATCAGCCGATGAAAGCCCCGTGCGATGTTCAGCAGCACGGTCTCCACGGGCACACCTTTGGGGAGCTCGAAATACATCACCGGTAACTGTTCTTCGCACGTGGCCACCACGGCAGCGGTGAACAGGGTTTCTTTGTCGGTGAAATGGCTATACACGGTCAATTTTGACACGCCGGCCTCAAGGGCCACGGCATCCATGCTGGTACTGGTGTAGCCATTGCTCAGAAACAGGGTTTTCGCTGCTTCGAGGATTGCCTGGCGTTTTGCCATGTCCTTGGGGCGCCCGGGGCTATTGGTGTTCACAGGATTGTCGGACATTTTCACCTTTAATACTGGACTGGCGAGTTTGGTATTAATAACATACTGGCCAGTATAATTATTCCTAGCTTCATTTGCGAAAGGTCCTTCAGCATGCGCAGCACTTTCCTGCCCCTTGCGTTGCCTGCCAGCCTGGCCTTCCTGTTGGCCGCCTGCGGCCATGAGGAAGCGGCCCAAACCACCATCCGCCCGGCCATGGTGGTGCAACCACAGCCATCCGCACAGGCGATGGAAAGTTATCCGGGTGAAGTGCGTGCCCGTTACGAGCCGGACCTGGCCTTTCGCATCGGCGGTAAAGTCAGCAAACGCCTGGTGGAGGAGGGTGAGCGGGTCAAGGCCAATCAACCCCTGGCCGAACTCGACCCCCAGGACGTGCGCCTGCAACTGGAAGCCACCCGCGCCCAGGTGGTCGCCGCCGAGGCCAACCTGAGCCTGGTGCGTGCCGAGCGTGATCGCTACAAGACCCTGATGGATCGTCAGATGGTCAGCCGCTCCCAGTATGACAATGCCGAAAACCTCTACCGATCCGGTGAGGCGCGCCTCAAGCAGATCAAGGCCGAGTTCGACGTGTCCAGTAACCAGGCCGGTTACGCCGTGTTGCGCGCGCCGCAGGACGGTGTGGTCGCCAAGCGTGCAGTGGAAGTCGGGCAAGTGGTGTCAGCCGGCCAGACCGTGTTCACCCTGGCCACCGATGGCGAGCGCGAAGTGTTGATCAGCCTGCCTGAACAAGGCTTTGGCCGGTTCAAGATCGGTCAGCCGGTGTCGGTCGAATTGTGGAGCCAGCCGGACCAACGCTTCACCGGGCACATCCGTGAACTGTCCCCCGCTGCAGACCCCAAGTCGCGGACCTTCGCCGCCCGTGTTGCCTTCACCGGCGGCAAAGTCCCGGCCGAACTGGGCCAGAGCGCTCGCGTTTTCATCCAGGCGGAGGGCGCGGTCGCGCTGTCGGTGCCGTTGTCGGCCCTCAGTGCAGAGAATGGCGCCTCCTACGTCTGGCGCGTGCAACCCGACAACACCCTTAAGCGTACTCCGGTGCGCATCGGTGCCTTCGGCGAAAAAACCGTACCGGTGCTGGAAGGCCTGGCGCCCACCGATTGGGTGATTGCGGCGGGCGTGCATGTGCTCCATGAGGGCCAGCAAGTGCGCCCGGTGGACCGCTCCAACCGCGTTGTGAATCTGGCGACCAAGGAGTAGTCCCCGATGGGTTTCAATCTTTCCGAATGGGCGTTGCGTAATCGCCAGATCGTACTGTTCCTGATGATCCTGCTGGCGGTGGTCGGCACCCTGTCCTACACCAAGCTGGGGCAAAGCGAAGACCCGCCGTTTACCTTCAAGGCCATGGTGATCAAGACCAACTGGCCCGGGGCCACGGCCCAGGAGGTTTCGCGGCAGGTCACCGAGCGCATCGAGAAAAAACTGATGGAGACCGGCGACTATGAGCGCATTGTCTCGTTCTCGCGCCCCGGCGAGTCCCAGGTCACCTTTATGGCCCGCGACTCGATGCACTCCGCGCAGATTCCGGAGTTGTGGTACCAGGTGCGCAAGAAGATCAGCGACATTCGCCAGACGTTGCCGCCGGATATCCAGGGGCCGTTTTTCAACGATGAATTCGGTACCACCTTCGGCAACATCTATGCGCTGACCGGCGACGGCTTCGACTATGCCGTGCTCAAGGACTACGCCGACCGTATCCAGATTCAACTGCAACGCGTGCCGGATGTGGGCAAGGTCGAGCTGCTGGGCCTGCAGGACGAGAAAATCTGGATCGAGCTGTCCAACCTCAAGCTCGCCACCCTCGGCCTGCCCTTGGCGGCCGTGCAGCAAGCCTTGCAGGAGCAGAATGCGGTCTCCACGGCGGGCTTCTTTGAAACCCCGACCGAGCGCGTACAGCTGCGGGTGTCAGGCAACTTCAAGACCGTGGAGGAGATTCGCAACTTTCCGATTCGCGTCGGTGACCGTACCTTCCGTATTGGTGACGTGGCCGACATCCACCGTGGCTTCAACGATCCACCGGCGCCGCGTATGCGCTACATGGGCGCCGACGCGATCGGCCTGGCCGTGGCCATGCGTGACGGCGGCGACATTCTGGTACTGGGCAAGGCCCTCGAAGGGGAGTTCGCACGCCTGCAGAAGAATCTTCCCGCGGGTATGGAACTGCGCAAGGTGTCGGACCAGCCGGCGGCGGTAAAAACCAGCGTCGGCGAATTCGTCCAGGTGTTGGCCGAGGCATTGGCCATTGTATTGCTAGTGAGCTTTTTCTCCCTTGGCCTGCGCACCGGCATGGTGGTGGCCCTGGCGATTCCGCTGGTGTTGGCGATGACCTTTGCCACCATGTATTACCTCGGCATCGGCCTGCACAAGATCTCCCTTGGCGCTCTGGTACTGGCGCTGGGCTTGCTGGTGGACGACGCGATCATCGCCGTGGAAATGATGGCGATCAAAATGGAGCAGGGCTACGACCGGCTCAAGGCGGCGAGCTTTGCCTGGACCAGCACGGCGTTTCCGATGCTTACGGGGACGTTGATCACGGCGGCGGGCTTCCTGCCGATTGCCACTGCGCAATCGAGTACTGGCGAATACACCCGCTCGATCTTCCAGGTGGTGACCATCGCACTGTTGGCGTCATGGGTCGCCGCCGTGGTGTTTGTGCCGTACCTGGGGGAAAAGCTCCTGCCGGACCTGGCAAAGATTCACGCAGCCAAACACGGCGCCGATGGCCCTGATCCCTACGGCACACCCTTCTACCAACGCGTAAGAGGTCTGGTTGAGTGGTGTGTGCGTCGGCGCAAAACCGTGATCGTCCTGACCTTGCTGCTGTTTATCGGCTCGGTTGCGTTGTTCCGCTTCGTGCCGCAGCAGTTCTTTCCGGCTTCGGGGCGCCTGGAGCTGATGGTCGACTTGAAACTGGCCGAAGGCGCGTCCCTGAGCAACACGGCCGACCAGGTCAAACGCCTGGAAGCCTTGCTCAAGGACCACGCCGGCATCGACAACTATGTGGCCTATATCGGCACCGGTTCGCCGCGTTTCTACCTGCCGCTGGACCAGCAATTGCCGGCGGCCAGCTTTGCGCAATTTGTGGTGTTGGCCAACACCATTGAAGAACGTGAAACCCTGCGCACCTGGCTGATCGAAACCCTCAACGAACAATTCCCAGAGCTGCGTTCGCGGGTCACACGCCTGGAGAACGGCCCGCCCGTGGGGTACCCGGTCCAGTTTCGCGTGACGGGCGAGCACATCGAAGAAGTGCGTGCCCTGGCGCGCAAAGTCGCCGCCAAGGTTCGCGAAAACACCCACGTGGTCAATGTGCACCTGGACTGGGAAGAGCCAAGCAAGATCGTCTACCTCAACATCGATCAGGACCGCGCCCGTGCGCTCGGTGTCAGCACCGCCAACTTGTCGAAGTTCCTGCAGAGTTCGCTGACTGGTTCCACCGTCAGCCAGTACCGTGAGGACAACGAGTTGATCGAAATCCTCCTGCGCGGCACCGTGCATGAACGCACCGAACTGTCGTTGCTGCCCAGCCTGGCGGTGCCGACCGACAACGGCAAAAGCGTAGCATTGTCGCAGATCGCCACCCTTGAATATGGCTTTGAAGAGGGCGTCATCTGGCACCGCAACCGCCTGCCGACCGTGACTATCCGTGCCGACATCTATGGCAAGGAACAACCGGCGACCCTGGTCCAGCAAATCCTGCCGACTCTTGAGGGTGTGCGTGCCGAACTGCCGGATGGTTACCTGCTCGAAGTGGGCGGCACCGTCGAAGACTCCGCCCGTGGCCAGAACTCGGTGAAGGCCGGCGTGCCGTTGTTCATCGTGGTGGTACTGACCTTGCTGATGTTGCAGCTGCGCAGTTTCTCACGCACTGCCATGGTGTTTCTGACGGCGCCACTGGGCTTGATCGGCGTGACGTTGTTCCTGCTGGTGTTCCGCCAGCCCTTCGGCTTCGTGGCCATGCTGGGCACCATCGCGCTGTCAGGGATGATCATGCGTAACTCGGTGATCCTGGTGGACCAGATCGAACAGGACATCAAGGCGGGTCTCGCGCCGTGGCAGGCGATCATCGAAGCTACCGTGCGACGCTTCCGACCGATTGTACTGACTGCGCTGGCGGCAGTCCTGGCGATGATCCCGCTATCGCGCAGCGTGTTCTTCGGGCCAATGGCCGTGGCGATCATGGGCGGGTTGATAGTGGCGACGGCGTTGACACTGTTGTTTCTGCCGGCCCTTTACGCGGCTTGGTTTCGAGTCAGGAAGGATGCCTGACCTGCTTGCGTAGCTGAAGGTAGTTGCGCCCAGCCGGTTGGAACGGCCTGGGCGCAGCCAGGGGGACGTTACAGCGCGCCGAACACCTTCTTCGCCAAACTGGTGGCTGCTGCCGCCGGGTTCTTGCGGATGGTTTCTTCCTGCTGCGCAATCATCTTGAACAGCCCGTCCAGCGCCTGCTCGGTCACGTAGTTTTCAACGTTGGCATTCTTGGCATCGAGCGCGCCGAAGGCCGCGGCCTTGCCGGCCAGGGCGTTGTACTGTTGGGCCACGCCCACCTTGTCGGTGGCGGCCTTGACGATCGGCAGGAACTTGGCACGGATCTGGTCACGGCTGCTTTTGTTCAGGTACTGAGTCGCCGAATCCTGGCCGCCGGTGAGGATGCCTTTGGCGTCGGTCACGCTCATGTTCTTCACCGCATTGACCAGGATCGGCTGCGCCTGGGTCACGGCGGTTTCTGCCGCCTTGTTCATGCTGGTTTCCAGTTGCGTGACCTGATCACCCATGCCGAACATCTTCAGCTTATCGGCGACTTTGCCGAGCTTGCCGGGCAGGCCGATCCTGACTTCAGGGTTGTTGCTGAAACCACCGGGTACGCCCAGTTGTTTCACGGCGATCTGTGCACCCTGGGTCAGTGCGTCCTTGAGGCCGCCGTTGGCGTCGCCCTGGGACAGGCTGCCAAGGTCCAGGGCCATGGCGTTGGCACCGAGCAGCAGGCCGGCACACAGGGCGGTAAGGCGAAGGGAGTTACGGAGCATGGGCGCTTCCTTGAGTTCGTGAATCAGTGGGCGACGGCATCAACACGCAGGCGCAGCGGTGGTTGAGCCTGGCCGTCGAGCTGTACGGCGTGCCGCTCGGTGGTGACAAACAGTAGCTTGCCCTCCAGTTCGATGCGAGCGCTGACCGAGTAACTGTGGCCCGGCTTGACTTGCGCAGGGTCGTAGCTCAGGTGAAAGGGCAGCGGGACCTGGCCTTTGACCGGGCCTTTCTGTTCGGCGAGCGTCACGGCCGGGGCGTCCATCAGGGACACGTCCTGCAGACTCACGCTCAAGGTGGCCGTTGGCGGCAAGGCAATGCGTTGCAGATAGAACACTTCGCCGTCGAGGCTGGCCTTGGGGGCTGGGGTCATGGACTGGCAGGCTCCGAGCAGGGCGGCGAGGCCCAGGAGGATGATTTTTTTCATGGTGCAGCTCCTTTTTCAACGGCGCCGAAAACCACCCGGCGCCTGATTCAATCTAGCGGGTTTCTGGCGTGTCGACGGATGCCTCGGCCGCGCCGTCAACCCGATGCAGGGCCACTTGCCGGATCGACAGGCGAATGTCTGCCGGCAGCACGCGTTTCGCCGCGCCTTCGGCCAACTCACCGAGCAGGTCGTGGTAACTCAACTTGCCGGCCTCATCACGGCGCAGCACATCTTGCTCCAGCAATGTCTGGATGAAATGTCGGAAAAGGCTTTTGTCGAAGAATTCCGGAGCGTTCAGGCCATGCAGGATCGACAGGCGCTGGGCCATGATCGTGCAGAGGTCTTCCAGTTCTTCGGCGCTGATGCTGTTCTGGCCGCTGTTGAGCAGCAGCGAGATGGCCATGTAGAAGCGCTGCAGGGTCTGAGCAATGCTTTTGGACAGCAGTGTCAGCAGCACAAAGTGCCGTGAGCTCGGGGCCGGGCGCAGGTAGACGGCGTTCTCGAAGCGCAGCAGGCCCTGTTCCACAAACGCTTGCAGCCATTGATCGACGACGGCGTCCAGCTCTTCCAGTGACCAGCGGATAAACAGCTCCGATTGCAGGTACGGATAGAGCGCGCGGGTGTAGCGCAGGATCTGTTCGCGGCTCATCCGCGAGCTGCTCTGGAAAAAGCTGGCCAGCAACGCCGGCAGGGCGAAGATGTGCAGCACGTTATTGCGGTAGTAGGTCATCAGGACGGCGTTCTGTTCGTCCAGATACAGGATCTTGCCCAGGGCGTCGCTCTGCTCCGACAACAGGGCCATGTCCTTGACGTGCTTGATCAACGCCAGGCCGTTGCCCTCGGGCAGGGTGGTGTGGGGCGAGTAGGGCACGCTGCGCAGCAACGCCAGGTACAGGTCCAGTTGACGCGCCATGGCCTGTTCATCCAGGGCCAGGCGCGTGGTGGACAGCAGTGCCAGGGCCACCAGGTTCACCGGATTCACCGCCGCAGCTTCGTTCAAATGGCGCGCCACCTGTTCACCGAGGCGGTGCGTGGTTTCATTGAGCCATGCCGGTTTGTAGTTCGGGCCGAGTTCCTGGGCGCGCCAGTCCGGTTGCTCGCCGTCGAGGAACTCGGCCAATTTGATCGGCTCGCCGAAGTTGACCGCGACCTGGCCGAAACGCTGCTTGAGCGCGCCGACGACTTTGAAAATATCGAAGATCGACTCTTTTTTCTTGCTCGCCCCACGCAGTTCGCCGAGGTAAGTACGGCCTTCGAGCACGCGTTCGTAGCCGATGTACACCGGTACGAAGACGATCGGCGTGCGTGATGAACGCAAGAAACTGCGCAGGGTGATCGCCAGCATCCCGGTTTTCGGTTGCAGCATGCGCCCCGTACGTGAACGTCCACCTTCGACGAAGTACTCCACCGGGAAACCTTTGGTAAACAAGGTATGCAGGTATTCGTTGAACACGGCGGTGTACAGCGGGTTGCCCTTGAAGGTGCGGCGCATGAAAAACGCACCGCCACGGCGCAGCAGGCTGCCGATCACCGGCATGTTCAGGTTGATGCCGGCGGCGATATGCGGCGGGGTCAGGCCGTTCTTGAACAGCAGGTACGACAGCAGCAGATAGTCGATGTGGCTGCGGTGGCAAGGCACGTAGATGACCTCGTAGCCCTGGGCAACCTTTTGCACGCCTTCGATGTTGTTGACCTTGATGCCATCGTAGATTTTGTTCCAGAACCAACTGAGCACCACTTCCAGGAAGCGGATCGCGGTGTAGGTGTAGTCCGAGGCGATTTCGTTGCCATAGCGCAGGGCCAGTGCCTTGGCTTTTTCCGGGGCGATTTTTTCCCGCTCGGCTTCTTCCGCAATGGCTTGGCGCACCAGCGGCATATTGACCAAACCCTTCACCAGGTTACGGCGGTGGGACAGATCGGGGCCGATCACGGCGGTCTTCAGGTTACGAAAGTGCACACGCAGGATGCGTTGAGCCATGCGTACGGTGCGTTCGTGACCTTTATTGTGCTCGATCAATTCACGCAGGTTAATTGGCGCAGAGAATTGCACACGGGTCTTGCGACCGAGGATCAGGATGCTCAGCAGCCGGCGCAGACGCCCGGTGACGGCCCAACTGTCGGCAAACAGCAGCTTCCACGGGCTGGACTCGCTCTCGGGCGATTGGCCCCAGAACACGCTGACCGGAATGATTTGTGCATCTTCCTCGGCGCGTTCGCTCAGGGTATCGACCAGCCGGGTCAGGGTCGGCGGTGCGCCTCGCTTGTCCTGGCGGCCGAGCCAGTCGGGGTCCGGCGTGAGGTAGAAGAACGCGGCGGGTTCGATCAGTGGGCCTACCGAGACCGGCAGCACCGGGCGCGGCAGGCCGGCCTTGGTGCATTCGGCATCGACCACGGCCAATTCGGTGAGAGAAGGCGATTGCAGGACATAGAACACTGGCCGGCTGCGGTCGAGGTTAAGGGTTAGGGACGACTGGTTGATCGTCTCCGAGCGAACCCAGAGGTACAACAGTCGGCGCAAGGTGCCAAACACCAGACGGCGGAACGGGGAGCGGGTCATAGGCGTGCTGCTTCAAGTGGGAAAAACCGAGCAGATGCTCGGGCGGGTAGTGTGCCGTATTCGCCGAAAATCGGCAAAAAGCGGCTAAATAAACTTGAGTTGAAGCTTTTTGAGCCTGCCATATACTCGGCAGTTCAATGCGGCTCACTCAACAATAAAAAGCATGTGGGAGAAAAACAGATGACAACGCGCGAAACCGGCAATGTGAAGTGGTTCAACGATGCCAAGGGCTATGGTTTTATCCAACGCGAAGATGGCAAGGATGTGTTTGTGCACTACCGCGCCATTCGGGGTGAAGGCCACCGCTCCCTGGCTGAAGGCCAGCAGGTGGAATACGCCGTCGTGAGCGGCGAGAAAGGCTTGCAGGCAGAGGATGTGGTCGGCCTCTAAGCCCACCGCTGAACAACTGTGGGAGGGGGCTTGCTCCCGATAGCGATGGGCCTGTCAGCTTAATGTGCAACTGACCCACTGCAATCGGGAGCAAGCCCCCTCCCACTTTTTGATTCGGTTCACACTGGCGGATCAGGCCGTTTTCCAGGTGATCTGCTCTTCACCGTCGGCGCTGATGCGAATCCAGGTGTCGGCGCTTTCCTCACCTTCTTCCTCAACCCAGGTGCCCGGTGCACAACGCACTTCCACGTTCAGCGCGGCAAAGGCTGCGCGGGCGCAGGCGATGTCGTCGTCCCAGGGTGTCTGGTCGCTTTCCAGGTACAGGCTGTTCCATTTGCCCACGGCTTTGGGCAGCCAGGTCACGGGTACAGTGCCGGCTTTGCACTTGTAAGTCTGACCTTTCTGGACCCAGTCGGTGCATGGGCCCAGGGCGGCGCCCAGCCAGGCGGCAATGGCCTTGTGGTCGACGTCGGCGTCCTTCAGGTAAATCTCGATATCAGGTTGGCGCATGGATGTTCCTCGTTGCGGGATTTAAAAAATCCATTCGCGGATACTAAAAAGTCGGTTATTGAAGCACGAAATAATCGTAGCGCATTGACACCGTCACCTGCAGCGGCTCGGCCGCCTCGATCACCTGTGCGCGGCGCTCGGCGCTGGCGCGCCAGCCGTGTGGCGTCATGGCCAGCAGGTTGGCACGGTCTTCGGGCCTGGCCAGGCTCAGGGTGAACGTCAGGGTTTCGCTGTGCGCCAGGTGCATGCCGTCCGGCACCAGGGCCAGATGCTTGTCGTCGGTGTACTCGCGCACTTCGTCATACAGGCGCTCGCGCAGCTCCATCAAGTGGCCGCTGGTCGGGCCGACCTTCATCAGGCCGCCGCCAGGGCTGAGCAGGCGTTTGGCTTCCTGCCAGTCCAACGGGCTGAACACGCTGGCGAGGAACTGGCAACTGGCGTCCGCCAACGGCACGCGAGCCATGCTGGCGATCAACCAGGTCAGCGCCGGGTTACGCTTGCAGGCACGCTTGACCGCTTCCTTGGAGATATCCAGCGCGTAGCCGTCGGCATGCGGCAGCGCCTCGGCGATCTGCGCGGTGTAGTAACCCTCGCCGCAACCGATGTCGACCCAGCGTTGCGGCGCCCGTTCGGCGGCCAACTCGGCCAGGCGCCTGGCGACCGGCGCATAGTGCCCGGCGTTGAGGAAGTCGCGGCGCGCCTCGACCATGGCCAGGTTGTCGCCCGGGTCGCGGCTGTTCTTGTGCTGTACCGGCAGCAGGTTCAGGTAACCCTGGCGCGCACGGTCGAAGCGGTGCCCGGCCAGGCATGCCACGCCGTTGTCCACCGCGTTGAGCGGTGCGCTGCAAATGGGGCAGGCGAGCATCAGGCGAGCAACTTGATCAGGGTCTGGTAATAGATTTCGGTCAGCACGTCGAGGTCACTGGCCAGGATGCGCTCGTTGACCTGGTGAATGGTTGCGTTGACCGGGCCCAGTTCGACGACTTGAGTGCCGAGCGTTGCAATGAAGCGCCCGTCCGACGTACCGCCGCTGGTGGACGCCTGGGTGTCGCGCCCGGTAATCGCCTTGATGCTGGCGGAGACCGCATCCAGCAGGGCACCCGGTTCGGTCAGGAACGGCAGGCCCGACAAGGCCCAGTCCACATGCCAGTCCAGCGCGTGCTTGTCGAGGATGGCCGCCACGCGTTGTTGCAAGCCTTCGACGGTGGATTCGGTGGAGAAACGGAAGTTGAACACCGCCTTCAGCTCACCTGGGATCACGTTGGTGGCACCGGTGCCGGAGTTGAGGTTGGAAATCTGAAAGCTGGTCGGCGGGAAAAACGCATTGCCGTCATCCCAGTGCTCGGCAGCCAATTCGGCCAGGGCCGGAGCCGCCAGGTGAATCGGGTTCTTCGCCAGGTGCGGGTAAGCCACGTGACCTTGTACGCCGCGCACGGTCAGGGTAGCGCCGAGGGAACCACGACGGCCGTTCTTGACCACATCGCCCACCAGCGTGGTGCTCGACGGTTCGCCGACGATGCACCAGTCCAGGCGCTCCTTGCGGGCCGCCAGACGTTCGATCACGGCCTTGGTGCCGTGGTGCGCCGGGCCTTCTTCATCGCTGGTGATCAGGAAGGCCACCGAGCCCTTGTGGTCCGGGTAGTCGGTGACGAAGCGCTCGGAGGCCACGAGCATGGCCGCCAGGCTGCCTTTCATGTCTGCCGCGCCACGGCCGCAGAGCATGCCGTCTTCGTCGATCAGGGCATCGAACGGGTCATTCTGCCAGGCCTGCACCGGGCCGGTTGGCACCACATCGGTGTGACCGGCAAAACACAGCACCGGGCCGTCGTGCTTGCCATGGGTGGCCCAGAAGTTGTCCACGTCTTCAATGCGCATCGGCTCAAGCTTGAAACCGGCGTCACCCAGGCGCTGCATCATCAGCTTCTGGCAGTCGGCATCGATCGGTGTGACCGAGGGGCGACGGATCAGGTCGATTGCGAGTTGAAGGGTCGGCGAAAGGTCGGCATGGGCCGTCATGGGAAAACTCCGGAAGCGTGTCGTGGCGCAGAACGAATGTGAAATACGGCACCGATTCAGTGTGGGGGGGGGCGGTGCGACGATTCGACTTGCTCCCGATTGAGGGGTGTCAGTCACTGTCTGTGTTGACCGGTACACCGCTATCGGGAGCAAGCCCCCTCCCACATAAAGCATTGGCGCAAGGCTGGCGCATAAAACGGCCGTTATCTTATAGCAAAACGGCGGCCAGAGGCCGCCGTTTAGTGCATTGCGCAAGTTTTTACGCGGCCGGCGCGGGTTCCGGTTTCGGCGCAGGTTTTGGCAACGAAGACAGGAACGCCATGATCAAGGCCGCCACATACGGCAGCGATTGCACCAGCAGCATCACCACCCAGAAGCGCATGTCATTGCTCGGCAGGCCCTGCACCAGGTAGATCCCCAGCGCCGCGCCCCACAACAGCAGCATGATGAACATCTCTTCACGGGCTTCCGAGATCGCGACCCAGAAGCCGTGGTTATCCGCGTTTTTCGGTGTACGGAAGAACGGAATACTGCTGGTGAAGAAACCATACAGCACCGCCTTGGCGATGGTATGGGACAACGCCAGGCCGGCCAGGGCTGCGCAGAACGCGTCCTTGAGGTTCACGCCTACCGCACGGCGGTAGAGGAAGATGATCTTGCCGACCTTGAACACGAACAACGCCAACGGCGGGATCGCGAAAATCAGCAACGGCGGGTCGACCCGCGTCGGCACGATGATCATCGCGGCCGACCACAACAGCGCGCCGACGGTGAAGAAGATGTTCATGCCATCCGCCACCCACGGCAACCAGCCCGCGAGGAAGTGGTAGCGCTGGCCACGGGTCAGCTCGGTATCCTTGCCGCGCAACAGGCTGGCGGTGTGACGCTTGATGATCTGGATCGCGCCATAGGCCCAGCGGAAACGCTGTTTCTTGAAGTCGATAAAGGTATCCGGCATCAAGCCTTTGCCGTAGCTGTCGTGGTAGTACGCGGCCGACAGACCTTTTTCGAACACCCGCAGGCCCAGTTCGGCGTCTTCACAGATGCACCAGTCGGCCCAGCCCAGCTCTTCGAGCACCGAACGACGGGTCATGGTCATGGTGCCGTGCTGGATGATCGCGTCGCGGTCGTTGCGGGTAACCATGCCGATATGGAAGAAACCCTTGTATTCGGCATAGCAGAGCTTCTTGAAGGTGCTTTCGTTCTGGTCGCGGTAATCCTGCGGCGACTGCACCACGGCGATTTTCGGGTCGGCGAAGTGCGGCACCATGTGCTTGAGCCAGTTGGGCGACACGCAGTAGTCCGAGTCGATCACCGCGATCACTTCGGCATCCTTGGCGGTATGCGGGATCAGGTAATTCAATGCGCCGCCCTTGAAACCGGCCAGGGGCGAGACATGGAAGAACTTGAAGCGCGGGCCCAGGGTTTCGCAGTAGTCGCGCACCGGCTCCCACACCGCCGGGTCCTTGGTGTTGTTGTCGATGATCAGGACTTCGTAGTCCGGGTAATCGAGGGCGGCCAGGGCGTCGAGGGTCTGTTTGACCATCTCCGGCGGCTCGTTGTAGCACGGCACGTGGATCGATACTTTCGGGCGGTAGTGCGAATCCCCTTCCACCGGCAGGAATTCACGCCGACGCTTGTGGGTCCATACCGCTTCGGCCAGTTCGTGGGCCTCGGTCAGCAACACGATAAACACGCCGAGTGCACCGAGTGCCAGCAAGATACCGACGGTCACGCTGAACCAGGTGCTGTATTGCTGGCTGTAGTCGTAGCCGATCCATACCAGCACCGAACCGCACAGGAACGCGATAAAGGTCAGGAAGGTACGGCCACGCTGGCGCAGGGCCGAGCCGTCGATCATCAGCAGGGTGAGGGACAACAGCGCAAGCACCACCGAGCCGATGGCCAGAACGCGCCATTGCGGGATCGCCACGACCGGGCCTTCGAAATTGAATTTCTGCTGGCGTGCCGCGTTATAAACGCCCCAATAGGCGCCCGCCGAACCTTCGTCGCTGACTTTCCACGGCTGATCGAAGGCCTCGATCACGAAGTAGTTGTAACCTTGGCGGTTCAGCTTGTTCACCAGGGTGCGCAGGTAGATGGCCTGGTCCGCCGGGGACGTTTCGTTGCCACCGCGCATGCGTCCGTTACTCGGCCAGCCAACCTCCGACAGCAGCAGCGGCTTTTTCGGGAACAGTTTCTTCAGGTCCCGGGCACGGTCGAGTACGTACTGGCCAGCCTTGTCCATCGGAATAAATTCCCAGAACGGCAGGATGTGCGCGGCGATCAGGTCGACGTGCTTGGCCAGTTGCGGGTTCTTCTCCCAGATGTGCCATTGCTCGGAGGTGGTCACCGGCACTTTCACGGCGGCGCGCACCCGGTCCAGCAGCACGATCAGTGCTTGCGGGGTGATTTCCTCGCGGAACAACGCCTCGTTACCGACCACTACGCGCACGACACTGCGCGAGCTGTTGGCAATCTCGATGGCGCGCTGGATTTCGCGTTCGTTACGCTCAAGGTCCGGGCTGATCCAGATCCCCAACGTCACGCGCAGGCCGAATTCTTCGGCCAGTTTGGGGATGTCGCCCAAGGTGCCGTCGACCGAGTAAGTACGGATGTTGTCCGTCAGCTTGCTCATGATCGCCAGATCCTGGCGCATCTGGTCGTCGGTCGGGTACTGGTCTTTCTGTGGGAACTGGCCTTGCTGGAACGGCGAGTAAGAGAACCCGGAGATCTGTTCAGGCCAGTTGGGGGTAGTGACCGGGCGATTGATCAGCGCCCAGAAGCCGGTGAACAGCGCGGCAATTGCCAGCACTACCACCAGGTTGAGTCCAAATTTACGCGATGACATGGCGGTTTCGGGTTCCAAAGGCTGTGGAACGAAAAGAGGTGTCGGCCAACGCCGAACGGCGCGCATCCTACACTGGCACTTCCCTGAGCGTACAGCGGACAGAGAAAAGCCGGACGTTAGTCAGCGAAAGCCCTCCTAAGTTCTTTACTTGTAGCTTGTCGCTTCGAACTTGTCGCTGCGTAGTCCATAATGCGCGCCGGTTTTTGGGGTAATGGTCATGAGTACAGAAGATCCGCGGTTTGCAGGCGTCGCCCGCTTGTATGGCATTGAGGGACTGGAACGCTTGAAGGCGGCCCATGTGGCCATTGTCGGCGTGGGCGGCGTTGGCTCCTGGGCGGCGGAAGCCATGGCCCGCTGCGGGGTGGGCGAAATATCGCTGTTTGACCTGGACGATGTCTGCGTGAGTAACAGCAACCGCCAGTTGCATGCCTTGGACAGCACCGTGGGCAAGCCCAAGGTCGAGGTAATGGCTGAGCGCCTGCGCGGTATTAACCCGCACTGCACGGTCCATGCGGTGGCCGACTTCGTGACCCGCGACACCATGGCCGAGTACATCACCCCGGATATCGACTGCGTGATCGACTGCATCGACGCCGTCAACGCCAAGGCTGCGCTCATTGCCTGGTGCAAGCGCCGCAAGATCCAGATCATCACCACCGGTGGCGCCGGCGGGCAGATCGACCCGACGTTGATCCAGGTATGCGATTTGAACCGCACGTTCAACGATCCGCTGGCCTCCAAGGTTCGCTCCACCTTGCGCCGCGACTACGGGTTCTCGCGCACCGTGACCCGCCATTACAGCGTGCCGTGCGTGTTTTCCACCGAGCAGCTGCGCTACCCGAAGCCGGATGGCAGCATCTGTTTGCAGAAGAGCTTCGTCGGGGATGGGGTCAAGCTGGACTGCGCCGGTGGGTTCGGCGCGGTGATGATGGTCACGGCCACGTTCGGGATGGTGGCGGCGACCAAGGCAGTGGACAAGATTGTGGCCGGGGTACGCCGGCCTTCCGAGCGGACCAAACCCACTTAGCGTTCACTGCTAAAAAAGTGTTCAGTGTGGGAGGGGGCTTGCTCCCGATAGCGGTGGATCAGCCAATATATCGAGTGACTGACACTCAGCAATCAGCAGCAAGCCCCCTCCCACAAAGTTCGCGCATACGTTGCAACACCGCATTCAAGCCGTTGCTGCGCGACGGTGAAAGTTGACGGGAAAGCCCCAACTGGTTGAACCAGTCGGGTAGGTCTAACGTTTGCAACTCTGCCGCCGACAAGCCATTGACCCGCACCAGCAGCAAGGCTACCAAGCCACGGATCATGCGCGCATCGCTGCTCGCGGCAAATTGCCAATGCCCATGCTCCAAGCGTCCCACCAACCACACCAGGCTCTCACAGCCCTGCACCAGGTTGGCCTCGACCTTGTCCTCATCTGCCAATGCGGGCAGCCGTTCGCCCCATTGCATCAGCATCCGCGCGCGCTGTTCCCAGCTGCCGACCGACTGAAAGGCTTCCAGCGCAGCCAGCGCTGCCACCGGCATGCTCATCGCAACATATCCAGCGCCTGGTCCAACGCTTCAAAAAAGCGTTCCAGGTCATCCGAGTCGTTGTAAAGCGCCAGGGATACACGGATCGCCCCGGACAAGTGCATCGCCTTGAGCAGCGGCATCGCGCAGTGGTGCCCGGCGCGCACGGCGATGCCCTGCTCGGTCAGCAGGTGCGCCAGGTCGGCGTTGTGCACGCCGTCCACGACAAAGCTGACCAGCGCGACCTGCGGTGCTCCGAGCACGCGCACGCCGTTTCGCGCTTTCAGCCCGCGCAACAGATAGTCATGCAACGCGGCTTCATGGGCGAGCACTGCCGGTTGATCCAGCGAACTCAGGTAATCCAGGCTGGCGCCCAGGCCGATCACACCGGCAATCGGTGGCGTGCCGGCTTCAAACCCCAGCGGTGCGCTGCGAAAGCTCGCGCTGTGGTAGTCCGCCTGTTGCACCATCTCGCCGCCAAACTGCCAGTGGCGCAGGTGATGCAGGGCTTCATTGCGCCCGAACAACACCCCGACACCGTCCGGGCCGTACAGCTTGTGACTGGAAAAAACGTAGAAGTCGCAGCCCAGTGCCTGCACGTCATGACGGCCATGGACGATCCCTTGGGCGCCATCCACCACGGTCAATGCGCCGTGTGGGTTGGCCAGTGCCAGCAAGGCTTGCAGTGGCTGCCAGGCGCCGAGCACATTGGATAGCTGGCTCACCGCCAGCAGCCGCGTGCGTGGGCCGATCAGTTCGGCGGCGGCTTGCAGGTCGATCACGCCATCATCGTCCAGCGGCAGGACCACCAGCGTGAGTGCGCGGCGCTTGGCCAGTTGCTGCCAAGGCAGAAGGTTGGCGTGATGTTCCAGGGCGCTGATGACTATCTCATCGCCCGCATTGAATAAGTGCTCCAGGCCGTAGGCCAGGAGGTTCAGCGCAGCAGTCGCGCCATGGGTAAACACGATTTGCCCGCTGTCACCTGCGTTCAACCACTGTGCGACTTTGCTGCGGCTGTCTTCGAAAGCCTGCGTCGCATGGGCGCCGGGCAAATGCTGGGCACGATGCACATTGGCTGCGCCGTTGGCGTAGTAATGGCTGATGGCATCCAGCAAGGCCTGGGGTTTTTGTGTGGTGGCGGCGTTGTCCAGATAGGTCTGGTCTTGCCGTTGCAGGGTGGCGATGGCCGGGAAATCGGCGCGCCAGGGAGAGGGCACAAGCATGGTGTTCAAGACTCGTATAAGCGAGCCGCAACCCGAAGGCGCGGCCCGCTAGTGGCATCGAGTGGCTGCTTAGTTGTGAGCGTGCAGCGCTTCGTTCAGTTCGATGGCCGATTTGTGGGTTTTGCACTCCACGGCACCGGTCTCGGAGTTGCGACGGAACAACAGGTCCGGCTGGCCGGCCAGCTCGCGAGCCTTGACCACCTTGACCAGTTGGTTGTGCTCGTCCAGCAGGGCAACCTTGGTCCCGGCGGTCACGTACAGGCCCGACTCCACGGTGTTGCGGTCGCCCAACGGGATGCCGATACCGGCGTTGGCACCGATCAGGCAGCCTTCGCCAACCTTGATCACGATGTTGCCGCCACCCGACAGGGTACCCATGGTGGAGCAACCGCCGCCCAGGTCCGAACCTTTGCCGACGAACACGCCCGCCGAGACACGACCTTCGATCATGCCCGGGCCTTCGGTGCCGGCGTTGAAGTTGACGAAACCTTCGTGCATCACGGTGGTGCCTTCGCCCACGTAGGCGCCCAGGCGCAGGCGTGCCGCGTCAGCGATACGTACGCCGCTCGGCACCACGTAGTCGGTCATTTTCGGGAACTTGTCCACCGAGAACACTTCCAGCAACTCGCCACGCAGGCGCGCTTCCAGTTGGCGTTCGGCCAGCTCGTTGATGTCGATGGCGCCCTGGCTGGTCCAGGCCACGTTCGGCAGCTGTGGGAACACGCCGGCCAGGCTCAGGCCATGCGGCTTGACCAGACGGTGGGACAGCAGGTGCAGCTTGAGGTAAGCCTCAGGCGTGGAGGTCAGCGCAGCGTCTTCGGCCAGCAGGGTGGCAACCAGCGGAGTGTGGCTTTCCGCCAGGCGGTTGAGCAGCGCAGCTTGGGTCGCATCGACATTCTTCAGTGCATCGGCCAGTTGCAGCGCTTGGCTGATGGTGAAGGTGATCGCCTGATTGCCGCCGGTGTAACCCAGGATCGGTTTGATGGCGGCGACGATTTCGGCCGATGGGTTGAGCAGTGGCTGTGCGTAAAACACTTCCAGCCAGGCGCCTTGACGGTTTTGAGTGCCGACGCCGAAGCCCAGGCTGAACAGGGAATTGGACATGCTGTTACCTCTACAAAAATGGAAGGGCTGGCCTACTTCAGGGCCGCCGAATAACTATCTGGCTTGAAGCCAATCAGGGTTCTGTCTCCGAGATCCAGCACCGGGCGCTTGATCATCGAGGGTTGCGCGAGCATCAATTCAATGGCTTTCGACTGATCGAGATCGGCTTTGCGTTCGTCTTCGAGTTTGCGAAAGGTGGTGCCCGCACGGTTCAAAACCACCTGCCAACCGTGCTCGTTGCACCATTGGGTCAAGTGTTCGCGGTCGATACCGGCCGTTTTGTAGTCGTGGAACTCATAGCTCACCCCGTGCTCGTCGAGCCAGGTGCGCGCTTTTTTCATGGTGTCGCAGGCTTTGATGCCGAAAAGGTGCAACGTTTTGCTTGAAACGGTCAAGGAATTGCCCCCTTTGAGCGTGTGAAAACAGAAAGTCACGGATTATGCCACGACCAGCGGCCTCTGGTGCCCCTCGTCGTGCTGACGTGCGACTTATGGACAAATGCCGGTGGCGGCATAGGTGCGTACCATAGCGGGGTAATATGGCACTTCAACGGCCAGTTGTTGCCTGATGTGTGTCGTTGCGAGTCGATTGTCCGGGAACCCCGCGTTATGCAAACCGCCTACACCGTTCTTATCCTGCTGATGCTGGTCAGCGTTTCGCGTCTTGTCGGGCGTGTCATTCCCCTGCCGTTACCCTTGGTGCAGATCGCCGCCGGAGCCTTGCTGGCCTGGCCTACGCTGGGGTTGCACGTGGCGCTGGACCCGGAGCTGTTCCTGTTTCTGTTCCTGCCACCGTTGTTGTTCTCCGATGGCTGGCGCATGCCCAAGCGTGAGTTGTGGCGGCTGCGTGGCCCGATCCTCACGTTGGCGGTGGGGCTGGTGCTATTCACCGTGGTGGGTGCCGGATACTTTATTCATTGGCTATTGCCTTCCATCCCGCTGCCGGTGGCCTTTGCCCTGGCGGCCGTATTGTCGCCGACGGATGCCGTGGCGGTGTCGGCCATTGCCCAGAACCGTTTACCCAAGCCGCTGATGCACATGCTGCAGGGCGAAGCCTTGATGAATGATGCTTCGGGTCTGGTGACGTTCAAATTCGCCTTGGCGGCGGCATTGACGGGGGTGTTTTCCCTGGCGGATGCCAGCCTGACATTCGTCCTGGTGGCCTTGGGTGGTTTGGCGATTGGTGTGGCGTTGAGCTGGCTGGTGGGGCGCCTGCGCGCCTGGATGATTGCGCGAGGTTGGGATGACCCGGCCACCCACGTGGTATTCATGTTGCTGCTGCCATTCGCAGCTTATGTGCTGGCCGAACGGCTAGGCGCGTCGGGCATTTTGTCGGCGGTGGCGGCGGGCATGATGCAAAGCTGGCTCGACCTGTTGCCGCGCCAGACCAGCACCCGCTTGCTCAATCGCAGTGTCTGGTCGCTACTGGAATTTGCCTTCAACGGTTTGATCTTCCTGCTGCTGGGTCTGCAATTGCCGGACATCATCAAGGCGGTGGTGAGCCATGAACCGACGCTATGGCCGACGTTGCTGTATCGCTGCCTGGATGTGGTCGCGATCTTTCTGGTGCTGGTGATCCTGCGATTCATCTGGGTGCAGAGCATCTGGCGGTTGTCGGGCTTGTTGCGCAGGTTGCGTGGGAAAAGTGAACTGACCCTGGTACCTACAGCCCGCTCCTGCTGGTTGCTGACCGTCGGTGGGGTACGCGGTGCCGTGACCTTGGCCGGTGTGATGTCGGTGCCTTTATTGCTGGCGCCGGGGCAAGACTTCCCTGAGCGTGACCTGCTGATCTTTATCGCCGCCGGCGTGATCCTGCTCTCATTGGTCGCTGCCTGCATTGCCTTGCCGTTGCTGCTGCGTGGCATCGAGCAGAGTCCCGATGAAAAGCGCCATCGCGAAGTGCGTGAGGCTTGGAAGAAGACCGCCGTGGCGGCGATTCATGCCCTGGAAGCCGAGGAGCCGACAGAAGCCGCGGCTCCCGACGCTGCCCAGGCGGCACTGGCTACGGAGCTCAAGGCGCGGCTGATGTCGGAATATCGCCACCAGTTGGAGGTTTTCAACGACTCAGCCGAAGCCCAGGCGTTGGCGCAGCAGATGGACTTGCTGGAGCGCAAGTTGCGGCTCAAGGCCTTGCGGGCGCAGCGGTTGGAGTTGTACAGCTTGAGCCGCCATCACCAGATAGGTGATGACGTATTGAGGGAGGTGTTGGCGGATCTGGATATGAGTGAGGCGAACCTGGGCCATGTGAAATGACCCAGAAAGCGCTTAGCGTCGACGCTGGATGAACGCGCGAATCCGCTCTGCCGCTTCCACACACTCTGCCAACGGCGCAACCAGCGCCATGCGCACACGGCCGGCGCCGGGGTTGAAGCCTTGCACTTCGCGTGACAGATAGGAGCCCGGCACTACGGTCACATGTTCTTCGACGAACAAGTCACGGCAGAATGCAGCATCGTCGCCGTTCACGTTCGGCCACAGGTAAAAACCGCCATCCGGGCTTTGCACGTCCAGCACCGGCTTGAGAATCGCCAGCACGGCATCGAATTTTTCACGATACAGGTCGCGGTTGGCCTGCACATGGGCTTCATCCTGCCAGGCGGCAATGCTCGCCAGCTGGGTTTGTACCGGCATTGCGCAGCCGTGGTAGGTGCGGTACAGCAGGAAGGCCTTGAGAATGTCGGCGTCGCCGGCCACGAAACCGGAGCGCAGGCCCGGCAGGTTGGAGCGCTTGGACAGGCTGTGGAACACCACGCAGCGTTTGAAGTCTTGGCGGCCCAGCTCGACGCAGGCGCTCAGCAGGCCCGGCGGCGGGGTTTGTTCATCGAAGTACAGTTCGCTGTAGCACTCGTCTGCGGCGATGACGAAGTCGTATTCGTCGGCCAGGGCGATGAGTTTTTTCAGGGTTTCGACGGGGATCAACGCGCCAGTCGGGTTGCCGGGCGAGCACAGGAACAGGATCTGGCAGCGCTTCCAGATGTCCGGCGTCACGGCATCGAAGTCCGGATTGAAACCGTTGGCGTCCAGGCACGGCAGGTAGTGCGGTTTGGCACCGGCCAGGAACGCAGCGCCTTCGTAGATCTGGTAGAACGGGTTCGGGCTGACCACCAGGGCGTCGTCACCGCGGTTGACCACGGTTTGGGTGAAGGCGAACAGCGCTTCACGGGTACCGTTTACCGGCAGGATATTGCGCGCCGGGTCCAGCCAGCCCTTGGGCACGTTGAAGCGCCGCTCGCACCACGCGCCGATGGCCTCGCGCAGGGCCGGGATGCCCAGGGTGGTCGGGTAGACCGCCATCTGGTCGAGGTTGTCAGCCAGGGCCTTGGCCACGAATTCCGGGGACTTGTGCTTGGGCTCGCCGATGGACAACGCAATCGGGCGCTTGTCCGGGTTCGGCGTGACGCTGCCCAGCAAGGCGCGCAGTTTCTCGAACGGGTAGGGCTGCAACTGGTTCAGGGCGTTGTTCATGTAAGCCTCAATCACCGTAAACACCGACCTGTGGGATCGTGTTCACAAAGTTAAAAATTCAAAAGGTCAGGCGTGTCAGTTCGACACCAGGTTCCTGGGTCACGCTCAGTTGCTGCACGATGGCCTCCTGCAAGCGCAGGCACAGCTCGGGGTCGGACAGCGGGTGGTTGTCGGCATCGGTGATGAAGAACACGTCTTCCACGCGTTCGCCCAGGGTCGCAATCTTGGCGTTCTGCAGCGACAGGTCGAACTCCAGGAAAATCCCGCCGATACGTGCCAGCAGACCGGGACGGTCCGGCGCGCTGAGCTCCAGTACGGTGACCGGGCGCTGGGCGTCGTTGGAGATGGTGACCTGGGGCGCAAAGGCAAAGTGCTTGAGCTGGCGCGGTACCCGGCGCTGGATGATCGTCGGGTAGTCGGCAGGGTTGCGCAGGGCTTCGGTCAGGCCTTCGCGGATCTTTTTCACCCGCACCGGGTTATCGCCAATCGAGTCGCCATCGGTATCGAGCACGATATAGGTGTCGAGGGTGAACTGGCTGCTGGAGGTGATGACCCGGGCGTCATGGATGTTCAGGTTGAGCTGGTCCATGGCGGCCACCGTCACGGCGAAGAAGTCGTGTTGGTCCGGCGCATAGATGAAGATCTGCGTGCCGCCTTCGAATTCGCGCTGGGTGGTTTCCTTGATCAGCACCAGCGGGCCGCCATCGGCCGGCTGCTGCAGGATGGCGTCGGTGTGCCAGGCCACATCACCGGCGGTGTGGCGCAGGAAATAATCATCGCCCAGTTGCGACCAGAGCTGCTCGACGTCGTCGGGGTCGTTGCCACCGCGCACCAGGATGTCCAGGGCCGCGCTTTGGGTGCGGCGGATCTGTTCTTCGCGGTCCACCGGGTTTTCCAGGCCACGGCGCAGGGCGCGCTTGGTCTCGGTGTACAACTGGCGCAGCAGGCTGGCGCGCCACGAGTTCCACAGTGTGGGGTTGGTGGCATTGATGTCGGAGACGGTCAGCACATAGAGGTAGTCGAGGCGAGTTTCATCACCCACGATGCCGGCGAAGTCGTGGATCACCTGCGGGTCGGACAAGTCCTTGCGTTGGGCCGTGGTCGACATGACCAGGTGGTTCTGCACCAGCCAGACGATCAGGCGGCTGTCCCACAGCGGCAATTGGTGGCGCTGGCAAAAAGCCTCGGCATCCACCGCACCGATTTCCGAGTGATCGCCATGCCGGCCCTTGCCGATGTCGTGGTACAGGCCCGCCAGGTAGATCAACTCGGGCTTGGGCAGCTTGGCCATGAGCTTGCTGGCTAGCGGGAATTTCTCCGACACCTGGGTGTACTGCAGCTTACGCAGGTGCTTGATCAGGTTAAGGGTGTGGGCGTCTACCGTATATATGTGGAACAGGTCATGCTGCATCTGCCCGACGATAAAACCGAACTCCGGCAGATAGCGCCCGAGAATGCCGTAACGGTTCATCCGGCGCAGGTTGCGGTGGATGCCGATCTTGCACTTGAACAGTTCGATAAACAGGCTGGTGTTGCGGATGTCGTTGCGAAACTCGTCGTCGATCAGGTGACGGTTTTCTCGCAGCAGGCGAATAGTGTCGGCGCGTACGCCTTTGATTTCCGGCTGCTGGGCCATCAGTACGAAAATTTCCAGCATCGCGAACGGGGTACGACGGAACACGTAATCGTTGCGTGCCTCGATATAGCCATCGTGCAGCTGGAAGCGTGCATTGATCGGTTGCGGCGGCGCTTCGTCATCGGGAGCCAGGATCACTTCTTCGAAGTGCTGGATGATCAGGTCGCTGAGCTGGGCAATGCTCATGACGACGCGGTAGTACTGCTGCATGAAGCTTTCAATGCTGGTCTTCGCGTCTTCGCCTTCAAAGCCCAGCAGGGCGGCGATGGAGCGTTGATGATCGAACAGCAGGCGGTCTTCGGCGCGTCCGGCGAGCATGTGCAGGGCGTAACGGACTTTCCACAGGAATTCCTGGGAGGACGCCAACAGCGCGTTCTCACTCTCGACGAGGAAGCCTTCACCCGCCAGTGCCCGCAGGTTCAGGGTGCCGTACTGGCGGCGGGCGACCCACAGAATGGTCTGGATATCCCGCAAGCCGCCCGGTGAGCCTTTGACGTTGGGCTCCAGGTTGTATTCGGTGTCGTTGTACTTGTGGTGCCGGGCTTTCTGCTCGGCGCGCTTGGCCAGGAAGAAGTCCTTGCTTGGCCACATATGTGCAGTGCTGGTGACTTCCAGCATGCGCTGGCGTAGACGTTCGGGGCCGGCGATGGTGCGGCTTTCCATCAGGTTGGTGATTACCGTCAGGTCGGCGCGGGCCTCTTCGGCGCATTCGTCAACCGAGCGTACGCTCTGACCAACCTCCAGGCCGATGTCCCACAGCAAGGTCAAAAAGCGCTCGATGGAGTCGCGAAAGATCTCGTGGTCGGCGCCGTCCATCAGGATCAACAGATCGATGTCGGAGTAGGGGTGCAATTCGCCGCGCCCGTAGCCGCCAACGGCCACCAGGGCGATATCGGCGTCTTCACTCCAGCTGAACTGTTCCCAGGCTTTCTGCAGGATATTGTCGACGAACCAGGCGCGGTCCTCGATCAGCCGGCGGATGTCCCGGCCTTTGCGAAAGCGCTCATCGAGCACCTCGCGGGCCTGGCGGATAGCCTTCTTGAAGGCGGCGATGGGGCTTGCCTTCAGTGCCAGCTCCGCCTGGAACTGGCCACGGTCGAAGAGTTCGGGGTCCACCTGGGGCATCGATTGGCTTTCCTTTCTATCTATCAGTCAGTCACAACAGTGTTTGGGAAAACCAAACCAGGCCTTACGCCGAAAGGCGCGGGATCGTGTCGTCCGAGCGCAGGGTGAAGATCTCGTAGCCGGTTTCAGTGACCAGCAAGGTGTGTTCCCACTGGGCGGAAAGCTTGCGGTCCTTGGTGATTGCGGTCCAGCCGTCGCCCAGCACCTTGGTATCGGCCTTGCCCTGGTTGATCATCGGCTCGATGGTGAAGGTCATGCCTGCCTTGAGCTCCATGCCGGTGCCGGCGCGGCCGTAGTGCAATATCTGCGGCTCTTCGTGGAACACCTTGCCGATGCCGTGGCCGCAGAACTCGCGAACTACCGAGAAGCCGTTCTTTTCGGCGTGCTTCTGGATCACTTCGCCGATGTCGCCCAGGCGGCAACCGGGCTTGACGATCTCGATGGCCTTGTACATGCATTCCTGGGTGACCTGGGACAGGCGTTCGGCCCAGACCGGCACATTGCCGACGTGGAACATGCGGCTGGTGTCGCCGTGGTAGCCGTCTTTGATCACGGTGACGTCGATGTTCAGGGTGTCGCCGTCTTTCAACGGCTTGTCGCCTGGAATGCCATGGCAGACCACGTGGTTGATCGAGGTGCAGATCGACTTGGGGAAGCCCTTGTAATTCAGTGGGGCCGGGATCGCCTTCTGGACGTTGACGATATAGTCGTGGCAGATGCGGTCCAGCGCCTCGGTGGTAACGCCGGGCTTGACGTGTTCGGCGATCATTTCCAGCACGTCGGCAGCCAGTTTGCCGGCAACGCGCATGCCTGCGATGTCTTCGGCGGTTTTCAAGGTAACGGTCATACAGGCTCTCTCTAGCGCGATGCGCTGAAATCAATACGGTTCACGGTGTGCGGCAATAAAGGTTACAAAAAACGCACAAACCCCAAGAAACGCGATTCTAACAGACGATGGCGTCAAATCATGAGCCTCTGATGATCGCTTCTCTCTATAAGGTTGGGCCTTGCCGGCGCGATTCAAAGGCTCAGGTATAGGCGATAGGCGGTAAATGTCATTGCGGGTTTCGTTTTTTGACTGCGTGTGGTATAAAATGCGCCGCTTTCCGGGGATGCCCCGTGAAGCTTAAATCCACACACGTGTCGACACGATGACCTGGGTGCCGGAGGCCTTGATGCCGCTGGTTGGTCATTGGGATACGTGGAGGCCAAACCCGACTTATTAAGGAACTATCATGTCCCAAGTCAACATGCGCGATATGCTGAAGGCCGGTGTGCACTTCGGTCACCAGACCCGTTACTGGAACCCGAAAATGGGTAAGTACATTTTCGGCGCGCGTAACAAGATCCACATCATCAACCTTGAAAAAACCCTGCCAATGTTCAACGAAGCTCTGACTTTCGTAGAGCGTCTGGCTCAGGGCAAAAACAAGATCCTGTTCGTCGGCACCAAGCGTTCCGCTGGCAAGATCGTTGCTGAAGAAGCAGCACGTTGCGGTTCGCCGTACGTCGATCACCGCTGGTTGGGCGGCATGCTGACCAACTTCAAGACCATCCGTGCTTCCATCAAGCGTCTGCGTGACCTTGAAGTACAAGCCGAAGACGGTACTTTCGCCAAGCTGACCAAGAAAGAAGCGCTGATGCGCTCCCGTGACCTGGAAAAGCTCGATCGTTCCTTGGGTGGTATCAAGGATATGGGCGGTCTGCCTGACGCACTGTTCGTAATCGACGTTGATCACGAGCGCATCGCGATCACCGAAGCCAACAAGCTGGGCATCCCGGTTATCGGCGTAGTCGATACCAACAGCAGCCCGGAAGGCGTTGACTACATCATCCCAGGCAACGATGACGCAATCCGCGCTATCCAGCTGTACATGGGTTCGATGGCTGACGCTGTAATCCGTGGTCGCAACCACGTTGCTGGCGGTACCGAGCAGTTCGCTGAAGAAGCTCCGGTAGCTGCCGCTGAGTAATTGACGCCCTGGCGTTGACTCAGTAAGCAAAAAGGGGGCTTGGCCCCCTTTTTGCCACCTCGAAAACCATTTGTCGGCGCCCACTTGTGGCAGTGCAACATAGCGACTGTAACGTGCAGCGGCCTACAAGGGAGATTCGGGAAGAATTGAACGCCCGTTTGATCGGGTGGAATGGTTGAAAACCTATCCAAGAGGATTTTGAAATGGCAGAGATTACTGCAGCGTTGGTTAAAGAACTGCGTGAGCGTACTGGCGAAGGCATGATGGATTGCAAAAAGGCCTTGACCAAGGCTGGCGGCGACATCGAAAAAGCCATCGACGACATGCGTGCTTCCGGCGCCATCAAGGCTGCCAAGAAAGCAGGCAACGTGGCTGCTGAAGGCGCAATCGCGCTGAAAGAAGACGGTAAATCCGCAGTGCTGCTGGAAGTGAACTCGCAGACCGACTTCCTGGCTCTGCAAGACGACTTCAAGGCATTCGTTGCTGAAAGCGTTGAAAAAGCGTTTGCCGACAAGCTGACTACCGTTGAGCCTCTGATCGAAGCTCAAGAAGCAGCTCGCCTGGTACTGGTCGGCAAGGTTGGCGAAAACGTCAACATCCGTCGCCTGACCCGCGTAGAAGGTGATGTGGTTGGTGGCTACCTGCACGGCAACAAGATCGGCGTAGCCGTTGTTCTGAAGGGCGGCGACGTTGAGCTGGCCAAAGATATCGCTATGCACGTAGCGGCAACCAACCCTGAGTTCCTGCTGCCATCGGAAGTTTCCGCTGAAGCGATCGAACGTGAGAAGGGCGTGTTCCTGACCCTGAACGCCGACAAGATCGCCGGCAAGCCGGAAAACATTGTTGAGAACATGGTCAAAGGCCGTATCAGCAAGTTCCTGGCTGAAGCGAGCCTGGTTGAGCAGGCGTTCGTCAAGAACCCTGAAATCAAGGTTGGCGAACTGGCTAAGAAAGCCGGTGCTGAAATCGTTTCCTTCACTTACTTCAAAGTAGGTGAAGGCATCGAGAAGCCGGTCGACAACTTCGCTGAAGAAGTTGCTGCCCAGCTGGCTGCCGCCAAGCAATAAGACAGTTTTCAACTGTCGCCGAAAGAGGCTGCCCGCTCACGCGCGCAGCCTCTTTTCAAATGGGAAGGCCAATTTTATTTGGTTTCCTTTCGGAACTGGCTTACAAAGCCGTGTTCCGATGGCGCTGTGATAGCGTCCAGCTAGAGTGAACGCAAGCCGTAAACGGCTCGCCAAGAATTTTTTAAAAAATACGCCGCAGGAGAGATTCGCAATGGCTCAGCAGGGCAGTGGTTATCAGGCTCGCTATAAACGCATTCTACTCAAACTTAGCGGCGAGGCCCTGATGGGCTCGGAAGAGTTCGGGATCGATCCCAAGGTGCTCGATCGCATGGCGCTTGAAGTCGGCCAGTTGGTCGGTATCGGTGTTCAGGTTGGCCTGGTGATCGGTGGTGGTAACCTGTTCCGTGGTGCGGCGTTGAGTGCCGCCGGTATGGATCGGGTCACTGGCGACCACATGGGCATGCTGGCCACTGTGATGAACGCCTTGGCCATGCGTGACGCCCTGGAGCGTGCCAATATCTCGGCTATCGTGATGTCGGCTATTTCCATGGTCGGCGTGACCGATCACTATGATCGTCGTAAAGCCATGCGTCACCTGAACTCCAAGGAAGTGGTGATCTTCGCTGCCGGCACGGGCAACCCGTTCTTCACGACCGATTCGGCTGCGTGCCTGCGCGCTATCGAGATCGATGCCGATGTCGTGCTCAAGGCGACCAAGGTGGACGGTGTGTATACCGCAGACCCATTCAAAGACCCGCATGCCGAGAAGTTCGATCATCTGACCTACGATGAAGTGCTGGATCGCAAGCTGGGCGTGATGGACCTGACCGCTATTTGCCTGTGCCGCGACCACCAGATGCCGCTGCGCGTATTTAACATGAACAAGCCCGGCGCCCTGCTGAATATCGTACACGGCGGCGCAGAAGGGACTTTGATCGAGGAAGGCCAACAATGATCAACGAAATCAAGAAAGACGCCCAAGCGCGTATGCAGAAATCCCTGGAGTCTCTGAGCCACGCATTTGGCCAGATTCGTACCGGCAAGGCGCACCCGAGCATTCTGGGCAGCGTCATGGTGCCTTACTACGGCACTGACACTCCGCTGAGCGGCGTGGCCAACGTGACGGTCAAGGACTCGCGCACCCTGCAAGTCGTGGCGTTCGAGCGCAACATGCTCGCCGCCGTCGACAAGGCCATCCAGAGCGCCGGCTTGAACCTCAACCCGACCAACCTGGGTGAGTTGCTGTTGATCTCTATGCCGGCCCTGACTGAAGAAACCCGCAAGGGCTTCACCAAGCAGGCTCGCAGCGCAGCCGAAGATGCGCGTGTTGCCGTGCGCAATATCCGTCGCGATGCGCTGGGTGACCTGAAGAAGCTGGTCAAGGACAAGGAAATCAGCGAAGACGAAGAGCGTCGTGCCGTCGCCGATATCGACAAGTTGACCAAGGACGCCGAGGCGCAGATCACCAAGGCTACCGAGGAAAAAGAAAAGGACCTGATGGCCGTATAAGGGGTCAGGACGCCTTCATGGAAAAGACCAAGCAGACTGTGCCCTCCGTGGTACCGCGCCATGTCGCGATCATCATGGATGGGAATAATCGCTGGGCGAAAAAACGCTTTATGCCGGGTGTTGCCGGGCATAAAGCGGGTGTCGATGCGGTGCGCGCCGTGATTGAGGTGTGTGCCGAAGCCAAGGTTGAAGTGTTGACGCTGTTTGCCTTCTCCAGCGAGAACTGGCAGCGGCCCGCCGACGAAGTCAGTGCCTTGATGGACCTGTTCTTCAAGGCGCTGCGGCGTGAGGCCAAGCGCCTCAACGATAACAACATCAGTCTGCGCATCATTGGTGATCGCTCGCGGTTCCATCCGGAACTGCAAGCGGCCATGCGCGAAGCCGAGGCAATGACTGCTGGCGCCAACCGTTTTGTGCTGCAGATTGCAGCCAACTACGGTGGCCAGTGGGATATCGCCCAGGCTGCGCAACGGCTGGCCCGCGAAGTGCAGGCCGGGCATCTGCGGCCGGAAGACATTACGCCCGAACTGTTGCAAACCTGCCTGGTAACCGGCGACCTGCCGTTGCCTGACTTGTGCATCCGTACCGGTGGCGAGCACCGCATCAGCAATTTCCTGTTGTGGCAGTTGGCCTACACCGAGTTGTACTTCTCCGACCTGTTCTGGCCGGACTTCAAACACGATGCCATGCGTAATGCGCTGGCCGATTTCGCTTCCCGTCAGCGTCGCTTTGGTAAAACGAGCGAGCAGATCGAAGCTGGAGCCCGGGTTTAAATGCTTAAACAACGAATCATCACGGCACTGATCCTGCTGCCGATTGCCTTGTGCGGTTTTTTCCTGCTCGACGGTTCCGGCTTTGCGCTGTTTATCGGCCTTGTCGTAACACTTGGGGCCTGGGAATGGGCGCGCCTGGCGGGTTTCAATGCCCAGGCGCCACGTGTGGCGTACGCGGCATTCGTGGCGCTGTCGCTGTTCCTGATGCATACCCTGTCGAGCATCATCGTGCCTTGGGTGTTGGGGGCGGCGGTGCTGTGGTGGGCGCTGGCGACCTACCTGGTGCTCACCTACCCACGGACTAGTGGCCAGTGGTCCAGCGTGGCATGCAAGCTGGTGATCGGCTTGTTGATCCTGCTGCCCGCCTGGCAAGGTCTGGTGGAGATCAAGAATGCGTCCATGGGCAACTGGTTGATCATGGCGGTGATGGTATTGGTCTGGGGCGCGGATATCGGCGCCTATTTCTCCGGTCGGGCTTTCGGCAAGCGCAAGCTGGCGCCGGCGGTCAGTCCGGGCAAGAGCTGGGAAGGCGTGTACGGCGGCCTCGCATTGACGCTGGCGATCACGCTGGTGGTCGGCGTTGTGCGCGACTGGTCGGTGAAGGAAATCTTCCTGGCACTGTTGGGTACGGCCATTGTCGTGTTCATTTCGGTGGTGGGTGACCTCACCGAAAGCATGTTCAAGCGCCAGGCCGGCATCAAAGACAGCAGCAACCTGCTCCCGGGGCATGGCGGTGTATTGGACCGTATCGACAGTCTCACCGCGGCGATTCCGATCTTTGCCGTGTTGTTGTGGATGACTGCCTCGTGAGCCGTCTGCAGCAAGTCACCGTACTGGGGGCGACTGGTTCGGTAGGGCTGAGTACCCTGGATGTGATTGCGCGTCATCCTGATCGCTATCAAATATTTGCCCTGACCGGTTTTAGCCGCCTGAGCGAGTTGCTGGCCCTTTGCGTTCTCCACTCGCCACGCTTTGCTGTGGTGCCCGAGGCGGCGCTGGCGCGTGGTTTGCAGGATGACCTGCGCGCTGCCGGCCTCGCCACTCAGGTATTGGTGGGGGAGGCGGGGTTGTGCCAGGTGGCGGCCGATGCCGAAGTGGACACCGTCGTGGCTGCCATTGTCGGCGCAGCGGGTTTGCGTCCGACGCTGGCGGCGGTCGATGCAGGCAAGAAGATTCTGCTGGCCAATAAAGAAGCGCTGGTTATGTCCGGCGCGCTCTTTATGCAGGCGGTGCGCAAGAGTGGCGCGGTGTTGCTGCCTCTCGACAGCGAACATAACGCGATTTTCCAGTGCATGCCGGGTGATTTCTCCCGTGGCTTGAGCCAGGTTGGCGTGCGTCGGATTCTGTTGACCGCTTCCGGTGGGCCGTTCCGGCAGACGCCTCTGGCTGAGTTGGAACATGTGTCTCCTGATCAGGCCTGTGCACACCCCAACTGGTCCATGGGGCGCAAGATCTCCGTGGATTCGGCGAGCATGATGAACAAGGGCCTGGAGCTGATCGAGGCTTGCTGGCTGTTTGATGCCCGGCCGGATCAGGTCGAGGTGGTGGTTCACCCGCAAAGTGTGATTCATTCCCTGGTCGATTACGTGGATGGCTCGGTGCTGGCGCAGTTGGGCAACCCTGACATGCGTACGCCCATCGCCAACGCCCTGGCTTGGCCGGAGCGCATTGATTCCGGTGTGGCGCCGTTGGACCTGTTTGCAATTGCGCGCCTGGACTTCGAGGCGCCGGACGAGCAGCGTTTTCCTTGTCTGCGCCTGGCGCGCGAGGCGGTGGAGGCGGGTAACAGCGCGCCGGCGATGCTTAATGCGGCCAATGAGGTGGCGGTCGCGGCCTTTCTTGAGCGGCGCATCCGTTTTCCGCAGATCGCGAGTATTATCGAGGATGTCCTGGCTCGGGAGCCGGTAGTGGCTGTCAACGACCTGGGCGCCGTGTTTGAAGCGGATAGGAAGGCCCGCGGCCTGGCCGAGCAATGGTTGGAACGCAATGCGCGTTAGCCTGTAGGTGCGGTTGAGCCCACAGGCACTGGATTGAAAGGCGGAGAAATTAGATGAGTGCGCTTTATATGATTGTCGGCACCCTGGTTGCTCTGGGTGTGTTGGTGACCTTCCACGAATTCGGCCACTTTTGGGTGGCGCGTCGTTGCGGCGTCAAAGTACTGCGCTTTTCAGTCGGTTTCGGCATGCCCTTGTTGCGTTGGCATGACCGTCGTGGCACCGAGTTCGTGATTGCCGCCATACCATTGGGTGGCTACGTCAAGATGCTCGACGAGCGCGAAGGTGAAGTGCCGGCCGACCAGTTGGATCAGTCTTTCAATCGCAAGACCGTTCGTCAGCGTATCGCGATCGTCGCCGCCGGTCCGATCGCCAACTTCCTGTTGGCGATGGTGTTTTTCTGGGTGTTGGCCATGCTGGGCAGTCAGCAGGTGCGTCCGGTTATCGGTGCGGTCGACGCAGACAGCATGGCGGCCAAGGCTGGCCTGGCCGCGGGGCAGGAAATTGTTTCCATTGATGGCGAACCAACCACCGGTTGGGGAGCGGTCAATTTGCAGCTGGTGCGGCGTCTGGGCGAGAGCGGTACCGTCAGGGTTGTGGTTCGCGACCAGGACTCCACGCTTGAGACTGCGCGCGAACTGGCCCTGGATCACTGGCTCAAGGGCGCGGATGAGCCTGATCCGATCAAGTCCCTGGGGATTCGCCCGTGGCGACCGGCTTTGCCGCCAGTGCTGGCGGAGCTGGATCCGAAAGGTCCGGCCCAGGCCGCAGGTCTGAAAACCGGTGATCGCCTGTTGGCCCTGGATGGCCAGGTGCTCGGTGACTGGCAGCAAGTGGTCGATCTGGTACGTGTACGGCCCGATACCAAAATTGTGCTGAAAGTTGAGCGTGATGGTGCTCAAATCGACGTCCCCGTAACCTTGTCGGTTCGTGGGGAGGCCAAGGCCGCCGGGGGTTACCTGGGGGCGGGGGTCAAGGGTGTCGAGTGGCCGCCATCGATGGTGCGAGAGGTCAGCTTCGGGCCGCTGGCCGCGATTGGCGAGGGCGCGAAACGCACCTGGACCATGAGCGTGCTGACCCTCGAATCCCTCAAAAAAATGTTGTTCGGCGAGCTCTCGGTAAAAAACTTGAGTGGGCCGATAACCATTGCTAAAGTGGCGGGCGCTTCTGCCCAGTCGGGTGTTGCGGATTTCCTGAATTTCCTGGCTTATCTGAGTATCAGCCTTGGGGTTCTGAATTTGCTGCCTATTCCAGTACTGGATGGGGGGCATCTGCTGTTTTATCTGGTCGAGTGGGTGCGTGGTCGCCCCTTGTCGGATCGGGTGCAGGGTTGGGGGATACAGATCGGTATCAGTTTGGTGGTTGGAGTGATGTTGTTAGCTCTGGTCAACGATCTGGGACGTCTGTAACGCTTCGCTGAATTGCGAATCTGCCGCATTTTGCGGCAGTTTGTTTATTGCCAGTTGGAATAAGAAAGGACTTCATGAAACGTCTGCTGCTAACTGCGGTTCTCACCGTATTGATGATCGCCGAAGTTCACGCCGAGTCCTTCACTATCTCCGATATTCGCGTCAACGGCCTCCAGCGGGTTTCCGCAGGTAGCGTCTTTGGTGCCTTGCCGTTGAACGTCGGGGAACAGGCTGATGATCGTCGCCTGGTGGAATCCACTCGTGCGCTGTTCAAAACCGGGTTCTTTCAAGATATCCAGCTGGGTCGCGAAGGCAACGTCCTGGTTATCACGGTCGTTGAGCGGCCTTCCATCTCCAGTATCACGATCGAGGGCAACAAGGCGATCTCCACTGAAGACCTGATGAAGGGCCTCAAGCAATCCGGCCTGGCCGAGGGCGAGATCTTCCAGCGCGCTACCCTTGAGGGTGTGCGTAACGAACTGCAGCGCCAGTACGTTGCCCAGGGCCGCTACTCCGCGACCGTGGAAACCGAAGTTGTCCCCCAGCCGCGTAACCGTGTCGGCCTGAAGGTCAACATCAATGAAGGTACGGTAGCGGCCATTCAGCACATCAACGTGGTGGGCAACACCAAGTTCGCTGATGAAGACCTGATCGACCTGTTTGAACTCAAGACCACCAACTGGCTGTCGTTCTTCAAGAACGACGACAAGTACGCTCGTGAAAAACTGTCCGGTGACCTGGAGCGTCTGCGCTCCTACTACCTGGACCGCGGCTATATCAACATGGATATCGCTTCGACCCAGGTGTCCATCACCCCGGACAAGAAACACGTCTACATCACCGTCAACGTCAACGAAGGCGAAAAGTACAAGGTTCGTGACGTCAAGCTCAGCGGCGACCTGAAAGTACCTGAAGACCAGGTGAAGTCGCTGTTGCTGGTGCAGAAGGACCAGGTGTTCTCGCGCAAGCTGATGACCACCACGTCCGAGCTGATCACCCGTCGCCTGGGTAACGAAGGCTATACCTTCGCCAACGTCAACGGCGTACCGACCCCGCATGATGATGACCACACCGTGGACATTACCTTCGTGGTCGACCCGGGCAAGCGTGCCTACGTGAACCGCATCAACTTCCGTGGCAACACCAAGTCTGCGGACGAAGTGCTGCGCCGTGAAATGCGCCAGATGGAAGGTGGCTGGGCGTCGACCTACTTGATCGACCAGTCCAAGACCCGTCTTGAGCGCCTGGGCTTCTTCAAGGAAGTCAACGTCGAAACCCCGGCCGTTCCAGGTGTGGATGACCAGGTTGACGTGAACTACGCCGTTGAAGAGCAAGCCTCGGGTTCGATCACCGCCAGCGTCGGCTTCGCACAGAGCGCGGGCCTGATTCTGGGTGGCTCGATCACACAGAACAACTTCCTCGGTACGGGTAACCGTGTGTCTGTCGGCCTGACCCGAAGCGAATACCAGAGCCGTTATAACTTCAGTTATACCGACCCCTACTGGACTGCCGACGGTGTGAGCCTGGGCTACAACGCCTTCTATCGCACCACCGACTACAAAGACCTCGACGTCGACGTTGCAAGCTATGCAATCGACAGCATGGGTGTGGGGGCCAACATTGGTTACCCGATCAGCGAGACCTCGCGCCTGACCTTTGGTTTGACCGCGCAGCAGGACAAGATCAAGACCGGTATTTACACCGTGGATGAGATCTTTGATTTTACCCGTAAGGAAGGCGATCAGTTCCTGAACTTCAAGGCGTCTGCCGGCTGGTCCGAGTCGACCCTGAACAAAGGCGTGCTGGCGACCCGTGGTCATTCCCAGAGCTTGACGCTGGAAGCCACTACGCCGGGCAGCGACCTGTCGTTCTTCAAGCTCGACTACCGTGGCCAGTTGTTCCAGCCGCTGAGCGATAACTACACCATGCGCCTGCACACTGAGCTGGGTTATGGTGATGGCTATGGTTCCACCAGTGGTCTACCGTTCTACGAGAACTACTATGCAGGTGGTTTCAACTCGGTTCGTGGCTTCAAGGACAGTACCCTGGGTCCACGTGGTACGCCGAGCCGTGGTGTCCTCGAAACGGGTAACGTAGGGACTCAGAAAGACACTGACGATAAGCCATTGCCATTCGGTGGTAACGTACTGATCCAGGGTGGTGCGGAGATTCTGTTCCCGCTGCCGTTCGTCAAGGACCAGCGTTCCCTGCGTACTTCGGTTTTCTGGGATGTGGGTAACGTGTTCGACTCCAAGTGCGAGCAGGTGACCAACCCGAATGGTTCGAAGTCCAACACGCAGTGTAACGATGTGAGCTTCAGCAACCTGGCGAGCTCCGTGGGTGTTGGCGTGACATGGGTGACTGCATTGGGCCCGTTGAGCTTTGCTCTGGCCATGCCGGTCAAGAAACCGGATAACGCTGAAACCCAGATTTTCCAATTCTCCCTCGGCCAGACGTTCTAAGCGTCTGACCCAAGATAACGACAACGGATTCTGTAGGAGTGCATCGTGCGTAAGTTGACTCAATTGGTTCTGCTGGCAACTGTGCTGGTAACCACCCCGGCCTTCGCCGAAATGAAAATCGCCGTCCTGAACTATCAAATGGCTCTGCTGGAATCCGATGCGGCCAAGAAATACGCCGTGGATGCCGAGAAAAAATTCGGTCCGCAGCTGACCAAGCTCAAGACCCTGGAAAGCAGCGCCAAGGGCATCCAGGATCGCCTGGTAGCCGGTGGCGACAAGATGCAGCAGCCCGAGCGCGAGCGTCTGGAACTTGAATTCAAGCAAAAGGCCCGTGACTACCAGTTCCAGTCCAAGGAACTGAACGAAGCCAAGGCCGTTGCTGACCGTGAAATGCTCAAGCAGCTCAAGCCGAAGCTCGACAGCGCTGTGGAAGAAGTCATCAAGAAAGGTGCCTTTGACCTGGTGTTCGAGCGTGGCGCCGTGATCGACGTCAAGCCTCAATACGACATCACCCGCCAGGTGATCGAGCGCATGAACCAGCTGAAGTAACCCATGACCGCGACTATCAAACTCGGCGAGTTGGCCGAGTTCCTGGGGGCCGTCTTGCACGGCTCCCCGGAGAAGGAAATCACTGGGCTAGCCACCTTGCAGGAGGCTGGCCCAGCTCAGTTGAGCTTCCTCGCAAATCCTCAATACCGTAAGTACCTCGTCGGTTGCCAAGCCGCAGCCGTGTTGCTGAAGGCTGCTGATGCCGAGGGTTACGCCGGGGATGCGCTGGTGGTGGCCGACCCGTACCTGTCGTACGCGAAAGCGTCGCACCTGTTCGATCCAAAGCCCAAGGCCGCCGGGGGTATTCATCCCAGCGCGGTGATTGCCGATGATGCCCAGGTTGACCCCGCTGCCAACATTGGTGCGTTTGCCGTGATCGAAAGTGGCGCACGTATTGCCGCTGGCGTCACCGTGGGTGCCCATTGCTTTATCGGGGCGCGCTGTGAAATCGGCGCCGATGGCTGGTTGGCTCCGCGGGTCACCCTTTACCACGATGTGCGTATCGGTGAGCGCGTGGTTATTCAGTCGGGCGCAGTGATCGGCGGTGAAGGTTTCGGCTTTGCCAATTCCAAAGGCGTTTGGCACAAGATTGCCCAGGTTGGCGGTGTCTTGATTGGGGATGACGTGGAAATCGGCGTTAACACCGCTGTGGACCGTGGTGCCCTGGCCGACACCGTAATCGGTAACGGCGTGAAGCTCGACAACCAGATCCAGATCGCCCACAACGTGCAGATCGGCGACCACACAGCCATGGCGGCGTGTGTCGGTATCTCCGGCAGCACCAAAATCGGCAAGCATTGCATGCTCGCCGGTGGCGTAGGGCTGGTGGGGCATATCGATATTTGCGACAACGTTTTCATCACCGGCATGACCATGGTCACCCACTCGATCACCGAGCCAGGGGCCTACTCTTCCGGTACCGCCATGCAGCCGGCGGCTGAGTGGCGTAAAAGTGCAGCGCGCTTGAGACAGCTTGACGACATGGCCCGACGCCTCAAACAGCTTGAAAAGCGTGTTGGAGACGTGACCCCTGGCGGTAATGCTTCATCAGAAGGCTGATACCATTTCCATATCAAGTGTGCACAGCCGCTGGGCGGCTTCCTTGATTTGCTAGCGGGGCGTGCTTTTAGTTCGCCCGCCCCCAATCTTTATTACAGGCTTCCCCCCGAAATGATGGACATCAACGAGATTCGCGAATACCTGCCTCACCGTTACCCGTTCCTGCTGGTGGATCGCGTAGTGGACCTCAATGTCGAGGAAAAGCGCATTCGTGCCTACAAGAATGTCAGCATCAACGAACCGTTCTTCAACGGCCACTTTCCCGCGCATCCCATCATGCCAGGTGTGCTGATCATTGAAGCAATGGCCCAGGCTGCCGGTATCCTTGGTTTCAAAATGCTCGACCTCAAGCCTGCCGACGGCACGCTCTACTATTTCGTGGGCTCCGACAAACTGCGTTTCCGCAATCCGGTCACGCCGGGCGACCAGTTGATCCTGGAAGCCAAGTTCATCAGTTGCAAACGCCAGATCTGGAAGTTCGAATGCCAGGCCTCGGTGGATGGCAAGCCGGTGTGCTCGGCTGAGATCATCTGTGCGGAACGCAAACTATGAGTTTGATTGACCCTCGCGCAATCATCGATCCGTCGGCCGTACTGGCCGCCGACGTTGAGGTCGGCCCTTGGTCGATCGTCGGCGCAGGTGTTGAAATCGGCGAGGGGACTGTCATCGGGCCGCATGTGATCCTCAAAGGCCCGACGCGCATTGGTAAGCATAATCGTATCTACCAGTTTTCCTCGGTAGGCGAAGACACCCCCGACATGAAGTACAAGGGTGAAGAAACACGCCTGGTTATCGGTGACCACAACATCATCCGTGAAGGTGTGACCATTCATCGTGGCACCGTGCAGGATCGTGCCGAGACCACCTTGGGTGATCACAACCTGATCATGGCCTATGCGCATATCGGCCATGACAGCGTGATCGGCAACCACTGCATTCTGGTCAACAACACTGCATTGGCAGGCCATGTGCACGTTGACGACTGGGCAATTCTGTCTGGCTTCACCCTGGTCCATCAGTACTGCCATATCGGTGCCCACGCCTTTTCCGGCATGGGGACCGCAATCGGCAAGGATGTTCCGGCATTCGTCACGGTATTCGGCAACCCGGCCGAAGCCCGCAGCATGAACTTCGAAGGCATGCGCCGTCGTGGTTTCAGCGAAGACCAGATCCATGCCCTGCGTCGTGCCTACAAGGTGGTCTACCGCCAGGGGCTGACGGTTGAGCAGGCATTGACCGAACTGGCCGAGTCGGCTGCACAGTTTCCGGAAGTGGCCGTGTTCCGGGACTCGATCCAGGCGTCGACTCGCGGCATCACCCGTTAATCATGGCCAATCTGCGTATAGCGTTGGTGGCCGGGGAAGCTTCCGGCGATATTCTGGGGGCAGGCCTGATGCGTGCACTCAAGGCCCAGCATCCTGCCGTCGAGTTTATCGGGGTGGGTGGGCCGTTGATGCAGGCCGAGGGCCTCACGTCCTACTTTCCCATGGAACGCCTGTCCGTCATGGGGTTGGTGGAAGTGCTGGGGCGACTGCGAGAGCTGCTGGCTCGCCGCAAACTGCTGATCCAGACACTGATTGAAGAAAAGCCCGACGTCTTTATCGGAATCGACGCGCCGGACTTCACTCTTAACATCGAACTCAAATTGCGCCAGGCCGGGATCAAGACCGTGCATTACGTCAGCCCGTCCGTGTGGGCATGGCGGCAAAAGCGCGTGCTGAAGATCCGCGAAGGCTGCGACCTGATGCTGACCTTGCTGCCCTTCGAAGCCCGATTCTATGAAGAGAAGGGTGTACCGGTGCGCTTTGTGGGGCACACGTTGGCCGACACCATCCCTCTGCAGGCTGATCGCGCAGCGGCACGTGCCGAGCTGGGCTTGGCCGATGGCCCGCTGGTTGCACTGATGCCGGGCAGCCGCGGTGGTGAAGTCGGGCGGTTGGGCGCGCTGTTTTTTGATGCCGCCGAGCGCTTGATGGTCTTGAAACCGGGTGTGCGCTTCGTGCTGCCGTGTGCCAGCCCGCAACGTCGTACGCAGATCGAGGCCTTGCTTGACGGTCGCAACTTACCGCTGACACTGCTGGATGGTCAGTCGCACCTCGCGCTCGCGGCCTGTGATGCGGTGCTGATCGCTTCAGGCACTGCCACTCTCGAGGCGTTGTTGTACAAGCGTCCGATGGTAGTGGCCTATCGTCTTGCACCACTGACGTTCTGGATTCTCAAGCGCATGGTCAAAAGTCCCTACATCTCCTTGCCCAATCTGCTGGCCCAACGCCTGTTGGTGCCGGAGTTGCTACAGGACGACGCGACCCCTGAAGCCCTGGCGCAGACTGTACTTCCCTTGATAGAGGGTGGCGAAGAGCAGACCCGTGGCTTTGATGATATTCACCGCACGTTGCGCCGTGATGCGTCGAACCAGGCGGCGGATGCCGTGCTCACCTTGATCGGCCATCGACAGGAAACCCTATGAAGACGCAAATGGGCCTGGATTTCAGCCTGGTTGCCCACGCCGATGAGCTGGTGGCCGGCGTTGATGAAGTAGGGCGCGGGCCGCTGTGCGGCGCCGTCGTTACGGCGGCCGTCATTCTTGACCCGAACCGTCCGATCCTGGGTCTTGACGATTCGAAGAAACTCACCGAAGCGCGCCGCGAAAAGCTCTACGACGAGATCTGTGAGAAAGCCCTGAGCTGGCATATCGCCCGGGCCGAGGTCGAGGAAATCGATGAGCTGAACATCCTGCACGCCACCATGCTTGCCATGCAGCGTGCGGTGGAGGGCCTGCACATCACGCCAAAGATGGCGATGATCGATGGTAATCGCTGCCCGAAACTGGCGATGCCGTCGGAAGCGGTGGTGAAGGGTGATAGCAAGGTGCCTGCTATTGCGGCGGCTTCAATCCTGGCCAAGGTCAGCCGAGACCGTGAAATGGCGGCTTTCGAATTGATCTACCCCGGCTATGGCATCGGTGGTCACAAGGGTTACCCAACGCCCGTTCATCTGGAAGCCTTGGCCCGTCTGGGGCCTACGCCGATCCATCGTCGCTCGTTCGCCCCGGTGCGCCTGGCTTACGAGGCGCGGGAGAGCCTCAGCGAGGTGTAGTCGCGAGGCTGATGTTTTGCTCAAGGCCCGGTACAATCCGGGCCTTGTTGTTTCCACGTATCTAGACAGGATCACTATGCCGGCTTCATTCGTTCACCTACGCCTGCACACTGAATACTCCCTGGTCGATGGCCTGGTACGGATCAAACCGCTGGTCAAAACCCTGGTGGGCATGAACATGCCTGCGGTGGCGGTGACCGACCAGAACAACATGTGTTCCCTGGTCAAGTTCTACAAGAACGCCATGGGCGCCGGCATCAAGCCGATCTGCGGCGCCGACCTGTGGCTGTCCAACAAAGACCCGGATAACCCCCTGAGCCGCATCAGCCTGCTGGCGATGAACGGCGTGGGTTATCGCAACCTCACCGAACTGATTTCCCGTGGTTTTATCGACGGCCAGCGCAATGGCTCGATCATCATCGAGCGCGAGTGGGTGGCCGAGGCCAGCGAAGGGCTGATCATGCTGTCGGCCGCCAAGGAAGGCGAGATCGGCATTGCGCTGCTCGGTGGCAACCCCCAGGAAGCCGAAGTACTGGCCCGCGAGTGGATGCAGGTCTTCCCCGACCGTTTTTACCTGGAAGTCCAGCGTACCAATCGGCCTAACGATGAAGAACACCTGCACGCCGCAGTGGCGCTGGCCGACAAGTTGGGCGCACCGCTGGTGGCGACCAACGATGTGCGCTTCATCAAGCGAGAAGACTTCGAGGCCCACGAAACCCGCGTGTGCATCGGTGAAGGCCGGGCCCTGGATGACCCGCGCCGCTCGAAAAACTACAGCGAAGAGCAATATCTCAAAAGTGCCGAGGAGATGGCCGAGCTGTTCAGCGACCTGCCCGAGGCCCTGGAAAACTCCGTCGAGATCGCCAAGCGCTGCAACATTGAAGTGAAACTGGGCAAGCACTTCCTGCCCAACTTCCCGATTCCCGATGGCATGACCATCGATGAGTACTTCCGCAAGGTGTCGTTCGATGGCCTGGAAGAGCGGTTGGCCGTTCTGCTGCCCAAGGACACCACCGAAGATTACGAGGCCAAGCGCCAGGTCTACGTGGATCGGCTGAATTTCGAGCTGGATATCATTATCCAGATGGGATTCCCCGGTTACTTCCTGATCGTGATGGACTTTATCCAGTGGGCCAAGAACAACGGCGTGCCGGTTGGCCCGGGTCGAGGCTCAGGTGCCGGCTCGCTGGTGGCTTATGTACAGAAGATCACCGACCTTGACCCGCTGGAGTATGACCTGCTGTTCGAGCGGTTCCTGAACCCGGAACGGGTGTCCATGCCCGACTTCGACGTCGACTTCTGCATGGATGGCCGTGACCGCGTGATCGAGTACGTGGCTGAGAAATACGGCCGCAACGCTGTAAGCCAGATCATCACTTTCGGTTCCATGGCGGCGAAGGCGGTAATCCGTGACGTGGCGCGCGTACAGGGCAAGTCGTACGGCCTGGCGGACCGCCTGTCGAAGATGATCCCGTTCGAAGTCGGCATGACGCTGGAAAAAGCCTACGAGCAGGAAGAAATCCTGCGCGACTTTATCAAGGTTGATGAAGAGGCCGCCGAAATCTGGGACATGGCCCGCAAGCTCGAAGGTGTGGTGCGTAACGTGGGTAAACATGCCGGTGGCGTGGTTATCGCACCGACCAAACTCACCGACTTTTCGCCGATCTACTGCGATGAAGAAGGCGACGGCCTGGTTACCCAGTTCGACAAGGACGACGTGGAAGCCGCCGGCCTGGTGAAGTTCGACTTCCTGGGCCTGCGGACCCTGACGATCATCGATTGGGCGCTCAAGACGATCAACCGCGACCGCGCCAAGGCCGGCGAGGAGCCGCTGGATATCGCGTTCATCCCGCTGGATGACAAGCCGACCTATTCGTTGCTGCAAAAAGCCGAAACCACGGCAGTATTCCAGCTTGAATCCCGAGGCATGAAGGAGCTGATCAAAAAGCTCAAGCCCGACTGCCTGGAAGACTTGATCGCACTGGTGGCCCTGTTCCGTCCGGGGCCGCTGCAATCGGGCATGGTGGATGACTTCATCAACCGTAAGCACGGGCGTGCCGAGCTGGCATATCCGCACTCCGATTATCAGTACGAGGGCCTCAAGCCAGTACTGGCACCGACCTACGGCATCATCCTGTATCAGGAACAGGTGATGCAGATTGCCCAGGTGATGGCGGGCTACACCCTGGGTGGTGCGGACATGCTGCGTCGCGCCATGGGTAAGAAAAAACCCGAGGAAATGGCCAAGCAGCGCGGTGGTTTCATTGAGGGGTGTGCCACCAATAATATTGACGCCGACCTGGCCGGTAACATTTTCGACCTGGTGGAAAAATTCGCCGGTTATGGCTTCAACAAATCCCACTCCGCCGCGTACGGCCTGGTGTCGTACCAGACCGCCTGGCTGAAAGCCCACTACCCGGCGCCCTTCATGGCTGCGGTACTTTCGGCGGACATGCACAACACCGACAAGGTCGTGACCTTGATCGAGGAAGTGCGCACCATGAAGCTGCGCCTCGACGCGCCGGACGTGAACGCCTCGGAGTTCAAGTTCACGGTGAACGACGAAGGCCGCATCATCTATGGCCTGGGCGCGATCAAGGGGGTCGGCGAAGGCCCGGTGGAAGCGATCACCGAAGCGCGGCAGGACGGGCCGTTCAAGGATCTGTTCGACTTCTGTGCGCGGGTTGACCTCAAGCGCATCAACAAACGTACCCTCGATGGCCTGATCCGCAGTGGCGCACTTGACCGTCTCGGCCCCTATTTCCATGATGAGCCGAAGGCTTACCAGGCCAATATCGACCGCAACCGGGCGGTACTGCTGGCCGCCATGGAAGAGGCGATCAAGGCCGCCGAACAGACTGCCCGCACCCACGACAGTGGCCATGCGGACCTGTTTGGGGGGCTGTTCGTCGAAGAAGATGCGGATGTGTACGCGAACCACCGCAAGGCCAAGGAGTTGACCCTCAAGGAACGTCTCAAGGGTGAGAAAGACACCTTGGGTCTGTACCTTACCGGTCACCCGATCGACGAATACGAAGGAGAGATCCGTCGTTTTGCCCGTCAGCGCATCATCGACCTGAAGCCGGCGCGCGACACCCAGACCGTCGCCGGCATGATCATCGCCCTGCGGGTGATGAAGAACAAGAAGGGCGACAAGATGGGCTTTATCACCCTCGACGACCGCTCGGGGCGAATCGAGGCGTCGCTGTTTGCCGATGCGTTCCACTCGGCACAATCGTTGCTGCAGACCGATGCCATGGTGGTGGTGGAAGGGGAGGTCAGTAACGATGACTTCTCCGGTGGCCTGCGTCTGCGGATCAAGCGGGTCATGAGTATGGAAGATGCCCGTACCAACCTGGCCGAAAGCCTGCGCTTGAAGGTCAAGACCGAGGCGCTCAAGGGCGATCAGCTACGCTGGTTGGGTGATTTGCTCAAGCGTCACCGTGGCGCTTGCCCTGTGACCATGGAATACACCGGCAACGACGCCAAGGCGATGTTGCAATTTGGCGAGACGTGGCGAATTGATCCGGCGGATGGCTTGATTCAAGCTTTGCGTGACCAGTTCGGGCGAGACAACGTCTTCCTCCAATACCGCTGATGGTCAGCACACCTGACCTCGGCTGAACATTTAATCTCGACCTAAACGCGCCTCTCCCTTAAGGTAGGGCGCGAATAGACAACCGGCTGGCCAGGCACTCCTTGGCCGTCGACCCAAGACGGACGCTTATGAACCCGAATTTTCTTGATTTCGAACAGCCGATCGCTGACCTGCAAGCCAAGATCGAAGAACTGCGCCTGGTCGGCAATGACAATTCGCTGAATATCGGCGATGAAATCTCCCGCCTGCAAGACAAGAGCAAGACGCTGACCGAAGACATCTTCGGCAAGCTGACCAGCTGGCAGATCGCACGCCTGGCTCGCCATCCGCGTCGCCCATACACCCTGGACTACATCCAGCACATCTTCACCGAATTCGACGAGCTGCATGGCGACCGCCACTTCTCGGATGACGCCGCCATCGTTGGTGGTATCGCCCGCCTGGATGACCAGCCGGTCATGGTGATCGGTCACCAGAAAGGCCGTGAAGTCCGCGAGAAGGTGCGCCGCAACTTCGGCATGCCGCGTCCGGAAGGCTATCGCAAGGCTTGCCGCCTGATGGAAATGGCCGAGCGCTTCAAAATGCCGATCCTGACCTTCATCGACACGCCGGGCGCCTACCCGGGTATCGACGCTGAAGAGCGCAACCAGAGCGAAGCGATTGCCTGGAACCTGCGCGTCATGGCTCGCCTGAAAACCCCGATCATCGCGACTGTGATTGGTGAAGGGGGCTCCGGCGGCGCATTGGCCATTGGCGTTTGCGATCAGTTGAACATGCTGCAGTATTCGACCTACGCGGTGATCTCGCCGGAAGGTTGCGCCTCGATCCTGTGGAAAACCGCAGAAAAAGCGCCGGACGCTGCCGAGGCCATGGGCATTACTGCCGATCGCCTCAAAGGCCTGGGTATCGTGGATAAAGTGATCGCCGAGCCATTGGGCGGCGCTCACCGCGACCCGGCTGCCGCTGCTGCGACCATCCGCGCCGAACTGGGTTCGCAACTGGCGATGCTCAAGAAGCTGGATAACGAAGCGCTGCTGACCCGTCGTTATGAGCGCCTGATGAGCTACGGCCTGTAAGAGCGTCGCAATACTCAATGTGGGAGGGGGCTTGCTCCCGATTGCGGAGTGTCAGTCAATGGATCCAGTGACTGACCCACTGCTATCGGGAGCAAGCCCCCTCCCACATTTGCTTTGTGTATGCTGGGTTGTCGCATTCCAGCTTGATGGCGGTATTTTCCGATGAAGCCAGCGTTAGCCGCCAAACTCCTTCAAGTCCTTGCCCCGTGGCGCAATGCCCCGGCCTGGCATGTCGCTTTCTCAGGTGGGCTGGATTCCACCGTGCTGCTGCACCTTCTGGTCTCTTTGGCAAAAACCGAAACGTTCCCGACGCTCAGTGCCGTGCATGTCCACCATGGCCTGCAAGCTGCCGCCGACGCGTGGCCCAGTCATTGCCAGTCGGTGTGCGACAGCCTTGGCGTGCCCTTGTGCGTCATGCGTGTGCAGGTCCGGCCTGGAGCGAGCCTTGAGCGCGCCGCCCGCGACGCACGTTATCAGGCGTTTGCCGAAGTCACGGGGGCAGGGGAGGTGTTGCTTACGGGCCAGCATCGCGAAGATCAGGCCGAAACCCTGTTGTTTCGCCTGCTGCGTGGGGCCGGTGTGCGTGGCTTGGCGGCGATGCCTGGTCATCGCCCTTTGGCTGGAGGCCATCTGCTGAGACCCTTGCTCGACGTCTCACGCGTTGATCTGGAAGCCTACGCCCATGAACATCAATTGCTATGGGTCGAAGACCCTTCCAATGCCGACCCGCATTTTTCGCGCAATTATTTGCGCCATCGCGTTTTTCCGGCACTGACGCAGCGCTGGCCGCAAGCCGCCAGCCGCCTGGCCCATACCGCCGAGCAGCTCGGCGAGGCCCAGGGGCTGCTGGACGACTTGGCGCGGATGGACTTGCAGGCCGCGGACCAACCTTCACCATTCCCCTGGCTGCCTTTACCGTCACTGGCCCTTGCACCATTGCGTGAGCTTTCCGACGCTCGCCAGCGCAACGCCTTGCGTCATTGGCTGACCCCGCTGACCCGTTTACCCGACAGTGATCACTGGGCCGGTTGGCATTCCCTGCGCGACGCCAAGCCGGATGCGCAACCTCTGTGGCGCATGGCCGATGGCGAGTTGCACCGTTGCAGCGAGCGCATCTGGTGGTTGCCGGGTGCCTGGGCGGAATTTTCCGACGCAACGTTGAGCTGGCCCGATCCGCAAAACCCACTAGAGTTACCCGACAATGGCCGGCTGGAGTTGGTCGGCAAGGCGCCCGAAGGTCCTCTGGAGGTTCGTTATCGCCGGGGCGGTGAAGTGCTCGAGGTGCCGGGGCGAGGTCGCCGTGATCTGAAGCGCCTGCTTAACGAAAGCGCGCTGCCGGGCTTCGTCCGTGGCAGATTGCCGCTCCTGTATCGGGGCGAGCAATTGCTGGGTGGCCCCAGCGTCGCTGGACGCTGGGCAGTACCGAGTGAAGATTGGCAATTGCATTGGTTGCCACAGACCTGCGATCAAGGTTTGAGCTGATAGAGCCTTTCCGGTAGACTACGCTCCCTTCTTGATACAACTTCTGTGGATTCTCCTGAATCGCAGCAGTTGCCGATTACCAAGCAGTCTTTGCTGGGCGATTCCAAAAAATGTGTAGCGATCAACGTACCGGTGTTTCATTGCTGGTCTGTCACCACGCGGCGGTTTTTTTGAAAGGTGCACTGTGATTAATGCAGGTGATCGGGGGCTTCGGCCTTCCTTCGCTTTCCCCGGCGGCTCGGACCGCTTTAACGCAGACTTCTAGGGTTTTTCATGACGCGCTACATATTCGTCACGGGCGGTGTTGTTTCTTCATTGGGGAAAGGCATTGCCTCCGCTTCATTGGCGGCCATCCTGGAGGCGCGGGGGCTTAAAGTCACCATGCTCAAGCTGGACCCGTACATCAACGTCGACCCGGGCACCATGAGCCCGTTCCAGCACGGTGAAGTGTTCGTCACCCATGACGGCGCCGAGACCGACCTGGACCTGGGCCACTACGAGCGGTTCATCCGCACGACCATGACCCAGAACAACAACTTCACCACCGGCCGTGTCTACGAGCACGTGCTGCGCAAGGAGCGCCGTGGTGACTACCTGGGTGCAACCATCCAGGTGATCCCGCACATTACCGACGAAATCAAGCGCCGCATCATCAAGGGTGCAGGCGATGCCGACGTGGCGATGGTCGAGATCGGTGGCACCGTGGGTGACATCGAATCCCAACCGTTCCTCGAGGCGATCCGCCAGCTGCGTTTCGAAGTCGGCGCCAAGCGCGCGATGCTGATGCACCTGACCCTGGTGCCGTACATTGCCACCGCCGGCGAAACCAAAACCAAGCCTACCCAGCATTCGGTCAAGGAACTGCGTTCCATCGGCCTGCAGCCGGACGTGCTGGTATGCCGCTCCGATCACCCGATCGATATTTCCTCGCGCCGCAAGATCGCGCAATTCACCAACGTTGAAGAGCGTGCGGTGATTGGCCTGGAAGACGCCGACACCATCTACAAGATCCCGGGCATCCTGCATTCGCAAGGCCTGGATGATTTTGTGGTCGAGCGTTTCGGCTTGCAGTGTGGCGGCGCGGACCTGTCCGAGTGGGACGCCGTGGTCGACGCCAAGCTCAACCCCGAGCACGAAGTCACCATCGCGATGGTCGGCAAGTACATGGAACTGCTGGACGCGTACAAGTCGCTGATCGAAGCGATGAGCCACGCCGGTATCAGCAACCGTACCAAGGTCAACCTGCGCTACATCGATTCCGAAGACATCGAGAACCAGGGCACTGCGCTGCTCGAAGGTGTCGATGCGATCCTCGTTCCTGGCGGTTTCGGCCTGCGTGGCGTGGAAGGCAAGATCACTGCCGTACAGTACGCCCGTGAGAACAAGGTCCCGTACCTGGGGATCTGCCTGGGCATGCAAGTGGCCGTTATCGAGTTCGCCCGTAACGTGCTGGGCTGGAAAGACGCCAACTCCACCGAGTTCGATCACAGCAGCGGCCATCCGGTCGTGGGCCTGATCACCGAGTGGGAAGATGCCACCGGCGCCGTTGAAACCCGTACCGAAACCTCCGACCTGGGCGGCACCATGCGCCTTGGCGCGCAGGATTGCCTGCTGGAGCCGGGCTCGCTGGTGCACGACTGCTATGGCAAGGACGTGATCGTCGAGCGTCACCGTCACCGCTACGAGGTGAACAACAACCTGCTGCCGCAGATCAAGGAAGCCGGCCTGAAAATCTCCGGTCGCTCCGGTGACGGCGCGCTGGTTGAAGTGGTCGAAGCACCGGATCACCCATGGTTCGTCGCTTGCCAGTTCCACCCTGAGTTCACCTCGACTCCGCGTGACGGTCACCCGTTGTTCAGCGGTTTCGTCAAGGCAGCACTGACGCAACATCAGAAGAAGGCGTAACCCTGATGGCCCAGAAGATCATTCGCGTAGGCGACATCGAAATTGCCAACGACAAGCCCATGGTGTTGTTTGGCGGCATGAACGTGCTGGAAAGCCGCGACATGGCGATGCAGGTCTGTGAAGAGTACGTGCGGGTCACCCAGAAGCTGGGCATCCCCTACGTGTTCAAGGCCAGCTTCGACAAGGCCAACCGTTCGTCCGTGACCTCCTATCGCGGCCCGGGCCTTGAAGAAGGCATGCGGATCTTCCAGGACATCAAGCAAGCCTTCGGCGTGCCCATCATCACCGACGTCCACGAGCCTGAACAGGCTGCCGTGGTCGCCGAGGTGTGCGACATCATCCAGTTGCCGGCCTTCCTGTCGCGCCAGACCGACCTGGTCGTGGCGATGGCCAAGACCGGCGCGGTGATCAACATCAAGAAAGCCCAGTTCCTTGCGCCCCAGGAGATGAAACACATCCTGAACAAGTGCGTGGAAGCGGGTAACGACCAGTTGATCCTCTGCGAGCGTGGCTCGAGCTTCGGCTACAACAACCTCGTGGTGGACATGCTCGGTTTCGGCATCATGAAACAGTTCGAATACCCGGTGTTCTTCGACGTGACCCACGCGCTGCAAATGCCCGGTGGTCGCTCGGACTCCGCCGGTGGGCGTCGTGCCCAGGTCACCGACCTGGCCAAGGCGGGCATGAGCCAGTCCCTGGCCGGCCTGTTCCTGGAAGCCCACCCGGACCCGGACAACGCCAAGTGCGATGGTCCTTGCGCCCTGCGCCTGGACAAGCTGGAGCCGTTCCTGGCCCAGCTCAAGCAGTTGGACGAACTGGTCAAGAGTTTTCCGACGGTAGAAACCGCGTAAGCACCGTTTCTCCGGTAGACTTTCCCTCGTTTTATGCTCAGGCCCGCGGGCCTGAGCCTTGTCGCCTGCAAGCCTGCCCCGTTGTTCCACCCTTGCGGTCGGTCAAAAGTTTTCCTTCAGCTGCGTCGTTTTCGTCAACTTTGGAGTGTTTACAACAATGGCAAAAATCGTCGACATCAAAGGTCGTGAAGTTCTCGACTCCCGTGGCAACCCCACCGTCGAAGCCGACGTGCTTCTCGATAACGGCATCATCGGTAGCGCCTGCGCGCCGTCCGGTGCTTCCACCGGTTCGCGCGAAGCGCTGGAACTGCGTGATGGCGACAAGAGCCGTTACCTGGGCAAAGGTGTACTGAAGGCCGTAGCCAACATCAACGGCCCGATCCGTGACCTGTTGCTGGGCAAGGATCCGGTGGACCAGAAAGCCCTGGATCACGCGATGATCAAGCTCGACGGCACCGAAAACAAAGGCAACCTGGGCGCCAACGCCATCCTCGCCGTGTCCCTGGCCGCTGCCAAGGCTGCTGCCCAGGACCAGGACCTGCCGCTGTACGCTCACATTGCCAACCTGAATGGCACGCCGGGTGTGTACTCGATGCCGGTGCCGATGATGAACATCATCAACGGTGGCGAGCATGCCGATAACAACGTCGACATCCAGGAATTCATGGTGCAGCCGGTTGGCGCCAAGACTTTCTCCGATGGCCTGCGCATGGGCACCGAGATTTTCCATCACCTGAAGGCTGTACTGAAGGCTCGTGGCCTGAGCACTGCCGTGGGCGACGAAGGTGGTTTCGCGCCGAACCTGGCGTCCAACGAAGATGCACTGAAAGTGATCTCCGAAGCCGTGGCCAACGCCGGCTACAAGCTGGGCACCGACGTGACCCTGGCCCTGGACTGCGCAGCCAGCGAGTTCTATGAAGACGGCAAATACAACCTGTCGGGTGAAGGCCACGTATTCACTTCCGAAGGTTTTGCCGACTACCTCAAAGGTCTGACCGAGCGTTATCCGATCATCTCGATCGAAGACGGCCTGGATGAGTCCGACTGGGCCGGCTGGAAAGTCCTCACCGACAAGATCGGCGAAAAAATCCAACTGGTGGGCGACGACCTGTTCGTGACCAACACCAAGATCCTGAAAGAAGGCATCGACAAAAAGATCGCCAACTCGATCCTGATCAAGTTCAACCAGATCGGCACCCTGACCGAAACCCTGGAAGCCATCCAGATGGCCAAGGCAGCAGGTTATACCGCCGTGATCTCCCACCGCTCCGGCGAAACCGAAGACTCGACCATTGCCGACCTGGCTGTGGGCACCTCGGCGGGCCAGATCAAGACCGGTTCCCTGTGCCGTTCCGACCGCGTTTCCAAGTACAACCAATTGCTGCGTATCGAAGAGCAACTGGCGGGTAAAGCCAAGTACAACGGTCGCGGTGAGTTTCGCGGCTGATCGCTACTTGATGGTAAAGCATGGTAAAAAGTCGTTGGATTGCGTCGGAAAAACCACGATAGGGTGTTTTTCGACGCTAACCTGATGGCTATCTAGCACAAGCCTGGTCCTTCCAGGCTTCGTGCTATCAGTTGCTGCAAAAGTTTTACATGGCTGGCTTTTTTCACTGGATACCCGGATTTCGATGCGCAGTCCCAATTGGTTATTCCTCGTCTTGCTCTTGTTGCTGGCTGGCCTGCAGTACCGCCTATGGGTCGGTAATGGCAGCTTTGCGCAGGTAGAAGAACTGACCCAGCAGATTGCCGACCAGCACGCCGAAAACGAACGCCTGCTGGAGCGTAATCGCGTCCTTGACGCCGAAGTACTTGAGCTGAAAAAAGGTACGGAGACCGTTGAAGAGCGGGCTCGTCATGAATTGGGCATGGTCAAGGAGGGTGAAACCCTCTACCAGTTGGCCCAATGAGTTACCGTCTACCGGCCTTCTGGGCCGTGATTCCTGCCGCGGGCGTCGGTGCCCGTATGGCCGCTGACCGTCCCAAGCAGTATCTGCAACTGGGCGGGCGCACCATTCTCGAACACAGCCTTGGCTGTTTTCTCGACCATCCATCGCTCAAGGGCCTGGTGGTCAGTCTTGCTTCTGATGATCCTTATTGGCCTGAACTGGCGTGTGCCGGCGACGCGCGTATCCATCGTGCGGACGGTGGCTCGCAGCGCTCGGGGTCGGTGCTCAATGCACTCTTGCAACTCAACGCCCTGGGCGCCAGCGACGACGATTGGGTGTTGGTGCACGATGCCGCGCGGCCAAACCTGAGCCGCGACGATCTCGACAAACTCTTGAGCGAACTGGCGGATGACCCGGTCGGGGGGCTGCTGGCCGTGCCGGCTCGCGATACCCTCAAGCGTGTCGACAAGCATGGGCGGGTGATGGAAACCGTCGACCGCAGCCTGATCTGGCAGGCCTATACCCCGCAGATGTTCCGCCTGGGGGCATTGCACCGTGCGTTGGCCGACAGCCTGGTGGCCGACGCCGTGATCACTGACGAAGCCTCGGCCATGGAATGGTCCGGCCAGGCGCCGCGCTTGATTGAAGGGCGTTCGGACAATATCAAGGTGACCCGGCCAGAGGATCTGGAGTGGTTGCGCTTGCGCTGGGCTAATCGCAGGTAGGCCGCTGGCCTGCAGCGGCCCCATCGGGAGCAAGCCCCCTCCCACATTTGAAATGCATTCCAAATGTGGGAGGGGGCGTGTTTCCGATAGCGATAGGTTCAATCACTGATTGATCAACTGATGTACTCCGGCCTTTCAGCCAGCCCCGCCTTCAAGAAATCGACCAACTTGCGCACCTTCGGCGATAAGTGCCGCTGCTGTGGATACAGAGCCCACACCGCCGTATTCGGCGGCTGATGCGCCTCCAGCAATGACACCAGCGCGCCGCTGTGCAAATGCTCAAGCACGTAATAGTCCGGCAATTGGCACAACCCAACCCCTTGCAGCGTTGCATCCAGTACCGCCTGACCACTGTTGCAACGCCAGTTACCCTGCACCCGTTGAGAAAATTCGCGCCCGTCCTGAGCCAATTGCCAAATATCCGAGCTGCCGATCAGGCAGTTATGCCGACTCAATTCCGACAAGCTATGTGGCCGACCATACCTTGCAAGGTAGGAGGGCGACGCGCACAGGTACATGCGTCGCGGGGCCAGCCGGCTGGCGACCATGCGCGAGTCTTGCAGGCGCCCCAGGCGAATCGCCAGGTCGAGGCCTTCGTGCACCAGGTCCAGTTGGCGGTTGGTCAGTTCAATATCCACGCGCAATTGCGGGTACAGCGCCATGAATCGCGTTACCAGCGGCACGATAAACCGTTCGCCGTAAGCCACCGCGCAGGTCATGCGCAACATGCCCTTGGGTTCACTGGTGAGGTCACCCACGGCGCGCAGGGCCTCTTCGCGACCGTCTTGTAGGCGCTGGCAATGCTGCAGGAAGGTCTGGCCGGCTTCGGTCAGGGTGACCTTGCGTGTACTGCGATAGAGCAACCGCGTTTGCAGTCGTTCTTCCAGGCGTGCCACCTGCCGGCTGATATGGGACGACGACACGCCCAGGCGCTCGGCCGCTGCCGTGAACTGGCTGCATTCGGCGACGGCGACAAACTCATCGATGCCTTCCCAGCGGTTTTCCAGCATGTTGATTATCCCTGTACAGCAATAAAGTTTTGCTTTTGCCTGGATTATTCATCACCTGGCCATGTTTTACACTCACTGCCTCAGTTTTTAACCCATGGAGAAACCCGGATGATCAAGTCCCGCGCCGCCGTAGCCTTTGAAGCCAAGAAGCCCCTTGAGATCGTTGAAGTGGATGTGGCCATGCCCAAGGCGGGCGAGGTGCTGCTGCGCGTGGTCGCGTCCGGCGTGTGCCATACCGACGCCTACACCCTGTCGGGCGCTGACCCGGAAGGTATCTTCCCGTCGATCCTCGGCCATGAGGGCGGTGCGGTGGTTGAAGCCATCGGCGAGGGCGTGACCTCGGTGGCCGTGGGTGACCATGTGATCCCGCTGTACACGCCGGAGTGCGGCAAGTGCAAATTCTGCCTGTCGGGCAAGACCAACCTGTGCCAGGCGATCCGCTCCACCCAGGGCAAAGGCTTGATGCCTGACGGCACCACGCGGTTTTCCTACAAGGGCCAGCCGATTTTCCATTACATGGGCACCTCGACGTTCTCCGAGTACACCGTGTTGCCGGAAATCTCCGTAGCCAAGATCCCAAAAGAAGCGCCGCTGGAAAAAGTCTGCCTGCTGGGCTGCGGCGTCACCACCGGTATTGGTGCGGTGATCAACACCGCCAAGGTCAAGCCGGGTGACACCGTGGCGATCTTCGGCCTGGGTGGCATCGGCCTGTCGGCGGTGATTGGCGCGGTCAAGGCCAAGGCGGGTCGTATCATTGCGATCGACATCAACCCGGCCAAATTCGAAATCGCCAAGCAACTGGGCGCCACCGACTGCATCAACCCGAAAGACTATGATCGCCCGATCCAGGACGTCATCGTCGACTTGACCGACGGCGGTGTGGACTTTTCCTTCGAGTGCATCGGCAACGTGCAACTGATGCGCGCCGCCCTTGAGTGCTGCCACAAAGGCTGGGGTGAGTCGGTGATCATCGGCGTGGCCGGTGCCGGCCAGGAAATCGCCACCCGCCCATTCCAACTGGTCACCGGACGCGTCTGGCGCGGTTCGGCTTTCGGCGGCGTGCTCGGCCGTAGCGAGCTGCCAAGCTACGTGGAGATGGCTCAGACCGGCGAGATCCCGCTGGATACCTTCATCACTCACACCATGGGTCTGGAAGACATCAACAAAGCGTTTGACCTGATGCATGAAGGCAAGAGCATTCGTACCGTCATCCACTTTTGAGGTCGGCCATGAGTCTGGAGAACCTGTCATGCCAGAAGAGCTTCGGCGGCTGGCATAAACGCTACAAGCATCATTCCGATGTCCTCGGCTGCGACATGACGTTCGCGGTCTACCTGCCGCCGCAAGCGGAGCAGGGCGGCAAGCTGCCGGTGTTGTACTGGTTGTCCGGGCTGACCTGTACCGACGAGAACTTCATGCAGAAGGCCGGCGCCCAGCGCATGGCCGCCGAGCTGGGGTTGATCATCGTCGCGCCGGACACCAGCCCCCGTGGGCCGGGTGTGCCCGGTGACCCGGACAACGCCTGGGATTTCGGCCTGGGCGCAGGCTTCTACCTCAATGCCACCCAGGAACCGTGGGCCAAGCACTATCGGATGCATGACTACGTGGTGCAGGAATTGCCGGCGTTGGTTGAAGCACATTTCCCTGCATCGGATAAACGTGGCATCAGCGGTCACTCCATGGGCGGGCATGGCGCGTTGGTCTGCGCGTTGCGCAACCCAGGGCGTTACCTGTCGGTGTCAGCGTTTTCGCCGATCAGCAATCCGATGGATTGTCCTTGGGGGCAGAAGGCATTCTCGCGCTATCTGGGCGAGGAGCGCTCGAAATGGCGTGAATGGGATGCCAGCGTACTGATCAGTGAAGCGGCGCAAAAGCTGCCATTGCTGGTGGATCAGGGCGACCGCGACGATTTTCTCGCGGTGCAACTCAAGCCTGAGGCCCTGATACAGGCGGCGAAGGTGGCCAACCACCCACTGGAGTTGCGCCTGCAGCCCGGCTACGACCATAGCTACTTTTTCATCGCCAGCTTCATCGAAGACCATTTGCGACATCATGGTCGTGCTTTGCTCGGTTAATGTGAGGCAAAAGTAGGTAGAATCACGCCCTGAATTAAATCGGGGCGTTTTTTTATGCGTATTGGCCACGGCTACGATGTGCACCGTTTCGCCGAAGGCGATTTCATCACCCTGGGTGGCGTGCGGATCGCGCACCACCATGGGTTGCTGGCTCATTCCGACGGCGATGTCTTGCTGCATGCCTTGAGCGATGCGTTGCTGGGGGCTGCGGCGCTGGGTGACATCGGCAAGCATTTCCCGGACACCGACCCGACTTTCAAGGGCGCGGACAGCCGTGTCTTGTTGCGCCATGTGGTCGGCCTGATCCACGCCAAGGGCTGGAAGGTCGGCAATGTCGACAACACCATCGTGGCCCAGGCGCCGAAAATGGCCCCGCATATCGAATCGATGCGAGCGTTGATCGCCGCTGACCTGAACATTGAACTGGATCAAGTGAACGTGAAAGCCACCACCACCGAAAAACTCGGGTTTACCGGTCGTGAAGAAGGCATTGCGGTGCACTCCGTTGCGTTGTTGCTGCGCGCATGAACGACCTGCAATTGCTGGGCCCACGGGCCTATGGCGAGGCGTTGGGCCGCGCTGTACTGAAGGCGACGGCTGAAGACTTCCAGGTCGACGAAGTGCTGGATATCCCGCTGACGGGTGACGGCGAGCACCTGTGGTTATGGGTGGAAAAACGCGGCCTGAACACTGAGGAGGCGGCCCGACGCATTGCCAGGGCGGCTGGCGTGCCATTGCGCACCGTCAGTTATGCTGGCCTCAAGGACCGTCAGGCGTTGACTCGCCAGTGGTTCAGCGTGCAATTGCCGGGTAAGGCCGACCCGGATATGAGCGGTGCTGAAAACGACACCCTCAAGATTCTCAAGATGACCCGCCACAAGCGCAAGCTGCAGCGCGGCGCGCATTCGGCCAACGGCTTCACATTGCGCCTGACCCAACTGGAGGGCGATACCGCCGCCATCGATGCGCGCTTGCAGATGATCGCGTCGCATGGCATTCCCAACTACTTCGGTGCCCAGCGTTTCGGCCATAACGGCGGCAACGTGGTGGACGCCCGTGAGTGGGCGGCGCGCAAGGCCCTGCCGGAGCAGCGCAATGTGCGCTCGCGGCTGCTGTCCACGGCGCGCAGCTTCCTGTTCAACAAGGTGTTGGCTGCGCGTGTTGCGGACGGTTCCTGGCAGCGTGCCCAAGTGGGTGACCTGCTGGCGTTTACCGACAGTCGCAGTTTTTTTCCGGCGGGGGAGGCTGAATGCAGCGATCCGCGCCTGGCCATTCTGGACCTGCACCCGACCGGGCCGCAGTGGGGCGAGGGTGACTCGCCCGCCACGGGAGCGACCTTTGCCTTGGAGCAGGCGGTCGCCGCCGAGGAAGCCGATCTGCGTGACTGGCTGGTGAATGCCGGCATGAGCCAGGAACGTCGCATTCTGCGACTGCCCATTGGCGGGTTGACGTGGCATTATCCCGCACCTGACATTCTGCAATTGGAATTCGTCCTGCCGGCCGGATGCTTCGCCACTGTCTTGGTGCGCGAGCTTGTTGATCTGGTGCCGGTGGGGCCGACGGACAACCCATGCGTATTCTGATATCAAACGATGACGGTGCCACCGCACCCGGTCTTGCCGCGCTCTATGGTGCGCTGCAGGATTACGCCGAGTGCGTGGTGGTCGCCCCGGATCAGGACAAGAGCGGCGCCAGCAGTTCGCTGACGCTCGACCGTCCGCTGCACCCGCAGGTTCTGGCCAATGGCTTTATCAGCGTAAACGGTACTCCCACCGACTGCGTGCACCTGGCGATCAACAGTTTGTTGGATCAAGAGCCGGATCTCGTGGTATCGGGCATCAACCTCGGTGCAAACCTGGGGGATGACGTGCTGTATTCCGGCACCGTGGCGGCGGCCCTTGAGGGGCGTTTCCTCGGTCGGACTTCGTTCGCTTTTTCCTTTGCCTCGCGGCAACTGGATAACCTGTCGACCGCCGCCTACTTCGCACGCAAGCTGGTGGAGGCTCATGGGTCGCTGGAGTTGCCGCCGCGTACTGTGCTCAACGTCAACGTGCCCAATTTACCGCTCGATCATATTCGTGGCATCCAGCTCACCCGCCTGGGCCATCGCGCCCGTGCGGCGGCGCCCTTGAAGGTGGTCGATCCGCGTGGCAAGGAAGGGTACTGGATCGCTGCAGCCGGCGACGCCGAAGACGGTGGCCCCGGCACGGACTTTCATGCGGTGATGCAAGGTTATGTTTCGATTACCCCGTTGCAACTTGATCGCACCTTCAGTGATGCCTTCAGTAGCCTCGATGGCTGGCTTGAGGGGCTGCGTTGATGGCGCGTGAACAAGACGACCTGTTGCGCCGTGGCATCGGGATGACTTCCCAGCGTACCCGTGAGCGCTTGATCCAGCGCCTGTACGAAGAGGGCTTGTCCAATGCCCAGGTGCTGGAGGTGATCCGGCGTACGCCTCGGCATCTGTTTGTCGATGAAGCCCTGGCGCACCGTGCCTATGAAGATACCGCGTTGCCCATCGGCCACAACCAGACTATCTCCCAGCCCTATATGGTTGCGCGCATGAGCGAACTGTTGCTGGCGGCGGGGCCGTTGGACAAGGTGCTGGAGATCGGCACCGGTTCCGGCTACCAGACGGCGGTGCTGTCGCAGCTGGTGGAGCGGGTGTTCTCGGTGGAGCGCATCAAGGTGCTGCAGGACCGCGCGAAGGAACGCCTGGTGGAGTTGAACCTGCGCAATGTGGTGTTTCGCTGGGGCGATGGTTGGGAGGGCTGGCCGGCCCTGGCTCCGTATAACGGCATTATTGTCACGGCGGTGGCCACCGATGTGCCGCAAGCCTTGCTGGATCAACTGGCGCCGGGCGGGCGCCTGGTCATCCCCGTGGGTTCCGGCGAAGTGCAACAATTGATGCTCATTATCCGGGAAGACGAAGGCTTTTCTCGGCATGTCTTGGGTGCAGTGCGTTTTGTACCCTTGCTCAATGGCCCGCTGGCTTGATCATTTATTCGCGGGCAGTGAATTCTGTTGGCGGCGATGTGTCTTACGGCGGGGTCTATCGTGTCAACATGATCGGAAGCCGGAATTAAACAGGGTGGATTTTTCGTTTCATCCCCGTGCCGGTATCAATCCAATGCCCAGTTATACTTGCGTCATATTTCAGGCCTGGTACAGGCGTTAACGTTCAGCCACCACAAAGGGAGCGGCGGGTGAGTCTCACAGGTCTTGCGCAGCGTATGAGTAAAACAAGTTTTCAGCGACTGGTGCTTGGCCTTGTCTTGAGTTCCTTATTGGCGGGCTGTTCAAGCTCACCCTCAAGTGGCGCGCGGGTTGTCGATCGCAACGCCAGTTCAGTCCCGCAAAAGCCCATGGTTACCACCGGCCAGTATGTCGTGCGAAAGGGCGACACGCTGTTCTCGATCGCCTTTCGTTACGGTTGGGACTACAAAGCGCTCGCTGCGCGCAACAGTATTCCTGTGCCCTATACGATCCATCCGGGGCAGACCATTCGTTTCGATGGTCGCACCGGTTCCACGCCTACGACAGTTGTGACAAACACTGGATCTTCGCCATCGTCTTCGAGCAAAACCACCATCATCACGCGGCCTGCCGGTACCGCCGCGCCTTCGACGGCGAGCAAGCCGGCACCCGCGCCGTTGCCACCTGCGGGCCCTGCGCCAACGGGTTGGGGATGGCCCTCGAACGGTGTGTTGATTGGAAAATTCTCTTCAAACGGTAGTTTGAATAAAGGCATTGATATCGCCGGGGATTTGGGACAGCCTGTTTTAGCTGCGTCTGATGGGACAGTGGTGTACGCCGGGAGTGGTTTACGGGGCTACGGCGAGCTGGTCATCATCAAACACAGCGACACCTACGTCAGTGCCTACGGTCATAACCGCAGGTTGTTGGTTCGGGAGGGGCAGCAAGTCAAAGTCGGACAGACAATTGCCGAAATGGGATCAACTGGCACAGACCGGGTGAAACTGCACTTTGAGATTCGCCGTCAAGGGAAGCCTGTAGATCCGCTGCAATTCCTGCCCCGTCGTTGATGTGTTGCACAGCCTGTTCCCTCACGTAGAAGGAACAGGCTCCAGCGTTGCCAAGGATAAAGGCGTCGCTTGAGCTTGAGGTCGAACTCACCAAAGGACTATAACAATGGCTCTCAGTAAAGAAGCGCCGGAGTTTGACATCGACGATGAGGTTCTCCTTGAAATGGAGATTCTCACCGAGAAGGAATCATCGATGTCGAATCATGAAGGAAACGCACCACCTTCAGTTCGCACCAAATCCAAGAACTCCACAGCGTTAAAGCAACACAAGTACATTGACTACACGCGGGCGCTCGATGCGACCCAGCTGTACCTCAATGAAATCGGCTTTTCCCCTCTGTTGACTCCCGATGAAGAAGTCCATTTTGCGCGCTTGTCGCAAAAGGGTGATCCGGCTGGGCGTAAGCGCATGATTGAAAGCAACCTGCGCCTGGTGGTGAAAATCGCCCGACGCTACGTCAATCGTGGCCTTTCCCTGCTGGATCTGATCGAGGAAGGCAACCTGGGCTTGATCCGGGCAGTGGAGAAGTTCGACCCGGAGCGGGGTTTCCGCTTCTCCACCTACGCCACCTGGTGGATTCGCCAGACCATCGAACGGGCGATCATGAATCAGACCCGCACGATCCGTTTGCCGATCCATGTGGTCAAGGAGCTCAACGTCTACCTGCGGGCGGCGCGTGAGCTGACACAAAAACTCGATCATGAACCTTCGCCTGAAGAAATCGCCAACCTGCTGGAAAAACCGGTAGGGGAGGTCAAGCGTATGCTCGGCCTGAACGAGCGCGTGTCTTCGGTCGATGTCTCGCTGGGTCCGGATTCGGATAAAACCCTGCTGGACACCCTGACGGATGATCGTCCGACGGATCCTTGTGAGCTGTTGCAGGACGATGATCTTTCCCAAAGCATTGACCAGTGGCTGTCGGAGCTTACGGACAAGCAGCGTGAGGTGGTGATTCGCCGCTTCGGCCTGCGTGGCCACGAGAGCAGCACCCTGGAGGATGTAGGCCTGGAAATTGGCCTGACCCGTGAGCGGGTGCGGCAGATCCAGGTGGAGGGGCTCAAGCGCTTGCGTGAGATCCTTGAGAAGAATGGCTTGTCGAGTGAGTCGTTGTTTCAATAACGCCGTAGCTTGCATGTGAGAGGGGGCTTGCTCCCGATAACGGTAGATCGGTCACTGGATGCATTGACTGAGGCGCCGCTATCGGGAGCAAGCCCCCTTGCGCATTTTTGTGCCTGGCATAAAGGGTGGTAAGACCAAATCCCAGGCATAAAAAAACCCCGCTATTAAAAGCGGGGTTTTTTCGACTAAGTCAGTACAAGTTAGATAACTTGAACTTCTTCAGCTTGCATGCCTTTCTGACCGCGGGTAGCGATGAAAGAAACCTGTTGGCCTTCTTTCAGGCTTTTGAAGCCGTCGGACTGGATAGCTTTGAAGTGTACGAACAGGTCGTCACCGGATTGTGGAGTGATGAAGCCGAAGCCTTTTTCATCGTTGAACCACTTAACGGTACCAGTTTGGCGATTAGACATGGTGTATCTCCTTGGACAAAGTTAACTGCGACTCAGGAAAAGCCCTGGCCGAGACTGAGTGCAAAGAGCAGGAAAAATTCTTGGAGATGGTTGGATCGAAATTCAACATATCGTGTAGAGATTCTCAGTGACACAAGCAACACAGTGGCGCCACCTTAACCCTTTTTCCGGAACGTGCCAATGATATTTCCGTAGGTTTCTCTATTTTCGTGACTGGCGGTGGTATTTACCGTCACCAACGGCGCCAACCCGAGGCCCGGCCCCGCTGGCGGCGGCTTTATACAGGCTTGCAGGTAAGCGCAGGCATCATCAAGAAAAGCCCCACGCCCTTTGAACCCTAAGGCTGGCCCCGGTAAGATGCCCCACAGAATTTCTCCACCTCGTTATTTCAGGACACCCGCCATGAGCATCAAATCGGACAAGTGGATTCGCCGCATGGCGCAAGAGCACGGCATGATCGAGCCCTTCGTAGAGCGCCAGATGCGTGGCGAAGGCGCCGAACGCCTGATCTCGTACGGGGTTTCCAGCTACGGCTACGACGTGCGTTGCGCTGACGAATTCAAGGTGTTCACCAACATCAATTCGGCGACCGTCGATCCGAAAAACTTCGACGAGAAAAGCTTCGTCGACATCAAGAGCGACGTGTGCATCATCCCGCCGAACTCCTTCGCCCTGGCGCGCACCGTGGAGTTCTTCCGCATCCCACGCGACGTGTTGACCATCTGCCTGGGCAAAAGCACCTACGCCCGCTGCGGCATCATCGTCAACGTGACGCCGCTTGAGCCTGAGTGGGAAGGGCACGTCACCCTGGAGTTCTCCAACACCACCACCTTGCCGGCGAAGATCTACGCCAACGAAGGCGTGGCGCAGATGCTGTTCCTGCAATCCGACGAGGCCTGCGAAGTGTCTTACAAGGACCGTGGGGGCAAGTATCAGGGCCAGCGTGGCGTTACTCTCCCACGCGCTTGATCGAAAGCTCTTACACGTAAAGGGAATTAGTCCGCGGGAAGTGACTCTATTAGGTGTACAGCCTCGGCGTGTGTAAAACGCGCCGGGCCATGCTTGAGGAGTGCTTTATGAAGATCGACCCGCGAATCAGCGCCGAACTTGCCCGGCTGGAACCCAACCAGATTGGCGTTCTGGCCTGGTCCCTGATGGCCGACCCTGCTTATGCGGGCGGTATCCCTGGCCAACCTGATCCAGACTCTCCGCAGCCTGATGAGCCGAATGAGCCGGCTGGCGTTCCACCTCACGATGAGCCGCCACCTGTGCCGGTGGCATGAGCCGGGTGGCCAGTTCTCAGCGAACTGGCCATACGCCCTGATCCGCTACGACAAAGATCTGCTCATCGTCACTCGGCGAAACCGGATAGCCGCCGGTAAAAGCGCCAAACGCCGGCAGCAGGCTGATCCGCCTGCCAATCTGGAAGCACGCCAGGCGCAGACTTTGCCGGCCCTTGCCGCGCAAGCGATACACCGGGTGCACGTGCCCCGCCAATACATGGTGGCTGGCATGGGCGTCCGGTTCGTGCTGCAGGGCAAACGGACCCATCAGCAGCGGCTCCCCTACCACCTCTATGCGCAGGTCGGCCGGCGGGTCGCCCGCGCGCTTATCGTGATTGCCGCGAATCAAGGTCAGGCTCAGCTCGCGATGGCGTTCACGCCAGGCCCTGAGTACGCCCAGCGTGCTGCTGGCGTGTGAACCGGGCCCATGCAGGAAATCTCCCAGAAAGATCACCTGTTCACAGGCAAAGGCTGCCAGCAGTTGGTCCAGCTTCTTCAGGTTTTCTTGGGTGGTGCCTTGTGGCACCGGCTGGCCGAGGCTGCGATAAGCCGACGCCTTGCCGAAATGCGCATCGGCAATCAACAGGCAGCGGCGCGCAGGCCAGTAGATCGCTTTGTCAGCTAGCAGCCACAATTCTTGTTTCTCAAGGGTTATCGAGCAAACCATCAGCGCTTCCCGTTATCGGCGACCTTTTCCAGATCCTTGACCATCCGCGCAATACGCTCCGAGAGTTTTTCCGAACTCATGCTTTCGCGCATGCGTTCAACCAGCAGGGGAAAGGCCAGTGGTGTCGGCCGTTCTATACGGTGCAGCTCCAGTTGCAGTGCGGACAAATGCAGCAACGTGTCCTCCAGCCGGCGAATATCCAACTCATCACGCAGGACTTCTTCGCCGGCCTGGCTTAGCAGCAGGTTCTGCGGGTCATATTGCTTGAACACTTCGAAGAACAAGCCACTGGAGGCCTGCACCTGGCGCGTGCTTTTTGGCGCACCAGGATAGCCGGCGAATACCAGTCCGGCGATGCGTGCGATCTCGCGAAAGCGGCGCAGGGCCAGTTCCCCGGCGTTCAGGCTGGCCGCCACATCCGCCAGCAGGTTTTGCGGGCTCAGCAATGCGGGGCAGAGCAAACCTGGCCAGTCCAGAGGCGTGGCACTCAACAGTTCCAGCCCATAATCATTGACCGCAATCGAGAACGTCACCGGTTGCTGTTGGCTGACCCGCCACGCCAGCAGGCTCGCCAAGCCCAAATGCACTTGGCGCCCGGCAAAGGGATAGAGAAACAGGTGCCAGCCTTCCCGCGACTTCAACGCCTCTGCCAGCAGGTGATTGCGTGTGGGCAGGCCCGACCAGCGCAGCTGGGTTTGCAACAAGGGTTGTACCGCTTGCATTTCCGGCCCGTCGAAATGCCCGTGCGCCGCCGCATCAAAACGCTCGATCACCGCCTGGGCCAGTTCATTGGAAAGCGGCATGCGCCCGCCATTCCAGCGCGGTACCGCAGCTTTTTTGGCGGTGCTGCGCTTGACATAGGCGGTCATGTTTTCCACGCGCACCAACTCCAACAGCCGCCCGGCAAACAGGAAGCCATCCCCCGGTTTGAGCCGAGCAATAAAACCCTCTTCCACGCTGCCCAGGTGCTTGCCGCCGCCGCCTTTGCTCCAGAACTTCAACTGGATGCTCGCGTCACTGACGATGGTGCCTACGCTCATGCGATGCCTCCGCGCCAGGCGCGCGTCGGGAACGCGCCAGATGCCGTGCTCATCCGGCTCCACCCGGCGGTAATCCGGATACGCCGTCAGCGACAGCCCGCCATGGCGCACAAAGCCCAAGGCCCAGGCCCAATCCTCATCGGTGAGGTTGCGGTAAGCCCAGGCTCCCTGTACTTCGGCCAACAAGGCCTGCGGGGTAAAGCCGCCGCCCAGGGCCATGCTCACCAAATGTTGTACTAGCACGTCCAAAGGCTTTTCAGGCGATTGGCGCGCTTCGATGCGTCGCTGGGCGATTGCGTCCTGGGCGGCGGCGGCTTCCACCAGCTCCAGGCTATGGGTGGGCACCAGCGTCACCCGCGATGGGCGGCCGGGCGCGTGGCCGGAACGTCCGGCGCGCTGCATCAGGCGCGCCACGCCTTTGGCCGAACCGATTTGCAGCACACGCTCCACCGGCAGGAAGTCCACGCCCAGATCCAGGCTGGAGGTGCAGACCACTGCCTTGAGCTGGCCGTCTTTCAAGGCTCGCTCGACCCAGTCGCGGGTCTCCCGGGACAGTGAGCCGTGATGCAGGGCAATCACACCGGCCCAGTCCGGGCGGGCGTCCAGCAGCGCCTGATACCAGATCTCCGACTGTGCCCGCGTATTGGTAAACACCAGGCAACTGCTGCTGGCGTCGACTTCGGCGACCACTTGCGGGAGCATTTTCAGGCCGATATGCCCGGCCCAGGGAAAGCGCTCGGCGATGGGGGGCAACAGGGTGTCGATTTTCAGTAGCTTGGCCGTTTGCCCCTGCACATTGATCCCGTCGCCGTGTGGGACCAACACCTCAAGCGCGTGGGCCTGGTTCCCCAAGGTGGCGGAGATGCCCCACACCATTAATTCCGGATGCCAGCGGCGCAACCGCGCCAGCGCCAGTTGCAACTGCACGCCGCGCTTGTTGCCGATCAGTTCATGCCATTCATCCACCACCACCATGCGCAAGTGCGCCAGGCTCGTTTCGCTGTCGGCGCGGGCGAGCATCAGGGTCAGGCTTTCCGGGGTGGTCACCAGCGCGGTGGGCTGACGTCGGGTCTGGCGAGCGCGCTCGCTGCTGCTGGTATCGCCGGTACGCAGGCCGACACTCCAGGGAATCTGCAAGGCCGCAAGCGGCGCTTCCAGGGCGCGTGCCGTATCGGCGGCCAATGCGCGCATCGGCGTGATCCAGAGGACGGTCAGCGGCGGTGCCGGCACTTTGCGTTTACCCGTCGCGGGCGGGCGCGTGCCGGCGAAGCGATTGAGCGCGGCAAACCACAACGCATAGGTTTTACCGGCGCCGGTGCTGGCGTGCAGCAAACCCGATTGGCCGGCCTTGACGGCAGCCCATACGTCTTTCTGGAAGGTGAACGGCTTCCAGCCCTGGGTGGCAAACCATGTCTTGGCGAAGTCGAGGGGTTTTGCCATGGGGCAGGTGCTCTGGAGGCTCTAAGTCAAAGACCCTCCAGGCGCCCCAAAGGTTTACTTCAAGTTGCCACTCAAGAACTGCTGCAGGCGTTCGCTCTTCGGGTTGCCCAACACGTCTTCCGGCGCACCTTGCTCTTCCACCAGGCCCTTGTGCAGAAACAACACCTGGCTCGACACCTTGCGCGCAAAACTCATCTCGTGGGTCACCATGATCATGGTGCGACCTTCTTCGGCCAGGCCCTGAATCACCTTCAACACCTCACCGACCAGTTCCGGGTCGAGGGCCGAAGTCGGTTCGTCGAACAACATCACCTCAGGCTCCATGGCCAGGGCGCGGGCGATGGCCACTCGTTGCTGCTGGCCGCCGGACAGGAACGCCGGGTACTGGTCGGCCACACGTGCCGGCAAGCCCACCTTGTCCAGGTAGCGACGGGCGCGGTCTTCGGCGTCCTTCTTGCTGCAGCCCAGCACCCGGCGCGGGGCCATGGTGATGTTTTCCAGCACGCTCATGTGACTCCACAGATTGAAGTGTTGGAACACCATCGCCAGGCGCGTGCGCAAGCGTTGCAGTTCGGCGTCATCGGCCACGCGCATGCCGTGGCGGTCGCTGACCATGCGGATCTGTTGACCATCCAGGGTCATGGCCCCGTCATTGGGCGTCTCCAGGAAGTTGATGCAGCGTAAAAAGGTACTTTTGCCGGAGCCGCTGGCGCCGATCAGGCTGATCACGTCGCCGGTCTTGGCCTTGAGCGAAACACCTTTGAGCACTTCATTGTCGCCATAGCTTTTATGCAGGCCTTCAACAGTCAATTTGTACATGGAGCGTGCATCCTCAAGGCGAAAGTAGGTAGCCACTGCGGTAGGCCTCAATGCCGGCGACATGGCTGATCACCATCCCGGCAGTGGCCATCCGCCGTAGCGAACGGGCGTAAAGCAGGCCGGCGTTTTTACAATGCACGGGTGTTACGCGGTCGGTAATGGGGTCGATGATTTCGGCGATCAGTTGCCCGGCTTCCAGGTACTCACCGGGCAGGGCGCTGAACACCAGCAGGCCGCCGACCGGCGTGGCCACAGGCTCTACACCTGCCAGCGGAGTGGCCGGGTAGGGCAGTTCGGGCAGTGGCGCGATGTCACCTTCAATCGCACCGAAGTGAATCAAGTAGTCGATGATCGCCTGGCAGTCGAGGGCCGCGAGGCCGTGATTGACGTCGCCCTGGCCACGCAACTCGACGGTCACCGAGAAGCTGCCCATGGGAATCGGGAAGCGCTCGCCAAAACGTTGCTGCAACTGCCACCAGACCAGGGTGAAACACTCATCGAACGACTGCCCACCGGAATCGGTGGCGAGCAGGTTGGCCTCCGAGCCGAGATAGCGCGCCAACGGCTCCACCTGCGGCCAGGCTTGCGGGGTGGTGTACAGGTGCGCCACGGCTTCGAAATCGCAATGCAGGTCGAGCACCATGTCGGCATCGCAGGCCAGGCGTTGCAGCACCAGGCGTTGGCAGTGCAATTGGGTGTCGGCTGTTTGCGCGGCGAGGGCGCCGCGCAGCGCGGTGCGGATCAGCTCGAGGTTGTGCTGTGGGTCATCCCCGAGCCGCTCCTCGATCTGGTTGCCCACTTCGTCACTGAGGTCGACAAACCGGCGGTTGAAGTTCTGCCCGCTTTCCAGTTCGTAGCGACCCAGGGGCGTGTCCATCAGCACCTGTTCCAGGCCCGCCGGGTTGGCAATGGGTACCAGCACGATCTCACTGCGCAGGCGGCCGGCCGCTTCCAGTTGCCCCAGGCGCGCCTTGAGGTGCCAGGCCACCAGCATGCCCGGCAGCTCATCGGCGTGCAGCGATGACTGGATGTAGATCTTGCCTTCAGCCTGTTCCGGGCCGAAGTGAAAACTGTGAATCTGCCGCGCCGTGCCTGGCACCGGTGCGATCAGATCATGTACCTGATGTCGCATGACTGCTCCTACACATGAAAAGCGGCTTAATGGCTGGGGCCCAGGAAGGCCAGCCAACGGCGCTCCGCCAGACGAAACAGACCCACCAGGGCAAAGGTCACAGTCAAGTAGATCAGTGCAGCGATACCGAATGATTGAAAGGTCATGTAGGTGGCCGAGTTGGCATCCCGGGCCACCTTGAGAATGTCGGGCACCGTTGCAGTGAAGGCCACCGTGGTCGAGTGCAGCATCAGGATCACTTCATTGCTGTAATACGGCAACGAACGACGCAGGGCCGAGGGCATGATCACGTAGGCATATAGCTTCCAGCCGGTAAGGCCGTAGGCTTTGGCGGCTTCGACTTCGCCATGGGCCATGCTGCGGATCGCTCCGGCGAAAATCTCGGTGGTGTAGGCGCACGTGTTGAGGGCGAAGGCGAGGATGGTGCAGTTCATCGCATCGCGAAAAAATGCATCCAGTACCGGCTGCGCGCGCACGGCCGCGATGCTGTAGATGCCGGTGTAGCAAATCAGCAACTGGATATACAGCGGCGTGCCGCGGAACAGGTAGGTGTAGAACTGCACCGGCCAGCGCACCCAGCGCTTGGATGATACGCGGGCGATGGACAGCGGGATCGACACCAGAAAACCGAAGACCAGCGACAGGCTCAGCAACCACATCGTCATCGCGAGCCCGGTGATGTGCTGGCCGTCGCTGTACAGGAAGGGCCGCCAGTATTGCTGCAGAAGTTCGATCATCGCACGGCCTCCCGGGACCCAGCGGAGTAGCGACGTTCAAGCCGACGCAGGACGAAGTTGGAAGCGCTGGTGATCAGCAGGTAGATCAACGCGGCAAGCACCAGGAAATAGAACAGTTGATAGGTACTCTTGCCGGCATCCTGGGCCGCCTTGACCAGGTCCGCCAGGCCAATGATGGAGACCAGCGCGGTGGCCTTGAGCATCACCATCCAGTTATTGCCGATGCCCGGCAGGGCAAAGCGCATCATCTGCGGGAAGGTCACGTAGCGAAACCGTTGCCCGCGCTTGAGGCCATAAGCGGTAGCCGCTTCCAACTGCCCACGGGGCACGGCGAGGATGGCGCCGCGAAAGGTCTCGGTAAAATAGGCACCGTAGATGAAGCCCAGGGTAATGACCCCGGCGCTGAATGGGTCGATCTCGATGTAGTCCCATTCCATGAAGTCGGTAAAGCCGGTCAGCCAGATTTGCAGGCTGTAGAAAATCAGCAGCATCAGCACCAGGTCGGGCACGCCGCGAATCAGGGTGGTGTAGAGCTGGGCGGGAATGCGCAACAGGCGCACGCTGGACAATTTGGCGCTGGCGCCGAGCAGGCCCAGCAGGACACTGACGGCCAGGGAGGCGACCGACAGTTTCACGGTCATCCACGTACCTTGCAGCAACAGCGGGCCGAACCCCTTCAAACTGAAGGCACTGAGCCCCAGGGTTTGTAAAAGATCTTCAAACATGAATTCAGGACCTATGGCGATAAAAAAGCGCCCACCTGAAAACGGTGGGCGCCAGGGTGTTATTTACCGCTGTACAGGTTCAGATCGCCGAAGTGTTTCTTCTGGATGGTGGCGTAGGTGCCATCATCGTGTAACGCTTTGATACCTTTATCGAGAAGCGCCTTCAGCTCTTTGTTACCTTTTTTGATACCGACCGCAGTTTTAGACGGCAGCAATGGGTCGTCGATAGGCTTGCTGACTTCGTAGCCAGCGCCCGCCGGCGACTTCAGGAAGCCCAGTTCGGCTTGCAGCATGTCTTGCACCGAAGCGTCGAGACGCCCGGAGGTCAGGTCGGCGTAGACCTGGTCCTGGTTGGCGTAGGCTTTGGTGGTCACACCGGCTTTATCCAGTACGGCCTTGGCGTAGGCTTCCTGGATGGTGCCTTGCTCGTAGCCTACGGATTTGCCCTTGAGGGATTCAGGCGTGGAGAAGTTCGCGCCTTTCTTGAACACCAGCGAGGTCGGGCCGGAGAACAGTTCGCTGGAGAAATCGATCGCCTTTTCACGGGCTTCAGTCACGGTCATGGAGGAAATCACGCCATCGAACTTGTTGGCGTTGAGGCCTGGAATCATGCCGTCGAAGTCACTTTCCACCCACTTGCACTTCACTTTCAGCTCGGCGCAGATCGCATTGCCCAGGTCGATATCGAAGCCCACCAGGCTGCCGTCGGCGGCCTTGGACTCGAATGGTGCGTAGGACGGATCGACACCAAAACGCAATTCCTTGTATTCCTTGGCCAGCGCGGTACCAGCAGCCATGCACAGAGCCAGTGCAGAAAGGGTCAGCAATGCTTTTTTCATTATGTATTCCCTGGAAACCAAGATAAGCGCTTGTGGCGCGTTTAGGACTGTTACTGAACGGTGTCAGACGGATCACAAGTAGCAATTTCTGCACCATAGTTCCGGATGATCGGTTTAAAAGGTGGGATAAGGGAGTTGTGAGTGTAGGATATGCCCGAAAATGGGCATTGAATTTTCAATGCACCATCTTGGAACGCATGCGGTTGGAAATACCTGTCAGCTCAGCAAGTCTTGCAGGATGACCAGGGTGTCAGCCTCGTCCACCGACTTATCCTGCCGCCACCGCAACATCCGTGGAAAACGCACCGCGATGCCACTCTTGTGCCGTTTGGACAAGGCGATCCCCTCAAACCCCAGCTCAAACACCATGCTCGGCGTCACGCTGCTGACGGGACCGAATTTTTCCACCGTAGTTTTGCGCACGATCGCATCGACTTTGCGCATTTCTTCGTCGGTCAGCCCCGAATAAGCCTTGGCGAATGGCACCAATGTGCGTTCCGTGCCCGGCGGGCCGTCCCACACCGCAAAGGTGTAGTCGCTGTACAGGCTGGCGCGCCGTCCGTGGCCGCGCTGGGCATAGATCAACACCGCGTCGACGCTGAAGGGGTCGACTTTCCATTTCCACCACACGCCCATGTCCTTGGTGCGACCCACGCCGTACAGGCCATCACGCGCCTTGAGCATCATGCCCTCCACGCCGAGGCGGCGAGAATCTTCGCGTTGCTCGGCCAACTGCGCCCAATCAGTGGCCGTCAGCAAGGGCGAGGGCAACAGCACGGGGCTGTTGCACTGAGCAATGACCTGCTCAAGCTGGCTGCGCCGCTCGGCCTGGATGTGGTTGCGCCAGTCGTGGCCCTGGTATTCCAGCAGGTCGTAAGCCAGCACGGCGACGGGCGCGTCCTCAAGGACTTTTTTGCTCAGGGTTTTGCGGCCGATACGCTGTTGCAGCAGGGCGAAGGGTTGCACCGTGTCCTTCCACACCACGATTTCGCCGTCGATCACCGTGCCATCCGGCAGGCTACCGGCCAGGCTGTGTAGCTCGGGAAAGCGCTCGGTGACCAGTTCTTCGCCGCGTGACCAGATCCATAACCGACCCTCGCGCTTGACCAACTGCGCGCGGATACCGTCCCACTTCCACTCCACCTGCCAGTCGCTGGGTGCGCCAAGCATTGCGTCGAATTGCTCGAGCGGTTGCGTCAACCCGTGGGCGAGAAAGAATGGATAAGGCTGCCCGCCGCGTTGCGCATGTTCGTCGGATGATTCGGCGGCGATCAGCTTGAGGTAGCCTTCGGCGGTCGGTCGGTTGGACAAGTCGGTGTAGCCCACCAGGCGCTGGGCCACGCGTTTACTGTCCAGGCCGGCCATGGCGGCGAGGGCCCGGGTGACCAGCAACTTGGAGACGCCGACACGAAAGCTGCCGGTGATCAACTTGATGCAGACCATCAAGCTCGGTTGATCCAGTTGCGCCCACAACGCGGGCAGGCGCTCGGTCAGTTCCTGCGGCGACAGGCCGCGCAGAGGCAGGAGCTTGTCTTCAAGCCACGTCGCCAGGCCATCCTCCGAGGTGTAGGCGGATTCCGGTAATAGCAAGGACACCGTCTCGGCCAGATCGCCCACCGACTGGTAGCTTTCTTCGAATAACCAGGGCTCGATCCCCGATGCTTGCGTGGCCATGTCCCGTAGCAGGCGTGTGGGTACCAGTTGCCGTGGCCGGCCGCCGGATAAAAAGTACACGGCCCAGGCGGCGTCTGCCGGCGATGCCTGTACAAAATAGGCTTGCAGCGCCGCGAGCTTGGCGTTGCTGGAGGTCGTGGCGTCGAGGTTGGCGTACAGCTCGGCAAAGGCTTTCATGCCGTGGCCTCTTCTTCGTCATCGCCATATTCGGTAGTGAAACCCTGGGCATCCAGGCCTTTTTCCCTCAGGTGGCGCACCAATACGTCGACGGAGCCGTGGGTGACCATCACCCGTTCGGCACCGGTTTGCTCGATGGCCCACAGCAGGCCCGGCCAGTCGGCGTGGTCCGACAATACAAAACCCCGATCGACGCCGCGCCGCCGCCGGGTACCGCGCAGGCGCATCCAGCCGCTGGCGAATGCATCGCTGTAGTCGCCGAAGCGGCGTATCCAACTGCTGCCACCTGCGGAGGGCGGAGCGATAATCAGGGCCTGACGCAACAGCGGGTCGGTCTTGTTGAAATCACCGGCATACAGGGTTTCAGGAATATAAATGCCGGCCTCGCGATACACCCGGTTCAACGGCTCGACCGCGCCGTGGCTGAGGATGGGGCCGATACTGGCGTCGATGCCATGCAGAATGCGCTGGGCCTTGCCGAAGGAGTAACAGAACAGCACGCTGGCCTTGCCTTGCGCGATATTCCCCTGCCACCAGTGGTTGATCCCGGTAAAAATCTGCGCCTGTGGCTGCCAGCGGTAGATCGGCAATCCAAAGGTCGATTCGGTGATGAAGGTATGGCAACGCACTGGCTCGAACGGCGCACAGGTGCCATCGGGCTCGACCTTGTAGTCGCCGGACGCCACCCAGACTTCGCCCTGGTATTCCAGGCGCACCTGGGCAGAGCCGAGCACATGACCGGCCGGGTGGAAACTCAAGGTTACGCCGTGGTGCACCAGTGGCTCGCCGTAGGCCAGGGTTTGCAGGTTGATGTCCTGGCCCAGCCGCGAACGCAGGATGCCTTCGCCGGGTGCGGCCGCCAGATAATGCTGGTTACCGGTGCGGGCGTGGTCGCCGTGGGCGTGGGTGATCACGCAGCGCTCCACCGGGCGCCAAGGGTCGATGTAGAAGTCTCCGGCGGGGCAGTAAAGACCCTCGGGGCGAGCGATGACAAGGTCCATGGGCGTGCCGGGGGAGATGGGCTTATCAGGTAGGAGGCGGCCGGGACGTGAGAAGTTCGATTATTGTAGTGAGCGGGCTTGCCCCGCGCTGGGGGGCGTAGCCGCCCTAAACTCAGACACCACGGTCTTTCTGAAACACCGCAGCGTCCTTGTTGGGGCGGCTGCGCCGCCCAGCGCGGGGCGAGCCCGCTCACTACCTATTTGGCGGGGGTGAGGGTCAGGCGGGTCTTGCCGTAGGCCTTGTCAAAGTTCTGCGGTTGCATCGGGAAGCTCAGGTATTGCGCCTTGAGCGACGCGTCGATGCCATTGGCATAGTTCGGGCTGGCCGGGTTGCCGGACTGGCCGATGCCGCCTTGACCCATCATCGGTTCCGCCTGGCCGAAGTCGACGATCATGCGCAGCGCCGGCACCTGGGTGGTGTTGAAGTCCTGCCCCCAGCTGTACGGCGCCGGGTTCAAGGTGTTGTGGTCGCCACCACTGGCCAGCGGGCCGCGAATCACTTGGCCTTGGGTGTTTTTCCAGGTGGTGCTGTGCAACTTGCCCCATTGCCAGGCTTTGTGATCGCCACCCAGCAGGCTGTCGCCGGCGCTGATCGCAGCGGCGAGGCTGCGGGCGAGAATGGCCGGTTTATCTTCTTTTTGCGACGTGCGCGTGTCATCCCAGAACGGGCTGTCTTCGCGGCCCAGCAAGTGGTCGGCCGTGGCGGAGTAAGACAGGCCGGCGTTGCTGACGAAGGCTTTCCAGGTGGCGCTGTTTTCCGGGCCGAGCTTGTCGAGGAAGATCTGCTTGGCGCTTTCCTGCAGGAACAGTTCATAGATCGCCGCGTCGGCGGAGCTGGACGTGAGGTGCCCATCGAAGGCCATCAGGCGATCCAGCGCTTCGCGTGCCTTGGCCCGCTCGGCGACGGGTAGCGCGTCAATGGCCTGCTTCAGCGGCTGGGCCACGCCCGGTGCCTGGAACAGGGTCTTGAGCTTGGCGGCAAAGGTGGTGGTCTGGTCGTACTGCATGGCGATCATGCTGCGGCTGTCATGCTTGCCGGCGTTGGCCAGTTGCGCCAGGCGCTCGCTGCGTTCCGGTGCATCCCACGAATTGGACAATTGCATGCCGTAGCCGCGCGGCGCGGTGCGCTGGTTGGCCGTGCCGATCCAGCCTTGAGGCGGGTCCTGGTCATAGGGGTGCAGCATCGCATCGGCGTAGCCGTCCCAGTCAAAACGCGCATCCCAGCCCGGTGAAGGCAGCAAGCCTTCGCCTTCGCGACGGTTGGGGAAGCGGCCGGTCACTTGCCAGCCGATGTTGCTGGCGTCGGCGAAGATCATGTTCAGCGCAATGGCGCGGATTTCCCGGGTGGCGTCCGAGGCCTTGCCGGCGTTCTGCGCGCGGGACAGGTCGAAGAATGCGTCCAGGCTCTTGTCGTCCTTGAGGTCGGCGGTTTGCAGGGCCAGCCCGAAACCGCTGGTCAGCGCCTGGCTGCTGTTGAGCAGGGCACCGTGACGCGTTTCATACACCACTTCGCGAATCGGCCGCTGACCCTTGGCGAAGAAGGTTTCGTTGCGCACGCCTGCCGGCAGCCATTTGCCGTTGCTCTCGTAGTACAACGCGCTGCCTTGGCGTTTGACCTTTTCCAGGAACAGGTCCTGGGTGTCGCCTTTCACCGCGCTCATGCTCCATGCGACTTTGCCGTTGAAGCCGGACAGCAGCGTCGGCAGGCCGGCAATCGAGGCGCCGACGGCCTGGTATTTCGGCGCACGGATCTGCACGTAGCTCCACGCCGAGGGAGCTTGCGGCTGGGCCGCCAGGTCGCCGGCCAGCAGACTTTTACCGCTGCGGCTGCGCTGGGGGCCAATCGCCCAGTTATTGGAGGTGGTGACGCCCAGTGCATTGAGGCTGCCCAACTGCTGGCTGACCGCATCCAGGCCGGCGAGGCCGGTGATCTGGCTCAGGTTCAGCCCCTTGAGTTTCTCGGCTTCTGCCGTCGGGATCGCCTCATCCGGCGCGCTTGGAATGAGCCAGGCGAGTTTGTCGACGCCGACTTTTTGCGCCAGCACCAGGGACGACAGTTCTTCCTGCAGGTTGCTCGACTCGCTGAAATTCAGCAGGCAGAACAACAGCGCCGAGTCCTCCGGCTTCCAGTACTCGGGCTTGTAACCCGTCTGGGCCAGGTCCGGCGGCAGCTTGTCGCGGTAGCGGAACAGGTAGGCGTTGACGCCGCGGGCATACACTTCGAAGAAGCGCTTCAGGCGCGGCGATGAGGCGTTGTACAGCTCACCGGCGCTTTTTTTCAGGTTGACCGCACGCATGAAGCGGTCGACATCCAGCACTTCAGGGCCGGACATTTCCGCCAGTCGGCCCTGGGCCAGCAGGCGCAACGTGACCATTTGCGTGATGCGGTCGCCGGCGTGCACGTAGCCCAGGCTGAACAGCGCGTCATGAAAGGTGTTGCTCTCGATCAGCGGCATGCCTTGGGCATTGCGGCGTACCGACACATTCTGCGCGAGCCCCTTGATCGGCTGCACACCGGCGACCGGCGGCAGCGTGTCCTGGGTGCTCTGGAGTTGGCAACCGGCCAGGCTTAATGCACTGGCCACTGCCGCGGCAACGCCGAACCGGGGAAGAAAATGTGAGAAGGCTGGCGAGGCCATGGCAAAGCTCCTGCGGGGGGTAGCGTCAGTAAAGGCGCTACGTTAGTGAGCGCGGCGAAACGACGCAAGCGGGAGTTTTGGTAAAGCATGAGATCTTGAAACTGTTGGAGGGGGCAAGCCCGCTCACTACAGATGATGTGTTCTACATCCCACCATTAGGGCAGGCCCCCTCCCGCATGAAATCAGGGCTGGGGCGGGTTGACCTTTTGCACCAGTTCATAGGCCCGAACCGTCGCCGGCCGCGCCTTGATGGTGTTGAACCAGCGCTGCACGTGGGGGAAGTCTTCCAGGCGCTGGCTCTGCCGCTGGTAGGAAGCGATCCACGGATAGATCGCCATGTCGGCAATGCTGTAGTCCTCGCCGGCCACAAAAGCTCGGTCGGCCAGGCGCCGGTCCAGCACGCCATAGAGGCGGGCGGTTTCATCGACATAACGCTTGATCGCATAGGGAATCTTCTCGGCTGCGAACTGGCTGAAATGATGATTCTGCCCTGCCATCGGCCCGAGTCCGCCCATTTGCCAGAACAACCACTGCAAGGTTTCCTGACGGCCACGTAGCTCACGGGGAATGAACTGGCCGGTTTTTTCCGCGAGGTACAGCAGGATGGCGCCCGATTCAAACAGCGAAAGCGGCGCGCCACCGTCGGTCGGGGTGTGATCGACGATGGCGGGGATACGGTTGTTGGGAGCGATCTTCAGGAAGTCCGGCTTGAACTGCTCGCCCTGGCCGATGTTGATCGGGTGCACCGTGTAGGGCAGGCCGGCTTCTTCCAGGAACAACGAGACTTTGTGGCCGTTGGGGGTAGTCCAGTAATACAGGTCGATCATGAAGCTCTCCAAAAAGTGGTGATGCTTGAGCGAATGCCTGTAGGTATAGGTAACGTTCGGTGTACGAAAACTCAATGAAACATTTGCGCATATCCTTAGAGACTTTTCACACTGCGCTGTCCACCAACACTTGCAACGACCGCTGCGAACAGCGCTCGATGCGCGCCTGCACGCCATACACCTCGGCGAACATCAGTGGGTCCAACACCTGATCCGCTGCGCCGCTGGCGTATAACCGACCCTGGCGGAGCACGGCGATATGGTCGGCGAAGCGTGCGGCAAGGTTGACGTCGTGCAGCACCACCACCGCGATCAACTGGTGTTCGCGCACCAGCCCACGCACGCAGTCCATGACTTTCAATTGGTAGTTGAGGTCGAGGGCGCTGGTGGGTTCGTCGAGCAACATGACCTGGGGGCGACGGGCGATGAGCTGGGCGAGGCTGACCAATTGGCGCTGGCCGCCGGACAACGTGCTCAACCACTGATCGGCCAAATGCGCGATACCGATGCGCCGTAGCGCCTCGAAAGCCTCGCGCAGGCAGGCTTCGCTGGACAGGGGAATGCCGTCCACACGCGCCACGCGCAGGGCTGCGATCACGCTTTCCATCACGCTGAGGCTCAGGCCCGGTGGCAGGTTTTGCGGCATGTAGGTCACCCGGCGGGCGCGCTCGCCCACGGACATGGCCGACAGGTCGAGGTCGCCCAGGCGTACGACACCGTGCATCTTTTCCAGCCCGGCCACGGCCCGCAGCAATGTCGATTTGCCCGCACCGTTGGGGCCGATCAAGGCGGTCAGGCTGCCGTGGGGCAAGGTGGGCAAACTGAGGTCATGCACAATCTGCCGACGCCCGTAGCTGACATTGGCGTGCTGTACGGTTAAACCTTCACTCATAGCTGCCTCCCGCGCTTGAACACCAACACCACGAAAATCGGCACACCCACCAGGGCGGTGACGATGCCCACCGGCACGATCACGCCGGGCATGAGCCATTTGCTGGCGATCGACGACAGCGACAGCAGCAAGGCGCCGGTCAGGGCGCTGGCGGGCAGCAGGAAGCGCTGGTCTTCGCCGACCAGAATCCGTGCGATATGCGGGCCGACCAGGCCGATAAAGCCGATGGTGCCGACAAACGCCACGGCGGTGGCCGACAGCAGGCTGATGCGCAGCAGCGAGAAAAATCGCAGGCGTTTCACGTCCACGCCGAAGCTTTGTGCACGGTCTTCGCCCATGCGCAGCAGGGTCAGACGCGCAGCGGCGGCGAAGGAGAACGGCAACATCAGCGCCACCACCAGTGCCAGGATGCCGAGTTTGTCCCAGTTGGCCCGGGTCACGCTGCCCAGGGTCCAGAACACCAGTTGTTGCAGCACGTCTTCGGTGGCGACAAGCTGCAGCAAGGCCACCACGGCGTTACAACTGAACACCAGCGCGATGCCGAACAACACCAGGCTTTCAACACCGGCCCCGCGCAGGCGTGACATGGCTTGCAGCAGAAAAACCGAGGCGGCGGCGAAGATAAAGGCCGAGATGGAAATCGCCGTATTGGCCGACACCCACACCGTGGTCACCGGAAACACGATGACCAACGATGCTCCCAGCGCCGCCGCCGAGGACACGCCCAGGGTAAATGGGCTGGCCAGCGGGTTGTTCAGGATGGCCTGCATCTCGGCTCCGGCCAGGGACAACGCGCAACCGACCAGTACCGCCATCAGTGCGTAGGGCAGGCGCACGTTCCAGATGATCACTTGGTCGGTGGCGCTCAAGTGGGACGGGTGCAGGATGCCATCCAGCAGGGCCAGCAGGCCCATACCCGACGGACCGCTCGCCAAGTCCACCAGAATCGCGCAGGCCAGCGCCGTACCGAGCAGCGCCAACAGCCAGGCGCGCCGTGCCAGCAGACGGCGATAGCCATGAGTGGCGCTGGCGAGGTCAAGGGTTTGAGTGGTCATGGGGCTCACACACTATTGAACATGATGAAAGTCCAACGGTGGGAGGGGGCTTGCGCCCGATGGCGGTGTGTCAGTGAACGAGTCTTTGGCTGA